>CAIKOL010000033.1 GCA_903829085.1 uncultured Anaerolineales bacterium | reverse complement strand
TTCCTTCACCTGATTTAATTCTTCCTGGCATACTTATCCTATGAAGCTAGCGACGTTTGAGTCCGCGACGCGCCGTCGCGGTAGGGAGGGCAGTTACCCACCCTCCCCCCGCATGGATCCCGGCGTGCGGATTTTTCGCACCGGGCTCTTCAGACAGTCTCGCTTCCGCAATACTACAACTTCTGCTATTCCCTGCGGTGAGGTTTGCCTAGCTTTTCCGGCCCTGCATGTCCGGACTAGGTTTCCTGTGCAGGCTGCAACTGCCTGTCAGCCCCTTCCCCACGTGAACGGCTCTCCCGTCTCAGAGTACTGTGGGCTGATCCGACTCCCGAAGGCCATTAGCTCTCCTACTTGGTGTTTCGGTCGGCCTACCTGTTCTGACTTCTGCGGATTTACTACCCTAGCAAGTCGCCTTCCCAGGAACCATTCGGGTCTCCCAAGTTCTTGACGCTTCTCTCGACACATGCCACGCTCTTAAGTGGACCCCGGCAGACCTTCGGAATGCTCACCAAATCGCATTCTCTGTGTTGGCTTCTGTTCCATTGAAACCATCGCCATCTGCACTTGAACGGATAAACCGTTAGCCAAATCTCGGGGCTATATCAAGCTTCAGGAAGTGCGGACTCCCTTGTGGCCTGCATCGTTCCCTGTGTACGCTTCAATTGTCTTGTTCGGCGTTTGCCTCCGTAACAATTGCAACACTCGGTATGAATAGCTGGTTAGGCTTTATTCACCAGGGACTTTCACCCTGGAAGAAACGCCAAGCTTCTCTTGGCGCACCAATGGTTTGGCTCAACCGCCGCCGGGACTGGAGGGGTGAGGGAATCATCATGGCAAGAGAATTGGCAAAGAGCACGGCCCGTACTTACGCCGAAGGCTGTCATGGTGGAGCCGGATAATAGACCACCACATAGAAGCGCTTGTTGCTCTGATCCGTCCCCTGGAATCCACTGTCAAAGTTGAAAGCCCACTCCATGACCGCCCTATTCCCGGGCCGATTGCCCGCGGCGCTTCCGTTGCATGGGGATTGACTGCTGCCGTCTTCATCCCGCATACATGCCCAATAAAAGAATGGCTGCAGATTCGTAAATGACCCCACGCTTCCTTGCATTGTCATCCTGGTATCCCCGGCCTGTAGCCGAAGATCGCTATATACCGTCTGTAAGTCCGAAAGTGCCGGCATCTCCCAGTCGCTGGCTCCGGCATAGCTGCTGTTGTTCATGGCATTGAGCCATGTTGCAGATGTTGCGAAGAGCATTGCTCCGTTGTTGTTGATCAACGGCACAGTCAAAACGCCGTTGGCACTCTGAATGGTGGTGGTGCCAGAGACACCGAAGCTGCTCGAGGCAGCCAGATTTGCGTCGAGGACCCAGGTGATCTGCGTATGCTGATCATAGACCGCCATGCCGGCAGCGCTGCCACTTGTATAAGGAACCACGGTTCCGGAACCAGTTGGCGTCTTAGCCCCGATCACACCATGGCGCATCGGCAACACATGCATGAAGTTGTATCTAACGGTATTTGCGAACGCGATCCCTATGTTGAATGAGAAGGTGGCCTGACCGGCCGCCCCCGAGTCCGTCGCACTCCAGTAGAGCGAGGGCTGGAGATTGTGGAATGGGACAACGGTATTGGTGAAATTTGGAACCACGCTCTGAGGATAAGTGTGACCAAGAAAGACAGTGTAGAGACTACCCAGCGCGCTCCCCGTGCACGAAGGGCCGAATGAGTTGCCGTCGTTGCCGCTGGCAACCGCGCAGGTAGCGTCAGTTGAAGGCGTGACCGGGAGTTGCCAGTTGTTGTGTCCCAGGTAGCCCCTGCCGCTGTCATAGGAATTGAGCGCGTTGACCCAATCCAGCGCTGTTTGGTAGTCCATCGTGCCATTCGGATCTATCCCCGTCACGCCGAGCTGCGCTCGTATTGTCGTGTTGCCGGCCAGGTTGGCGTCTGCGAGCCAGTAGACTCGCTGATCGGGGTCGTAGACAGTCTGAATTATAAGAGGATCGCCTTTGGGAGTTATCGTTGGCAGAATCCTTATAGGCGCAAGCGTGAAGGTAGCAGTAGGTGGCACCGGCTGAGGTGTAGATGTGGACGGCGCTGGTGTCGGAGCAGGGGCGCACGCATTTACCGCCATCGTTAGAAGTGTCAACGCAAGGAAGATTGAGCCAATTTGCTTTTTCATGACCTTATCTCCTTCTACTCGATTTTGCGGACTTGCCGCCCAACACGAGGGGAGACTGCCAGCCTAATTCCTTTTGGGATTTATTCCTTCCGCCTAATATCCTAAATTAAAAGAGGTGATTAGGCAACGAAAACTTATATGGGATGGATAACCAACCTGCGCACACTCACAGTATAGCGACGCTGAAAACAAAAAGCAAGAGACTGTATGGCCGAGAGGAAATTGCCCAATCAAATGCATCTCGCATTCAGAATCCTGTACTGATACCCCATCAACTTATGTATTATCCATTTATATAGTACCCCCTTGGGGGCACAGGAACAAATATTCCATATGCTCCATATGGAATATTTTTGTGTATACTGCGCTCTGAAATCAGAACGCATTTCTTAAAGTGGAATCTGGAGATGTTCGTTTTCACTCCATCCATGCTGCTGTTTTTGGTTTTCTTGGTCAATGTATTGCCTTTCTGTGATATTCTCTCCTCACAGAATTCCAAAAAGTCATTGCAGGTAGAGGGGACTTCTTATTTTAAATGGTTATCCAGTATAATTTGCCTGGGTATGGTGACAAGCATCCTACAGGCTTGAAAGGCTTGTCCAATCCGTCACACATGAAGAAAAGTGCTGATTGCGTTGGATGACATTGGCACATATTGGCAAGAACCACATCCTAACCCAAGGAGTTCTCCATGATCGAAACCCCCCAACTTAAGGAAGAGTACGTTCCCGTCAAGAGCCGGATCTGGATCTCCATCGCTGATTCAGCAGCCGGTATCCTGCAATCCCTGGTAGCTGCCAGTGCGCTGACCTACTACTTTGTCAAGCTGCGCGGACTTGATACCGGCTTGGCAGGCATCGTCTGGCTCATTTTTGGTATCTGGAACGCGGTCAACGACCCGCTGTTCGGTTACATCAGTGACCGTACCAAGAGCAAGATCGGTCGCCGCCTGCCTTATATTCGCTTTGGAGCGCCCATCTTTGCCCTGGCTTTCATCTTATTTTGGGTTTACATTCCCGGAAGCAATGGGAACCAGACCATGTTGTTCATCCAAATGCTGAGTGTCCTTTTCATATACGATACGCTCTACACGGCCATTGCCACCAGCATCTACATCATGCCTTATGAGATGGCCGTCTCGAACAAAGCCCGCTCCACCATCTACGTCTGGAAGATCATTTTCATGGTCTTTACCATTGTTGTCCCCATGGCGCTTGAGCGTTTCAAACCGGATGTGGGTGATGCGGCCGGGATCGCCTCCTTCCGCTGGCTGATGGTTGGCTTCGGGATCGGGATGGCTGCGCTGGTCTTCATCAGCACTTTCTTCTACCGGGAAAAGCATTTCGCCCAGGAGCAGCAGCAACCTCCGTTCTTCACTGCCATCAAGGAGTGTTTCACCAACCGTTCATTCGTTGTTTTTGAGACCATCTCCTTCACCATCATCTTTGCCCAGACTGCGCTTATGCAGGGCATCTGGCTGTATTTTGATGAACTCAAGGTCTCCGGCCTGCCGCTGTATATCGCCCTGGCTGCTGGCATCGTTGGCGGGGTGGTGTTGTGGATCAACCGCCGCGATAAGTGGGGGGTCAAGAACAGTACCCGCATCATGGCGCTGGTTTTTGCGATCGGTTGCCTTACCCTGGTGCTTGGCGGACATTATGTCATTCCAGCCGCCTTCGGCTTCCTGTGCTTTGGTTTCGGGTTCGCCGGTGGCATGTACCTGATCCCGCTCATGAACGGCGATGTGGTGGACTTTGACGAGCACAAGACCGGCCTGCGCCGCGAGGGCATGTATGCTGGTATCAACTCATTCATCACCAAGCCAGCCATCAGCATTGCCCAATGGGCGCTCCTGGCGATCATCACCGCCTTCGGCTACGATCAGACTCTTGCCAAGGGGGCACAGTCCGCCTCAGCCCAGACCGGCGTGCTGGTCGGCTGGGTGGTTCCCACTGGTATCCTGTTGTTGATCTGCTTCTTCGCCCTGGCGCTTTACCCTCTGGCGGGTGAAAAGTGGGACGAGATCAAGGAACAGTTGTCCTTCCTGCATCGTGAGAAGGAAAAGAAATATCTGGAAGAGCACGGTTACAAATTTGTTGAATAGGCACGATCACCCCGCCTGGATATCTAAAAGGGCGGGGTGATTATTTTCTGTGACCGGTCAAATCGCTTTCCTGCTCGGTACTGGCTTGCCTTGGTTCCTGAACCGCTCAGTTGTCAATTACGAACACAAGCAAAGCCATTCTCTTGTAGGAATTCCCCCACCTGCTCAGTGTATTTCACAGGATGGGTCCAGAATGCCAGGCCATGACCCGCGCCCGGTGAAAGGTAGAGCCGTTTCGGCCCAGGGTAGGCATTGTACATGTTAATGCTCATCTGCGTGGGGGTAAAATCGTCCCGTTCGCCATGAGTGAACAGGATCGGGGTCTGGGTTGTGAGTGTGGCGATGGCTTTGAGCGGGTTGACCTGTTCGTAGAAAAAACCGGCCCGCAAACGGGTAATCAGGTTCGAGAGATGGTAAAGGGGGAATGCCGGCAGGTGGTAATTGTATTTTAGATGGTATTTTAGCAGAGATGGCAGATCCGAAAAGGCGCAGTCGGCCACGATAAAAGCGATCTCCGGGATGAGCGGGGCAGCCTGAAGTGCCACCGCTGCTCCATAGGATTCACCCATCACGGCCACGACCTCGCCGCGGCTGCTCGCCCAGTCCGTCCAGACTTTCAGGTCATCTTTTTCATAAAAGCCGTAGGTTTTAAAATGCCCTCCGGAGTGACCATGGGCGCGGTGATCGTAGAGCAGCACATTCCAGCCGCACATGCGGAACAGGTCAATGTATTTGACCGAACCGTATAGACTGAAAGTGATGCCGTGGGTGATGATGACAGTCCCCCTGGCAGACTTGACTGGGATGAAAATTCCATAGAGCTCATACCCGAATGGCGAGGCAACGCGGACCTCCTGTCGAGGCAGTGCCTCCCAGTTGGCGGGGACGAGTTTGCCACAGTCGACCTCGCATTGATACGTTTCCTCGACCGTGAACGACCGCACGGCAATAACCTGGTCTGAGAAATACCAACCCGCTGCAAAGCACGCAATCAGGAGGAGGCAAAAGACAAGGGATGCGATCAACATGGGAATGGAGAGTTGATAAATGGCCTACTTGCTTGGATACGGAGGATTATATCGCTTAGTGTCAGTTCTGAGATTGTCTACTCCTCCGGGAGTTTCTAAATCCTCCCAAGAACACCCTCTCGACTTTGTATTATCCGTATATACAGTATCCCCTTGCCCACAGGGTGCGAAGAACGCGAGGGGCGCTGTATATACGAAAAAACAAGTAGTAAAATGCCCTCGAAAGGGCATTTTTATTTAATCCATTGCTCAGGATAAGGGCATATAGTATCTTCTTAATAGGTGGGGGAGGAT
>CAIKOL010000032.1 GCA_903829085.1 uncultured Anaerolineales bacterium | reverse complement strand
CGCATGAGCCAGTCACGCGCCTGGTTTGCCTTGAGAATACGCATAACGCCTGTGGCGGAGTGTTTCAGACACCGCAGTACACACGCCAGGCAGCTGAGTTCGCCCACGCGCGCGGCCTATCTGTTCACCTGGACGGGGCACGGATTTTTAATGCGGCAGTTGCCCAGGGTATCAAGGTAGAAGAATTGTCCAAACCGGTTGATTCAGTCACGTTCTGCCTGAGTAAGGGGCTATGCGCGCCAGTTGGTTCGGTATTGTGTGGCTCTCGAGACTATATCCGGAAAGCCCACCGTCTGCGGAAAATGCTGGGGGGCGGGATGCGTCAGGCTGGGATTCTGGCAGCAGCCGGGATAATTGCTCTGGAGACGATGACCGCACGGTTGGTGGAAGATCATGTCCGCGCCGTAAAGTTGGCAGCTGGACTGAAGCATGTTCCCGGCCTTATCTTGGAACAGGAAATCCCGGCGACGAACATGGTTTTCTTGTCGTTGGATCAATCGATAAAACGAAATGCTGACGAGCTTGTGGAGGGCCTGAAGGGTTACGGCGTTCTGGCGGGTGTAACCAGCCTGCGCGGTTTCCGTCTGGTGTTGCATTACTGGGTGGATGATGCTGGCGTGGACAAAACCATTGCTGCATTTACCGATGTAGTGAAGTAAAGGGCTCTTTGGGAATCTCCTTGAAGGTGGGAAAGAGATTGGGGTGTTGCGTGGGTGCTTCGCGGTCTGCCCAACACTCCCTGTTTCCTGCCTCACTACGCTAATTCCCAAAGATCCAAGTAAAGCTTGGCTGGTGAGTTAAGTATCTATCCGAAAATTATTGAAAAACCGCATTTTGAGTGTGTGCTGCGGAGCCGCACCCACTCAAAATGCGAACCTCTACTGAATTTTCGGATAGATACTAAGATATAATTCTTCAGGGAATTGGTATTTTCGGAACCTCGGAGAGATAGTATGCAAATTACATTGGAAATAATTGACCGGGTGACGCAGAGCATAAGATCGCAAATTAAATCCCAGCCGCGCATTGGTATTATTTTGGGTACAGGATTGGGCGGGCTGGCAAGCGCCATTCGAAATGCAACCATCATTCCATATCGGGAAATACCAGATTGGCCTGTCTCCACTGTGATGGGTCATACCGGGCAACTGGTGATTGGTGAGTTGGAGGACCAGCCGGTCCTGGCAATGCAGGGGCGCATACACTATTACGAAGGGTACACAATGCAGCAGGTGACCCTGCCGGTACGGGTGATGCAGCGCTTGGGTGTGGAAATCCTGATCGTAACCAACGCTGCTGGAGCCATTCACCCGGATTTCTTCCCAGGGGATGTGATGCTGATCACTGATAATCTTAATTTGGCTGGAATGTCGGGTTTGAATCCATTGATTGGACCAAACCTCGACGAGTTTGGACCACGCTTTCCGGATATGAGTCAGGCCTACGACCGGAAATTGTGCGACCTGGCGCGAAAGGTTGCCAGCGAAGCCGCTTTGCCCTTGCGCGAAGGCGTATATGCCGGATTGAGCGGCCCGTCGTTTGAATCTCCGGCAGACTTGCGGTTTCTGCGTATTGCAGGAGCAGATGCGGTTGGCATGTCCACCACCTCGGAGGTGATTGTCGCCCGTCATGGTGGAACCCGGGTGTTGGGTTTCTCAGGGATCAGTAACAAAGCCAATCTGGATGGGAATACCATAACATCCCACGAGGAAGTCCTCGCTGCAGGTCATTTGATTGTTCCAAAGTTGGAAACGCTTGTTCGAGGCGTTTTGCGTTTACTTTAGCGGGTGGGGGATGACAGTTATTTTGCATTTTTTTTCAAGTTATGGAATTCTGATTTACCCGTTACTCTTTATTGGGTTGATGTTTGCTGTTCGCAGTCTGCTTCGGGCGCGCCACGAAATAGGTGAATCCTTGTATGGTCTGGAACGCGAAACTGCTCAATGGCATATGCGTCAGGCAGTGGCGGTTCTTTCCCTGATTATCTTTCTGGCCTTTGCTGAGCTGGTGATGGTAATTCTGGCGACCAAACGGCCGGCTTTTTCGCTGCTCAATACACCAACGATGAATCCTCTGGTTACGCAAACCAATACGATATCGCCTGATCTGTTGGCAACGATGGGATTCTTAACTCCGGTTTCCACCCCAACTGCGCAAACGACGGGTTGTATTCCCGGGCAGATTATGATTACCTCGCCCAAACCAGGCGAGGTGATCCAAAGCCAGGTTACATTAGTGGGGACAGCAAATATCCCGAACTTTGGGTTTTTTAAGTATGAGTTTGCTCCTTCGGGTTCAGATGTTTGGTCAACCATCCAGGCTAATCGTAAGGTCAAACAGGATGAAAACTTGGGAAATTGGGATACCAGTGAGGTTACACCGGGAGATTACAACCTGCGCCTGGTGGTCCTTGACAACCAGGGCAATGCGCTCCCCCCTTGCATTGTCCCTGTGCAAGTGGCTGCAGCTCCTTGAGGTGACATATGCCTGAGATCCAGATACGCGTAGCGATTGCTTCTGATCTGTCCGCCCTTATGGCGATTGATCATTCCTGTCAGACCGATTACGTCTGG
>CAIKOL010000031.1 GCA_903829085.1 uncultured Anaerolineales bacterium | reverse complement strand
CACCCCCGATTTCTTGCGTGCCATGCGCGATGCTGGGATCAAAGACCTGGATGTGGACGAACTGGTCGAATGTTCTGACCACGGTGTCACTCCCGATTTCCTGCGCGCCATGCGGGACGCTGGGATCAAAGATCTGGATGTGGATGAACTGGTCGAATGTTCCGACCACGGCGTTACCCCCGATTTTATTCATGCCATCCGTGAACTGGGGTTGAAAGACCTTGAAGTATTTCACCTCATCAATTTGATCGATCACGATGTCACCGCCGAAGCCCTGCGTTCAGCCCACACAGACTACCCCGACCTCGACACCGACGAACTGGTTGAACTGGTTACCGAAGGTCTTGACCTCGAACACCTGGACGACCTCAAGATCAAGTTGTAAGCGCTATCTTGAGCTGACGACTCCGCCAAGTACCCTGTGGGTCAGTTGTCCTCTTATAAACAGGCACGGATCATTCCACCGATCTGTGCCTGTTTGATTCCCATTGACAATAACAGAATATTTGTTCTATAATCAACCTGCCGCACAGGTCTACTGTCGCCTCTCTTGTTGCACCTTAAAAACCGCATACTCCTTGGAAATCTTCCGCCGTACGACAGCCTTCCGCCCCGCTATTCTTGGCAGGTTGTTTGTTTTGCTAAAAAACAACCTCGCAGAGACTCATCCCGTCTGGAATAGGTGTTAATAATGAAGAAGCCCTCGAAGAAAAATCGAAAAAAAGGGTCGTTGTTTGTTCCCTCGTTGTTCCGCGGAACAAACAACTGTCCCGATATTCTTGCGGGACAACTGTCCCGGGTTCTTACCGGGGTAACATCCCGGTGCTCTTGCGGGACAATGGTCCCGGATCCTTACTGGGACAACTAACCCCCTCAAAAGCTTGCCAGATGCCTTTCTTCACCCATTTCTGATTTCCACCTGCCTAATGCTCCCCTCTCCATTTCTGTTCTTGAAATGGAGAGGGGTCGTGGGTGAGGATTCGTTCCTCATTTTTCGCGAATTAAGTTACTTTAATTCGCAAGGAAACTTGACAGGTTTCTTCCCGGCAGCCTTGGAAAGCATCCCGGATTCCTCATTACCTGTTTTCCTGATTACCTTATCAACTGATTACCTTCTCTCTGCCTCTCCCAATTCTTACCTTCCTCTTACAACCCCATGCTATAATCCCCCCGAAAGGGATTTCCCATGCTCCAGAAATTTGTCAAAACCTTTGGGGGCGACCCCAATAAACGTGAGATCGAAAAGACCACCGACCGCGTGGCAGAGATTAACGAACTCGAGCCGGAATTCGAAGCCCTCAGCGACGAAGCCCTGCGCCTCAAAACGGACGAGTTCCGCACCCGCCTCTCGCAGGAATTGGAAGGCATTGAGGCCGAAGACGATCGCACCGAGGTCGAGCAAGCCTTCCTGGATGAGATCCTGCCCGAGGCCTTCGCTGTCGTCCGCGAGGCTGCCAAGCGCACCATCGGGCAGCGGCCCTACGATGTGCAGCTCATCGGCGGGCTGGTCCTGCACCAGGGCAAAATTGCCGAGATGCGCACCGGCGAAGGCAAGACCCTCGTTGCCACGCTTCCCCTTTATCTAAACGCCCTCACCGGCCGCGGCGTTCACCTGGTCACGGTCAACGATTACCTCGCCCGGCGTGACGCTCGCTGGATGGGTGCCATTTACCATTTCCTCGGCCTGTCCGTCGGCATTCTGCAGATGGCTGCCGCCACCGAGAACGGCAAGAAGGCCTTCCTCTATGATCCGGAGAAAGGATCCCCCCATGAAGACCAGAATGGCATGCGCCTGGTCGACCGGGTCGAAGCCTACGCTGCCGACATCACCTACGGCACCAACTCCGAGTTCGGCTTCGATTACCTGCGCGATAACATGGTCTACCGTCTGGAGGATAAGGTCCAGCGCGGTCACCACTACGCCATTGTGGACGAGGTGGATAACGTCCTGATTGATGAAGCCCGCACCCCGCTCATCATCTCCGGTCCCGCCTCCGGCGACGTGGAGTGGTATGGCAAGATGGCTATTCTGGTGCGCCAGTTGAAACCCGAGGATTACGATGTCAGCGAAAAGGATCGCAGCGTGACCCTTACTGAGATCGGCACCGCCCACATGGAGCAGTTGCTCGGCCAACCCTTGCGTGACCCCGAGCGCCCCGAAGATGTGACCCCTGAACAGGCCCACCTGCTTGGCTTCCTGGAGCAGGCAATGCGCGCCCAGCACCTTTTCAGGCGCAACAAGGAATACCTGGTGCAGGGTGGCAAGGTGCTGATCGTGGACGAGTTCACCGGCCGCCTTATGCCGGGACGCCGCTGGTCGGATGGCCTGCACCAGGCTGTGGAAGCCAAGGAAGGCGTGCGGGTGGAGCCGGAGAACGTTACCTACGCCACCATCACACTGCAGAACTACTTCCGCATGTACTCCAAGCTGGCCGGCATGACCGGCACGGCCCTCACCGAGGCGGAAGAGTTCGACAAGATCTACAAGCTGCCGGTCCTGCCCATTCCCACCAACCTGGAATACCAGGCCTTCGGGTCCGGTGCACCGCTGGTGGAGGTTAAAGCCAAGGACGAGGATGGGTACGCCTATACCTATTTCGCCCGCAACGACGACCCCGCCAAAGAGGTGGCTTTCTGGAGGCGCAAGGATTACCCCGATACCATCTATCGCAGTGTGGAAGCCAAGTTGCGTTCGCTGGTGCGCGAGATCGTTCTTTATCACAGCATGGGGCGTCCGATCCTGGTGGGCACCACTTCGGTGGAAGGCTCGGAGCGTCTTTCGAACCGTCTGCGTGCAGAACCGGTGCGCCGCTTGATGCAGATCCTGCTCCTGCGCCACACCTGGATGGTCAAGAACGACCGCGAGGAAGACGGGCGGCTGATCCCGGAGCTGGAATTGCTCAACAAGTCGGTCGAGCAATTACGTCCTGAGGATATGCGCCCCATGGCCAGGGACTTGGGGCTGTCGCTCAACCCCGAAGATCCGGCCAACCTGGCCCGCCTGCTCGAGATCCTTGGACTGACAGCCGGGGACGAGGAGCGCTTCAAGGCTGTTCTGCAAGGTGGGGTGCCGCATCAAGTCCTCAATGCCCGCAAGCATACCGAGGAAAGTCAGATCATCGCCGGGGCGGGTGCCTTTGGGGCGGTCACCATTGCCACCAATATGGCCGGGCGTGGTGTGGATATCAAGCTGGGCGGCGACCTGGCCGAAGAGATTATCGCAGCCGTGGCGCGTGTCCTGCGCAAGGCTGGCCACAAGGATCCCTACGACATGACCCTGCAGGAACGGCGTGAGGCCCTGCAAAAAGCCGACCCTGCCACCTTCGGCATCTACGACGCCGAAGTCAAACACTTCCTGCAGTATTTTGAAGATGAGGAACACGTCCGCCGGCTTGGTGGCTTGCATGTCATCGGTTCGGAGCGTCACGAGGCCCGCCGCATCGACAACCAGTTGCGTGGCCGCGCCGCCCGCCAGGGCGATCCCGGTTCCTCCCGCTTCTTCCTGTCGCTCGAAGACGACCTGATGCGCATGTTCGGTGGCGACCAGGTCAAGGGTGTCATGGAGCGCTTCAAAATTGACGATGACTATCCCATGCAGCACCGCGTCGTGTCCAACATGATCGAGCAGTCGCAGCACCGGGTGGAAGGCGCCAACTTTGATGTCCGCAAGCACCTGCTCGAATACGATGATGTCTTGAATGCCCAGCGCCAGCGCATCTATGACCAGCGCAACCGTGTCTTCGAGAAGGAAGACCTGGTGGAGGATGTGAACGAACTGCTCAGGCAGGAAGTGGAGCGCCGCGCTGGCGAAGTCATTGCCAGCCAGGAATACTGGCGCATCCTGGCCTGGTTGGACCAGGTCCAGCCGCCTTTCAACACCCCTGCTGGCGTCTTCCCATCCTACACGTATAAGCTCCTGCTGGATGAGTTGAACGCTTCGAACACCGACCTGTCGGTTGCATTGCACGACCTGGCCGTGCGCGCCCTCCAGGCTGACCAGGCCCATTTCCTCACTACCGTTCTCGAGCAGATCGACCACACCGGCGAGGCTCTCGATTCCCAGGTGCAGGACCGCACCGATTCGCTCGAGACTGCCCTGGAAGGGCTGGCTGATAATATTGAAAACGAAACCCGCAAGCCGAATGTCATCCTGGATGAACTCTCCGGGCTGGTGCGGGTCCCCTTCCGGTTGGATGCCGACCAGGTCGCCCTCCTGGACTCCGACCCGCAGGCCCTGTCGGAAGAATTGCATGCCCAGGTGGAGGCCTATGTCACCTCCATAAACATTACCCGGCTTGCCAATACCATCGAGTTCCGCCTGGGTGAAAGCCTTGGGCTGGATGTATCTGAACTTCAGGAACTGACCTGGGAGGATGTGGCTGGCAATATCGAAGACCGTGCCAGGCAGGTGCTCGGCGGGCGTGAAGCCAAGCTGCTTGGTCCTGATGGGCAGATTACGCGTGATATTGCCGCTTCCATCGAGCGCTTACCCGCCGGTGATGAACAGGCGAAATTACGCCTGCTGATGATGGTCGCACAGGGCACCTCCACCTCGTTTGATGCCAAGACCCATCGCCAGGTGCGCCAGGTCTTCACCCGCCTGCACTATATCTTTTTGGCCGGAGAACTGCTGGCGAATCTCTCCACGGCTACCCTGGAAGAGGATGTCCTGGAACACTTGCAGCATGCCCAGGAGGCTCAGCGGGATGCCTTTGGTCAGAGTGAATTGACCCGTCTGGGCGAAAATGCTCCCGCCCTCCCAGCCCAGGAGTTTGGCCGCCGCATCCAGAGCCAGATCTACCGCCAGGCACTGCTGGGCGTGATCACTGAACTGTGGGTGGATTACCTGACCCGGGTGGAAGCGCTGCGGGTTTCCATCGGGCTGGAGGCCTATGCCCAGAGTGATCCACTGGTAAAATATAAAGGTCAGGCCTCGGAAATGTTCCAGACCCTCCTGGCAGATATCCGCGCCGGGGTCATCGGGCGCATTTTCCTGTACCAACCCCGCGGGGCTGCGCCCCAGGTCGATACCGGGCCGGAAGCAAGCTCCGAACCCGTTGCCGCGCCGCCCCCGCCGCAGAATACAGACAAAAAACGGAAACGCCACAGGCACTAATGGATAATTCAACCGATTTCTATAAGAAGCTGCCCAAGGTGGATCTCCACCGTCATCTTGAGGGTTCCTTGCGCCTCAAGACCATGCTGGAAATTGCGCGTGCCCAGGGGATCACCGTCCCAACTGCCACCGGACCTTTGAGCAGTCTTGTCCAGGTGCAGTCCAGCGAACCCTACACCTACCAGAATTTCCTGGCCAAGTTCAACACCTTGCGGATGTTCTACCGCTCACCCGAGGTCATCCATCGGGTCACCCGTGAGGCCGTGGAAGACGCCGCCCTTGATAATGTCCGTTATCTGGAACTGCGTTTCACGCCGGTGGCCTTAAGCCGCGCCGAGCGCTTTCCGCTGGACGACGTGATGGATTGGGTCTGCGAGAGCGCCTCCAAGGCCGGCAAGGAATATGGCCTGCGGGTCAGGTTGATCGCCTCGGTTAACCGGCATGAGAGCGTGGAACTGGCTGAACAGGTGGCCTGGCTGGCCGCGGACCGGATCGGGCACGGCATGTTGGGGTTGGACCTGGCTGGAAACGAAGCCGAGTTCTCAGCGGTGCCTTTCCTGGGTGTTTTCAAGGAAGCCCACCAGGCCGGGTTGAAACTGACCGTGCACGCTGGCGAATGGGCCGGAGCGGCCAATGTCCAGGAGGCATTGGAGACGCTGCATGCCGAACGGATCGGCCATGGTGTCCGCGTGATGGAAGACCTGAACGTGATAGCCCTGGCACGCGAGCGCGGTACTGCTTTCGAAGTCTGCGTGACCAGCAATTATCAGACCGGCGTGGTTCACTCCCTCCAGGAGCACCCCTTGCTGAAAATGCTGACCTTCGGCTTGAATGTTGTTCTTGGCACCGATGACCCGTCCATTTCACAGATCACCCTCACCGACGAATACCACCGGGTTTGCGAAGACCTGGGGATGAAGCAATCTCTGCTCAAAGAACGCATCCTGGCAGCCGCCCAGGCCAGTTTCCTGCCGGAGGTCGAACGGGTAATACTGACCGGGGAACTGCGTAACGAGTTGGGTGTCTGAAAGTCAAAAAAAACGACATCTTGACGATCTGGGAAACGAGGGGTGAGCGGGCGACAGAGCCCACTCACCCCCCGCCATCTCCCCACTTATTGAGTTGTTACCAAAAGGAGATCCACATGACCGAAGATTTCTTCAAGTCCCGTGATGTGTTGACCATCGGGAACAAGAAGTACACCATTTATCGTCTCGCGGCTTTGGAAAAAGCCGGCCTCACCAAGCTTAACCTCCTGCCTTTTTCCATCCGTATCATGCTCGAGGCAGCCCTGCGTCAATGCAATGGGCGAGAGATCTCCCAAGAAGACGTCAGGAACATCGCTGCTTGGACACCTGCCCCATCCTCCGCAGGCCGTCCTGGCATTCCCTTCCTGCCGGCCCGCGTTGTGATGCAGGACTTTACCGGCGTTCCGGCTGTGGTGGACCTGGCAGCCATGCGTGCTGCGATGGCTCGCCTTGGCGGTGACCCGAAGAAGATCAACCCGCTCGTACCCGTCGACCTGGTGATTGACCATTCAGTGCAGGTGGACTTTTTTGCCACCTCCGATGCCTTGCAGCGCAACGCCGAGATGGAATTCCAGCGCAACCGCGAACGGTATGAGTTTCTCAAATGGGGCCAAAAAGCGTTCAGCAATTTCCGGGTTGTCCCACCCGCCACCGGCATTATCCATCAAGTGAACCTGGAATACCTGGCGCAAGTGGTGCTGTCCAGGCAAGTGAGTTCTGAGACTCTGGAAGTTCTGTTACCCGACACGCTCATTGGCACCGACTCGCACACCACCATGATCAACGGCCTGGGTGTGGTTGGCTGGGGCGTGGGCGGCATCGAGGCCGAAGCTGTGATGCTCGGCCAGCCGATGGATATGCTCCTGCCGGATGTGATCGGTTTCAAACTGCATGGCAAGCTCCAGGATGGTATCACTGCCACCGACCTGGTGTTGGCCGTTACGCAGATGTTACGCAAGAAGGGAGTGGTGGACAAGATTGTTGAGTTCTTCGGTCCCGGGTTGGACAGCATGTCCCTGCCCGACCGAGCCACTATAGCCAACATGGCCCCTGAATACGGGGCTACCATGGGCTTCTTCCCGGTGGATGCAGAGACGCTGCGTTATATGCAGCTGACCGGTCGCCCGGCGGAGGTCATCGAGCGGGCAGAAGCGTACTGCCGGGCGCAGGGCTTGTTCCGTGAAGCGGGCACCCCCGACCCCGAATTTACCGCCACACTTGAACTAGACTTGGGATCGGTTATACCTTCCCTGGCTGGCCCCAAGCGCCCGCAGGACCGGGTGGCCCTGGCTGAGATGCAGTCCGTGTTCCGCAAGGCGCTGACCGCTCCGGTCAAGGAGCGCGGTTACGAGCTGAAACCCGATGCGTTGACCCGCAAGGGCAAGGTGGGCACCAATGGTGGCTCCTATGAGATCGGGCATGGGGCGGTGGTCATCGCGGCCATCACCTCCTGCACCAATACCAGCAATCCGTCTGTCATGATTGCAGCCGGGCTGGTGGCCAAGAAAGCCATCGAGCAGGGGTTGACCGTCAAGCCGTATGTTAAGACCAGCCTGGCTCCTGGCAGCCGCGTCGTCACCGATTATCTCAAGCAGGCAAACCTGCTCGAACCGCTGTCCACGCTTGGTTTTAACGTGGTTGCCTACGGTTGCACCACCTGCATCGGGAACAGCGGCCCATTGTCCGGGGAAGTGACCAAGGCCGTGACCGGGTCTGACCTGGTGGCAGCCGCGGTCATCTCGGGCAATCGCAACTTCGAAGGGCGCGTCCATCCACTGGTGAAAGCCAATTATCTGGCCTCTCCGCCCCTGGTGGTGGCCTATGCCCTGGCCGGCACGGTGGACGTTGACCTGACCAGCGAACCGGTTGGCATAGGCAGGCAGGGACCGGTGTATCTCCGCGACATCTGGCCCACATCCCAGGAAATAGCCGCCGCGGTGCTGTCGAGTGTCAGCACCAGTATGTTCACGGATAAGTATGCCAGCGTGTTCGAAGGTTCGGACATGTGGCAGGATATCAAGGTGGCTGAGGGCGACCTGTACCAATGGGATGCAGCCTCCACTTATATTCAGCATCCCCCCTTCTTCCAGTCGCTGACCCGGGATGTTCCGCACATCGCCAATATTTATGGTGCTCGCGTGTTGGCCCTCCTGGGTGATTCGATCACCACCGACCACATTTCTCCTGCCGGTAATATCGCTGCTGACAGCCCGGCTGGCAGGTTTCTGCAGGAGCAAGGTGTTCAGGCACGTGACTTCAATTCGTACGGTTCACGGCGCGGTAATGACCGCGTGATGGCGCGTGGCACGTTTGCCAACATCCGCCTGAAGAACCTGATGGTCGCCCCTCGGGAAGGCAATTGGACCAAATACCAGCCGTCTGGTGAAGAGCTGAGCATTTTCGATGCAGCCATGAAATATAAACGGGATGACATTCCCGTCATCGTACTGGCAGGCAAGGAATATGGCACCGGCTCCAGCCGCGATTGGGCGGCCAAAGGCCCCATGCTGCAAGGGGTGAAGGCTGTGATCGCCGAGTCGTTCGAGCGCATCCACCGTTCCAACCTGGTGGGGATGGGCGTGCTCCCGTTGCGCTTCCTGGACGGGCAAAATGCCGATACGCTTGGCCTGAAAGGCGAAGAGCTCTTTGACATCCAGGGCTTGAACGATATGATGAAACCGAGAGCCATCCTCACCGTCAAAGCCAGAACGCCAGACGGGCAGGAGATCATTTTCAAAGCCCAGGCCATGCTCAATACACCTGTCGAAGTCAATTATTACCGCAATGGCGGGATCCTGCACACGGTGTTAAGGAACCTGGTCAAATAACAGGTTTGATGAAGAAAAGGATCCAGACGTTACGCCTGGATCCTTTTTTCTCAAGAGCTGCAATAACCTTCAAGAACCCTCAACCGATGGGATTGATAGGAATGAAAGCCTGGGCGGATTCCCCGGCTCTTTTTGCCTTTAGTGGGGTTGATTCATTACCAGTTGATAGCACCTGGATAGGTGCAATTCTTGTGTTACAGGTAAGCTATGTAAGTGCCTTTCGAAGAATTCAGGGGGCGGTTCTTCAATAATTTTCTGATAGGTTCTACGGCAATTTACAGGAGTATAAAGAATGCTTTCAGAAATCCTCTACAGTCTCGGTCGGATGGTCATTCAGAGCTATGCCAGTCTTATGATCAAGATGGATGTGCATTGGCGCGCTGCGCTGCCTGCCGGACCGGTGCTGTTTGCAGCCAATCACCCCAGCACCACCGACCCGATCTTCATTCACTTGATCTCCAGGAAGCCGATGAGCATGATGATCACCTCAAAAGCTTTTTCGATCCCGCTCCTGGGTGCTTACATGCGGAAAATGGGACATATCTGTGTGAACGTCGGGCAGGGTGAAAGAGTATTGGAGCAAGCCCGCCAGTCCCTTCTGAAAGGCCGGTCGGTGACCATCTTCCCAGAAGGGTTGATCAGCCCGGCGGGAGGCGGTTTCAATCCTCCCCGCAGCGGCGTGGGCCGTCTGGCCCTCAGCAGTGGGGTGCCGGTCATCCCGATCGGGATCTCTCTGAATGATAAGGGCTGTCATCGCATCCCGGCTACTTTCGAAGGCGAACCGGATATCATCACCTGGTATCTGCGCGGGCCGTATGCGATCACCATAGGAAAGGCAATGCATTTCCACGGGGATGCAAATGACAAGGATATCGTCAAAAAAGTATCCGAGAACATCATGCAGAGCATTCGCGCCCTGGCGTTGGATAGTAAGCGCAGGGTCTGACCATTCTGGCTCCAGAAATGTTCTCCCTGTGTAACCTGGACGTTTGAATTTCTCCCACCCGGAAAATCCTCAGGAGGCAGCCGTTGTTCCAGGAATTTCTGTATATGACAAGCCGTGCTCTTATTCGCACTTTTGCTCAGGTAATGTTACGCTTTGACATCCAGCGGAACAGCAGCTTGCCTGCCAGCCCGATGATCTTTGTTGCCAACCATCCCAGCGCCACGGATCCCTTTCTCATCCACATGATCCTGCGGAAGCAAATGAATGTTCTCATCACCGCCAAAGCCTTCAGCGTTCCGGTTTTTGGCTGGTTCCTGCGCAAGGTCCAGGAGATCCCCGTACCGCTTGAGCAGGGCAGCGCGGCCTTGGAGCAGGCCCGCCGGCATTTGGAGATGGGCCGCTCGGTTGCCATATTTATTGAAGGGCATATCAGCCCACCGGAAGGCGGCTTCCTCCCGCCGCGTAGTGGGGCAGCCCGGCTGGCGCTCAGCACTGGTTGCCCGGTAGTGCCCGTGGGGATTTCCCTGCATCGGGAGCGTTGTCGCAGCATCCGCTCGAGCATTGCGGGAGGTGTTCCTTCCGAGGCGCGTTGGTACCTGCGCGGGCCCTATGCCATCACGGTTGGGCTGCCAACTCAATATGAGGGCGATGTGGAGAACCGGGAACATGTCCGCCGTACTTCAGAGACCATCATGGAGGGAATTCGTGCCCTGGCCCATGAAAGTGAACGGCGGATGCACAGACGGAAACTGGCATCCTCCCTGTTATAACGAGGAAGTCTATTAAGTCAATATAATAAGGAGATTGCGAACCAGGCTCGCAATCTCCTTATTTTTGAACTATCCTGCCATCCGGCTTTCTACAGAACTTTTAGTTTGATCGTTTCCATGCGACCGTTAATATAGCTATGAAGTATGCCATCCATCCGGATACGCGTGTCGGATTCATACAGGTGCCGAACCATCTCAAAATCCGACACATCCTCGCAGGTTAGCCCGGCAAGTTGATCCAGGAAAGCCAGGTCTTCGGGTGAGTCGGGTTCTGCTGCCTCGATGATCCCCCAGCAATCCCATGGAAGCAATTCCACCTTGTTAAGGGTGGCAACATCACGGACAAGGTTGCCGCGAATAAAACCCATCCCGTGCATATCGAAGATACCGAAACTCTCCGGATCACCCCGGGCGCTGCGGCACATCTGCCAGGCCTTGCCACCTGCAATGAACTGGTCACGTGGCACATCCAGCGGGTCGAAGGAGATCTTCAGTACATCGCATTGGAACGCGTCCAATTGGGGGTCCACCAGCACCCAGCGACCCTGGACGGTATTCCAATATTCGCACACCCAGTGATCTTCAAAATGGTCTGGAAGGAAATAGGCCCCGAAACCGCAGCGCGCCCGGGCGGGAACGCCCTGATGGCGCAAGATCGACACCAACAGCAGGCTGAAATCGCGGCAGTTCCCAACCACCTTCCTATCGAGCAGGCGCTTTTCAGTCAATGGGCGCGGGTCCAGTTCCACCATGCGCTTCAAGCGGCGTTCGAGCGAGCGCAACTGGACTTCAGCCTGGCGTTCTGGCGAGAGGCTGATCCCATAGCGTTCTGCCCAAAATACGTGGATGGTGGTTCCCTGCACCAACTTGCACAGGTCAGGGATACTTGAAGGCAAACCCTCCAGGAGCATCGCTTTCGAACCTGGATCGGTCATTCCACCAGGTTGAGTAAAAAAAGTCAGATCATTGTTCATTTCATCCTCATGGCTGCAGAAATTATCCCCACCTCGTCTTTAATGCTGCTCTGCCTGATCGTAGAATTCGTCCTGCAAGCGCTTGGAGGTTTTGTCATCCTTGATCGCCCGTATGGCTCTTGCCAGGGCGTGTGACCGGTCAGCAAACCAGGCCTCGCCTTTTTCGGCTCTGGCAGGCCGACCATCGCCATTGTAATGGGTCGGATTGTCCGCATACCACCAGATACCGGTGTAGATTGCCTGATCGCTAAGCGATTTGAGCCTCCCTAACGGCATCCCTTCGCCATCCTGGGGCAGACTCTCAAGCCTCACCAGTTCGGGCCGGAGGGCCAGGATCATGCTGGTCTCGCGTTCACCGGCATGATCATCAATGACAGTTTCCCACTGGGCGGCAGTGGTGGGTTCTTCGGCCTGGTACGCAGGCTGGGGAACGTAGACAACGTAATCACGCCGGCTGGCAAGCTGGATCTGGGCAAAGTAGTGGATCAGGTGGTCGTTGCCACCGTGGGCGTTGACCAGCACGATCTTGGTTAACCCGTTGCGGGCGATCTCGCGGCAGGTGTTTTCCAGCAGGCGGACGACCAGTTCCGCTTCAACGGCGACCGTGCCGGGCATATGCCGCGCTTCAAGGATCTGGGTGAAGAAGAAGTCCGGGAAGATAACTGCCGGTTCCAGTTCCACCGTCCGCCGGCAGAGTTCGCGCCCGATGAACATATCTGTGCCGATTGGCAGGTGATGCCCGTGGCGTTCCAGGCAGGAGAGCGGGAGCAGGCAGACCTGCTCGGATTGTTTGACAGCCTCCGGGAACTCGTCCCCAGTCAAATCTTCCCATTGCATGGTCATCCTCCTTTCAGACAAATCGTCCCACCTCGTGGTGGACAAGATTCGGGATAGTCTGAATCCTCTATCGTTTTTCGAAGATGCTGATACTTTCAATATGAAAGGTCTGGGGGAAAAGGTCAAAGGGTGTGACCTGGACCAGCTGATACCCTCCAGCGACGAGGCGGGCAGCGTCCCGCGCCAGGGTGGACGGGTCGCACGACACATATGCGAGTTTCGCCGGAGAAAGCTTCAGGAGCGCATCCAGGGTGCGTCTCTCCAACCCGGCGCGCGGCGGGTCCACGATGGCGATCTCTGGTTTCACGTCCAGCACGGGCAACACATCTTCTGCCGGAGCCTCGTAGAGTTCGACATTCCCGAATTCGTTCAGGTTGAACGAGAAATCTTCGCATGCTGAGGGGGATAATTCAATCCCAATCAAGCGTCCCACCCGCGGAGCAAAGAAAGCGCTGAACAATCCGACGCCGCAGTAAATATCCAGCAGGGTGGTCGCAATCGAAGTCGGCAAATTGGCCAGCAGGTATTCCACCATTTTCCCTGCCATGGCAGTGTTAATCTGGAAGAACGAAGCTGCCGAGACGTGGAATAACTGATCATTGACAAGCATGACCAAATGGTCATCACCTGCCATGACGATCGCATCGTCATCGACCAGGTGCACCACCGAAAGATCCGTTTCCAATTCCAGCTCAGGCGCTTCAGCGGATGCAGATTCCAGCACCAGCAGGGCCTGTTCATTCATCCCCAGACGCAGGGAGATACGCTCCAATCCCAGGCCGGGATCGAATTCGAGCCTGGGCCAGAGAATACTTAAAGACAATTCGGGCAGGTGACATTCAGTGATGGGCAGGATATCCCGGCTGTGTGCGTCGACGAATCCTAATTTCCCATCCCGGGTCAAATGGAACTGGATGTGGTTGCGGTAGTTCCATTCCACCGGGCAGGGAACGATCGGCATCACCGGCGGGGCTGCGAACTTGCCGATGCGGGTCAACTGGTCCCGCAGGATATCGGTTTTGGCGGTCAACTGGTCGGAATATGACAGGTGTTGGTAATTACATCCCCCGCAAACGCCATAATGCCTGCACTTCGGTACTACCCGGTTCGAAGAAGGATCCAATATCTCGACCAGTTCGGCGCGCACGTGGCCGCGCTTTTCGTCCAGGCTGCGGACGCGAACCGTTTCACCGGGCAGGGCTAAGGGAACAAAAACGGCGCGGCCATCGGAGAGTCGCCCGAGGCCATCGCCACCGTAAGCAAGTTTTTCCAGTTTAACGGTCAGCAGGTCTGAGGTCATGGAGTTCGTGGGAAGGGGGCATCTGGTTTATGGAAACCTCCTCCCCACATGTCTATTTTACGAACAGGGCAATGAGTTGGTTCTGGAAGATTGCCAGTACGATCAGGATGGCAAAGAACATACCGGCCAGCATGCCGATGCGTTTCAGGTCGCGCTTGATGATACTGTAATCCGGATTGAACTCAACGACTTTTGCCGCTAAAGCAGAGGCTGGGCGATAAGCCTGACGTTTGGTTTTCTTGCTCATGGAAATCTCCTAAGGGTTTTGAAGTTTCGCAAACACAACGATGCGTTTGTTATCAACCAAGTACGGGTAACAACTGATGAGCGTGGCGGTTGGGTCGCTGGTGGGGTCCATCACATCCACCTGGCTTGGCTCGACGATGCGCGTTTCGGTCACAAGATAAATATATTGCTGCTGAGTCGTATACAATATGACCTGGTCTCCAGGCTGGAGTTTATCCAAGTCCCGGAAGACTTCGCCAAAAACATCGTCATGCCCGGCCAGCACCACATTGCCATCCTGGCCGGGGCTGGCTGAGGGGATGTGTTGGCCGACGCCTTTTTTCAATTGCTCCCAGCCATCACCCTGGACGATCGTCCAGTTCAGAACGCCGATGGCCGGAATATCTATCTGGATGGCCTGCTGAGGCCCCGCTGTGGGCACTGGCAGGTTTGCCAAGGATTGCACCAGCGGGCGCAGGTGTTCCGGAATTTCGGCTTCGTTGAACTGGGCTCCACCGGCTGCCGAAGGGGGGGTATGCCCACCGGGCAAGACCACTGCCGTGATGAGTGGAGTGGCAGTCGGAGTGACCTGTTCCTGGTGCAGGGCAGCCACAACCTCCTGATTCAAGGTTTGCACCAAACCGAAGCCGTTGAACAGGATGCCAGCCAGTCCCAGAACTGCCAGGACTTCCACACCCAGCAGCAGGCGGTCGAACCAGCGCCGCCTCCTTGAGACATGTGGGATTGGGCTGCTTTGATCGGGCTCCTGCCCCTCCACCGGGAGCTGGGTGCGCCATTCGTCAAAAGCCGCCGGGGGCAGGTCAGGTGCAAGACGGACGGCACGTCCCGTGCGGCGGAAGCGCTCCAGCCGTCTCTGGCGGGAGGCGTGGCGCTTGTCCAGGAGCAGGCGGCGCAGTTCCTGTTCCGAAAGGTCTTCCGGTCGCTTCGGATTCGTCACGGGCGTGATTATACCGCACCTGTCGCACCATTTTCTGGCAGAAAAATTGGAGGCGACAGGCGGTTAAATTGCGTTTATAATGGGTTTGTCGTGTTCACCTGTGCTGAAATACCAGCTACAGGCTTTTATGCCGAAAAGGAGGTTCCCATGGCATTCAGTTTCACGAACAAACGTGGTGTCACCTATTTCCTGCACTCAACGAGCACCACAAGCAAGACCGGCACGACCCGGACGCTTTACTTCTTTGCGAAGGAAAAGAAGGCCGGTGTTCTGGATGCAATCCCCGCCGGATACAAGGTGGCCGAAACAGTAAACGGCCTGCCGGTACTCAAGAAAGCCTGAGGTAGTAATATGAACAAAGGCTCCCCATCAGGGGAGCCGATGCTTTAAGGAGCCAGGCCATCCGGGTTGAAACACGGCTGGTAATCCTCGCCAACGATCAGGACATAATTTACATCCACCTGCATCGGAGCAGAGACGAAGGCCGCCGGAGGCAGACCGAGCACGTTTAACATGGAAGTGATCCGGTTCAAGTCGGGGTTGGTCGACAGGTCATAGAGCAGGGAACTGCCGTAATCCTGGCGGTCAGCCGGGGCGAGACGGGTGTTATACCCAACATAGTTCAGCCGCTCGGCGGCCAGGGAGTCCCAGCCAGGGTTGACTGTCCCGTTGCGGACTTCAACGGTCAACGCTTCCGCTTCGGCGGCAAGAGGCGCAGGCGTAATAGCCTGCTGAAGCATGGATTGGATGGCAGGCCCGTTGGGAAGCAGCACACTGGCACCGCCGGGTGTCATCCAGCTGGTAACCAGGTCCCGGCCGATATAATAACTGCGGATATCGGCATTCGTAAGATGCAGGGCCAGCGGGGCCAGTTGCAGGAGGTCCGGCAAGGTCAGGTCGGTGATGATCGAAGAACTGAAGTCGTTATAGAGTTCCGGGATCTTGCTGATGGAGTTTGTCTGCAGGGCACGCGTATAAAGGGCGCGCAGCACTTCCTGCGAGCGGCGACCGCGGTCGAAATCGCTGGAGCGCTTGCGCGAACGGGCATACCACAGCGCCAGGGCACCGTCCATGTGGACGACTCCCGGCCCGACCGTGTAGAGCGCCCAGTTGTTTTCGTTCTCCGGGTCATAGCTGGGGTCGATCAGGTGCCAGTCGGTATAAGAGCAAAACACCGGCACATCAATTCCTCCCAAAGTATCCACAATGGCACTAAAACCATCGAAATCCACGATCGCCAGGTGGTCAATGCTAAGCCCCAGGTTGTACAGGATGGTATCTTTGAGCAGGGCAAAGCCTCCGCCAGGATAATGGTACATTTCTCCGTATTCGTAGGCCGCATTGATGCGGTCATTGCCGACGGTCGGAATGTAAACATACAGGTCGCGCGGGACTGAGATGAGCGCCACCTGCCCGGTCAGGGGATGAATCACGACGATGATAATAGTATCGGTACGGAAATAGGTCTGACCTGGGCGCTTGTCGGAGCCAAGCAGGAGGAAAGTGACCATGTCTTTCCCGTTCAGGGTCAGGGATGGATCCGGCGCATAAGGCGGCACATAGAATGACGAGGGCGTGTCTGTTGCGGGTATGATGGAGTTGGGATCGAAAGTGGCATCCAGCGGGGGAGGCGTTTCGGTGAAGGCCGGCGCAGTAGCGAGAACTTCAGATACAGCAATTGGCTGGAAGGGAGTGCGAGTGGGGGTCGCATCTGCTGGCACAGTGACCAGGTACAAGGTGGTGGGCGTAGCGAGGGGTTCGGGCGCAGAAGGCGATCCTCCGCAGGCAGAGACCAAGATCAACAACAGGCAGGCGAGGTTGATAATTCTAGGACGCATAAAAATGCCCATCAGGGGGTTGGTACCTCGGTGGTAGGTAGCTCGAGGGTCGGTACACCAGTAGGGGTGCCTGTATCGGTTGGTGGTACGCTGATTTCAGTTTCGGTTGGCGTACCGGTGGGGGTGTCTGAGGGGATGACTATCCCCGGGAAGGTGGGCGAAGGGGTGCGCGTAGCCCAGGGTGGAACATAGAGCCGTTGCCCGGTGCGCAGGGTCGAACTGGCCATGCAATTGGCGTGCTGAATATCGGTATATGGGACGCCGAAGGCCTGGCCCAGGTGATAGAGCGTATCCCCCGGCTGGACGATGTAGATGACCCAGGTGCGCGGCGGGCCGCACGGGATCGGGGTCTGGGTGGGCACGGCTGGAAGATACACCACCATGCCTGGCAACAAACCGGTTGTTACCAGACAGTTGGCCTGGCTTATGCTGACGCTGGTGCTCTTATAACGCACAGCCAATCCATCCAGCGTATCACCCGGTTGGACAACGTAGGGCAACCAGCCTGGAGGGGGAGGACAATTGGTGGGCGGCGGAGGCAGGCTGGGGGTCCCGCTGGGAGTCAGGGTCAGGGATGCGGTTGGGGAATTTTCCTGGGAGGGGGATGGATGCCAGGTGGGCGTGATGGTCGGAGACATGCTGGCGGTGGGCTGCAGGGTGGAAGTTGGCTGCTGCATATTCCCTTCAGCCAGGGAAAGCGAAAAAACTCCAAGGAGCAAAGCGATGGAGACCAGGGCGGTGATGATTCCCCAGAGAACCTGCCGCACATCCCGCATCTTATTTCTCTTCTATGGCCTCGACCATGATCGGCAAAAGGATGCTGAAAGTGGACCCGTTGCCTGCTTCGGTCTCGACCCAGATGCGCCCGTGCTGGGCTTCCACAAGCGCTTTGGCAATGGAAAGACCAACGCCGGTATCCCCCAACCCTTCGATAAGGGAATGTTCAGCCCGGTAACGGCGGGCAAAGACGCGCGGAATATCTTCGGAAGCGATGCCTCCACCGGTATCCGTCACCTGGATTGAGATGAAGTGCTTGTTTGACTCGCTCTGCAAGCGCACACGCAGGGTAATGGCCCCTTCGGCCTGGGTGGCAGCGGTGGCATTCTGGAGCAGGTGGATGAAGATCTGCTGGAGCGCATCCCGGTCGGTCTGGATGCTCGGGGCAGACTCGGGAATATCCAGTCTGAGGGTGATGTTCTTTTCACGGATCTGTGTGCTGGTATAAGCCATGGCGTTGTCAATGATGAGGTTCAGGTCAATTGACTCCGCCTTGAATTCCAGTTTGCCAGTCTCGAGATTGGTAATCTGGATCAGATCGTCCACCAGCCCGCCAATGCGTTCGGTGGAGGCCTTGATACGCTCAACGAACTTGCGCTGCAGGGCGCCGAGGATACCAACCGATTCACCCAGCAGTAGATCGGTGTAGCCGACAATGGAAGACATCGGCTGGCGCAATTCCTGGGAAATGGAGGCGATGACTTCCACCTGTTCACTGGTGATGGGTGATGAAGGCCGTTGTTCCAATTCCATGATCTTGGAATTGGCTTCTGCGACGGCGTTTTGCATTCGTGCCATTTCTTCGAGGGTCTGGCGCAGTTCCTGTTCCAGTTGGAGCGAGTTGCCTGACGAGCCGGCCGATTTCCCGGTCTTTTGCATCTGTTCGATCTGGACTTTCAGAGCCTCGATCGTTTTCTGGGATTCTTCCTGCATGATCAGCAGGGCAGCCATGTTCTCGGCCTGCAACTGCGATTTGGAAACCTTGTCGTGCACCTTTTCCAATTCCTGGGTGGCTTCATTGCATTTCTTTTGAGCTTCAGCCAGCTGTTCCTGTGCAGAGTGTGTCTCCTGGTTTGCCAGGTTGAGCCTGGTTTGAACTGCAGAGGCGCGCTGGCCTCGTTCCAGGATGGGGATGAACAGGGTGGACACATTGGCGAGGTAGGCCTGGTCTTCTGCGCTCCACAAGCGGTTGGAATAAGGCGAGAGGATCAGGATGGCTCCCATTGGGCCGCGCTCACGCGAAGCGATTGGTACACTCAACAAATGACCGGGATTGGTAAGACCAAGCATCTGTCCCAGGCCCTTAAGGTCTGAGGAGGTACTGCTGGAGGGTAAACGCAGCGGGCGCCCACGCAGGATGGCATTGGCAAGCATGGGGATGACATCCTTGTTGATGTCTGTACCTTCCAGGTTCTCTTCGCGGATCAAGTCGTAGCCGCAGGAAATGGAAAGGTGTTTATCTGCGGCCAGGAGGATCAGGAAACACAGGTCGGCAAGCATGGCCTGGGCAATGCCGCGTGTCATGGCGCGGCTGATCTCGTCGGCATTGTCTTCTGCAGCCAGGGACATCAGGGCATGGAGGGTTTTTGGGTCGGTGCTGTAACGCCGGCGTTCCTGCCTTGACTCATCGGAAGAATAGTCGGTCTTGGAAAGGGGGGCTGACTCTGCTAAAACAGGCGGGAAGCGCTGTACAATCGTCAGCAGGATGGGGTAAAGAGCCAGTTGGGTCAGCCGGACGAACCCGGGAAAGTCGCCTGGCAGTGGCCAAAGAAGGCTGAGCAGGTGCCCGCCAAAAGCCAGCAGGAGCATGGCCAGACCGTTGCCCCAGCCGTTTGATCTGCGGATAACCAGGACAAGAATACCGAGCAGAACAACTGCCAGGCTGAAGCCTTGCCAGAGTTTATCGAATATGGAGGCATTAAAATTTGTTCCCGGGGTTTGCGCCCAGAATACCAGCGTGAGCGCCATGAGAGTTAACCCGAGCAGGTTAAGCAATACAGTGGCTGAATCGGCAAGTCGCACCGGTTCGGGGAAGGCCCACAACCAGATGATCCAGACCAATGCCAGCAGGGTTACTGCCCGGTCCAGCGGCGGCAGCACCGTTTTCAGATTGAGCAATCCCTGCCAGGCCAGGCCGCTGACAACAAACAGAAGCACCTGCAGGCCGAGTAAAATGCAGAGGCCGAAGACCATCCGCCGCGCCTGGGGAAACTGACTGGAGCGCAGGACCTGGATGGCCCCCTGCAATGCTCCAGCGATCGAGAACACCAGTACGATGTGGTAAATGAGGTTCCCCGGAGGGGTGGTGAGGAGTGTTAGGATTTGATTGATGAATAGATTCATAGAACAATGCCTGCGCGATTATACTGCTTCCCCATAAGTTTATACCATTTTAAGCCGGGCGGGTATCCTATTTTTATGGGTGTTTTCCTCATAACATATGGTATGAAGCTGCATGTTGAAATAGCACGCCGGGTCCCAAGGATTGCCTCTCCCGCTTTATAATAGCGGTTGCCATTATGAAGAAGACATTCGGAGCGACGCATATCCTGATCCTGGTCAGCCTGTTGACTCTCATCCTGGTTCCCCGGCCCATCGCCGGAACCCTGGAGCTGAGGTCTGCCGGCCGGTTTTACGCGACGGGTGAGTATCCCCAGGCTGCGGCTGCATATATTTCTGCTGCAGAGCGGATCCCGTGGATGCCGTCCCTGTGGGAGAAAGCAGGCAATGCCTTTTTGAATGAGAAAGATTATTCCACTGCCGAATATTACTATCGTTTGGCCTTCGAAAGGAACGCCCTTTCATCGAACGGGTTGATGAACTGGGGAGATATCGCCTTTGGGCTCGGGGATGCCAGGAAGGCAATTAACCTTTGGGATGGGTTAATCGCCGGGGGAGGAGACCCATCCGTGCTACTGCCTCGCATCGCACAGGCTTACCAGGCGCTGGAGGATTATCCTGACGGAATTCAGACCTGGCAAAAATACCTGCTCGTTCAACCGGGCGATGCAGCTGCCCACTACCGGCTGGGGCTGCTACAGGCCGCCACGGTACCTGGCGAGGCCCTGCCCGAACTGATGCAGGCGGCCCGGCTCGACCCCGGTCTGGACCCCACCGTCCAGGGGTTGCGTACGGCTCTGAATACGGCATTGGTCTCCGGCGAGCGCGCCTCCCAATTTGTGGTCGCAGGGCGGGCGCTGGGAGAACTGGGCGAGTGGACCCTGGCTGACGAAGCTTTCCGGACTGCCACGACTGAAAGGGCGGAGGATGGCGAGGCCTGGGCCTGGCTAGGCGAGGCGGAACAGCAACTGGGCCGGGACGGAGGTGCTGAGATCGAACGGGCCCTGGCTCTGGACCCGGGCTCAGCCATGGTGCAGGGGTTGGATGGGCTGTACCTGCAGCGCCAGGGACAGCCGCAAACCGCAATGGCAGCCTTCCAGGAAGCCGCCCGGCTGGCTCCCGATGATCCCGGCTGGCAGATAGCCCTGGGCAGTGCCACTGAACAGACCGGCGACCTGGTGACCGCCTATGAGTATTATTTCCGGGCGGTCGAACTGGCCCCTGGGGAGGCTGCCACCTGGCGGGCATTGGTGGCCTTCAGTGTGGGCAACGACGTGGACGTGGATACCACCGGGCTGCCGGCAGCTCGCAAGCTGATCGAGATGGCCCCGAATGACTGGCACTCCTTTGACCTGGCCGGCCAGGCGGAGTTCCTGCAGGAAGATTATGCGGCCGCGATGGTTTACTTAAAGAAGGCCGTCCAACTCGGGCCAACCCAGGCTGCCCCGGCGCTGCACCTGGCAATGGTATACATGCAATCCGGCGACCAGGCTTCGGCCCATTCCTACCTGATCCTGGCCCAGGCATTTGATCCGATAGGCCCTTCCGGCTGGCAGGCCGGGCGTTTGTTGGAGCAATATTTCCCATGAAAATTCTTCGCAGCCTTTTCCTGGTCATCTTTCTAAGTGCCTGTCAGAGTTCCTGGCTTTCCGACCTGGTGACCCAGGCGGGTCAGCCGCTTTATCACGACGATTTTTCGGACCCATCCAGCGGCTGGATCCAAACGACAGGCCCCAATGGAAGCCTGGGATATGCCAGTGGCGCTTATCAGATCCAGGTGCAGTTGGCCGGCTACGACCTGTGGGCTGCATCCGGGCAGGTTTACGGGGATGTGCAGGTGGAGGTGGATGCGACCTGGCTGGCAGGCCCGCTGGACAACCGTTTTGGGCTGATCTGCCGGTTCCAGGACCCGGACAATTTTTACGTTTTTTTTGTCACCAGTGACGGTTACTATGCCATTGGCAAGATCAAGGCTGGGGCGGCTGCTCTGCTGGGGCAGGAGATGATGGCGTACAACAGTTCCATCCAGCCGGGGCAGGCGACCAACCACCTGCGGTTTGACTGCGTGGGGAACACGCTCAAGGGAAGCGTCAACGGACAGGTGCTGGCGCTGACCAGTGATACTGATTTTGCCAGCGGCGATGCTGGTCTCATTGTGGGGGCGTTCGACGAGGGCGGCGTGGAGATCGGCTTCGATAACTTCGTGGTGATAAAACCGTGAAATGAAAATCTTCCTAGATACCATCGGATGCCGCTTGAACCAGGCGGAAATCGAAGCGCTGGCCCGCCAGTTCAGGGCGGCCGGGCACGAGATCGTGCCCGAGGCGGTCGGAGCCGACCTGGCGGTGGTCAACACCTGCACGGTGACCGCCGAGGCGGCCTCGGATTCGCGGGCTGCCATCCGCAGGGCGAAACGGCAGGGGGCGGGCGAAGTGGTGGTAACCGGCTGCTGGGCCACGCTGGAATCCGATAAGGCTGCCGCACTGGAAGGCGTCACCCGCGTTGTCACCAACCTGCGCAAGGAGAGCCTGGTCTCCGAAGTGCTGGGGGTGGCGTTCGAGCCCTTCGACCTGGAGCCCATCGCCCGCCAGCCGCTGCCCGGCCTGCACCAGCGCACGCGGGCGTTCATCAAGGCGCAGGACGGCTGCGACAACGCCTGCACTTTTTGCATCACCAGGCTGGCACGCGGCGCCTCGCGTTCCCGGCCGCTGGATGAGATCGTGGCGGATGTGGAGGCGGCGCTGAAGGGTGGGACACAGGAGATTGTGCTGACGGGAGTGACTCTCGGTTCGTGGGGATTGGATTTCCAGCCGCCCCAGCGCCTGGCGGAACTGGTGGTGGCGCTCCTAGAGCGCACATCCGTCCCGCGCCTGCGCCTGTCCTCACTCGAACCCTGGGAGCTGGAGGCGGGTCTCTTTAACCTGTGGAGCCAACCTTTGGCTTGCTCCGTGACAGGCCCACGCCTGTGCCGACACCTGCACCTGCCGCTGCAATCCGGGAGCGACAGCGTGTTGAGACGCATGAGGCGCAAGCCCGCAGCGGAGGATTTCGCGAGGCTGGTGGGCTCAGCGCGGGCTGCCATCCCGCAGGTGTCAATCACCACGGATGTGATCGCCGGGTTCCCGGGCGAGACGGAGGCAGAGTTCACTGAAACGCTGGAGTTCGTCAAGCGGCTGCACCTGTCGGGGGGGCACGTATTCAGTTACTCGGCCCGCCCCGGCACCCCGGCGGCGCAGATGAAGGGACAGGTACACGGGGAGTTGGTCAAAGCCCGCAGTGCGGTATTACGAGCGGTGCTGGCTGAATCTGCGGAAGCCTATCACCGGGAGTTCACCGGCAAGACGGTACAGGTGCTGTGGGAAGCGACTTCCATCCTGACGGATGAAGGCTGGCAGATCGAAGGCCTGACCGATAATTATCTGCGTGTTACCGCCATTGCAGCAGAGCCGCACTGGAACCGGATGGACCGCGTGCTGTTGAAGACAGCAAATGCGGAAGGGTGTGCGGGGGAGATCCAGGAAGAAGGACGTTGAAGGGAGAAAGGGGAAAGGACAAAGCTGTAAGCTCAAAGCTGAAAGGAAAAGACTTATTTAGTTGTTTGGAGGCATCAGTTGCCCCGGAAGAGCAGCGGGACTTCGCTGATTATTCGTTTGTTTCCTCCAAAATGAGGAAACAAACGAATAGGTGTTGGGGGGCATTTTTAATGGTGAGGTTTTTCATATGTTAAGT
>CAIKOL010000030.1 GCA_903829085.1 uncultured Anaerolineales bacterium | reverse complement strand
GGTCGAAGACGGTAAATACCCCATGTGGATCATGCCATTCGGAAGAAGAACGGCGTTTCCCCCAAAGCCCGAGAACCCGGTGTAGGGACTCGCCAAAGGGGAAAAGGTTGACGTCGCCGGATCAAAGATTTCGAGTCCGTCAAATAGCACTCGCCCATCCGGGAGAAGAATGGGGTTTTTGGCATGTGCCGCCTGACTCAGATTTCCCGCGAGTGACCAGGTTCCTTTCGCAGGGTCGTAGAGTTCCGCGCTTGTGAAGGATGTCACCTGATTGCCGCCTCCAGCCACTAGTACACGGCCATCCATCAGGCGGACAGATACATGGCCTGTGCGTGGCGTAGTCATAGCTCCCGTTACGACGAAAGTCGGGTAATCCTGAAAGGGGTTACTAAGGTTCACCAGAAGTGATGTGCCGATGGACACCAGGTCGCTGTTAGAAACCTGGTTCAACCCGTCCGGTATTGACTGCCCCCCAGCGATTAGCACGCGACCATCCGCAAGCTGGGTCGCCGTATGACCAATCCTCGACACGATCGAATTTTGCGTATATGTCCCGCCAAGGTCGTACGAGCTGAATGCATTCGATTTTGGGTCGAAGATTTCGAAGGTATTTAGAAAACGCTCGGGTGAATAATTTCCATCAATACCCCCCCAAACCAGCACTCGACCATCTGAGCATGACGTGGCCGTGTGCCCGACTCTCTCCCCTACCAAGGAACCCACACTTTGGAAAGTACCTGACGCGGAATCGAAGACCTGAGCAGCCCCAGTAGTCGGGCCCCATGTCCCATTCCAGTTCTTCGTGGTGCCACCGACGAACAGAACTCTTCCATCTCGCAAGAGCCCGGGCTGGCTAGCGGCCTGAGCCTGTTGCATATTTGGCAAGGTCGAATATTGGCCGGAAACGAGTACATTCAGGTTTAGATCTTTCGTTGCAGTTGCGCCGTATGGGTTTGTCACCGAGAGGGTGTATTTCCCGTATTTGGTTGGAGACTCGGTGACTGGGACACCGCTCTGCACCGGTCCAACCCCCTCACTGATGGAACCCGTCCCGTTCGTGAACGTGGCTGATAATTGGGAGCTATCCCCCAGAGTAAGGCTTGCGGGAGACACCGTGAAACTCGTAATCGTGGGCGCCATGTCTGCATTTACAGTCAGGAATGCGTTCACTGTCCCAAACCCATTCTCGGATGCATCTAATTTATACTTAGTTATGTTTTTTGGATACACAACCAAGCTCGTATTCCCTGTTGAGATCGGAAGAGAATAGAAATATCCATTGGTGGTGGCATCACAATAACTGAGATTGACTGAAGTCGCATTACTGACATTCCAGCTCAATGTGACTGGCTGACCCGCGTGAACGGAGGTGGAGCTAGCTGTGAAACTGTTAATCACAGGGGAACCCGGAGTGACCACAGTGATGTAGACTTCGGCTTTCAGGGACGGATTCCCAGTGCTATAAGCATCAAGTTCGTAGGTACCAATCTGATCTGGCATGCGGCAAAGCACAGACATTTCAAAAGGCCAGAACCACGTACTACTAATATTAATATCATAATTATTTTCGCCACTTACCCACACCACGGGCCTATCCGAGTTGATGGTTACATACGCGCCCGGTGCCACGACAGCGGTGGAAGGCGTGATAGTCATGTATTTGGATGAAAGCAAATTGACCGTGACATTGCCAGTTTGAGCGGAACCCGCGACATTCGTCACCGTGCACGATAAGTTCACAGGAGATCCTGCAGTCCCTGCCGTAAAGGTGAGACTGGTTGTTCCGTTGCCGCCCGTGATGGCGCCATTAGAAATGGTCCACGTGTACATGCAACCGGCCTGGGCTGGAATTGAGGCACTGCAGCCCGTTTGATTTTCAACCACCTGGGCTGGAGCCGTAATCACAGGCACGATAACCACTGGTGCCACGAGAAAGCCCTTGGTGCCCGAAACAGACGCCGCAGCGTTAGTAACCGTACAGCTCAGTACTGCATTACCAAATGCAGCCGAAGAAGGGTCAAAGATCTCCGCACTGGTCAGCGTATTTACGTTGTCCGTCCCGCCCGTCACGATGACCAAACCACTGGCCAAGAGAGAGGTGGCATGACTGCCTCGATCTGTAATCATGGCCACCTGCGAGAAAGTGCCAGTGGCAGGATCAAAGCATTCCGCGCCGAGAATCGCAGGTGAAACTCCGAACCCACCGACAACTAATACCTTTCCATTCCCTAATGGTGTAGCGGTATGACCAGTTCTCCCATCTACCATGGGGCTAGACAACGTGAAGGTTCCCTGAGCCTGAGTGAATATTTCAGCGCTCGCAAGAACGTTCCAATTGTTATCGCTTCCACCGACAACAAGCACATCTCCATTCTGGAGAAGCGTTGCTGTATGCTGGCACCGTGCAGTAAGAAGGGGACCCGGCAACGCGGTAAAAATTCCGGTTGAAGGGTTGAACAATTCGGCGCTGGCGTTAGCGGCTACATCACTGTAGCCGCCAACCAGAAGCACTTGACCGTTAGGAAGAAGTGTGGCGGAGTGGTAGTTTCTTTGGACCGTCATTGAGGAAGTCGTGGGGGTAAAGGTAGTAGTCGTGGGGTCAAAGAGTTCTGCACTAGCCAAACTTCCATTCCCGGAATAACCACCAGTTAGGAGCAACCTTCCATCTGCGAGCAGGGTCGCCGTGTGATTCACCCTTGGGGTTTTCATGGAACTGAGTTGTGAAAATGTCCCTTTAGAAGGATCAAAAATTTCCACGCTAGAAACGACATTCCCGGAGACATCGTACCCTCCGATCACCAGGACCTTCCCATTCGAGAGCAGCGTTGCGGTATGCCACGACCTGGGTGTCGTCAATGAACCTGTGAGAGCAAACGTTCCTGTGGCTGGATTGAAGAGCTCTGCACCAGCCGTGGCGAAGGTGCCCCCAATCACCAAGACTTTTCCATTAGGCAGAAGAGTGGATGTGTGGCCGGCTCTTCCGTTAACTATGGAAAGAGATTTAGGCGTGTACAAGATCTGGGTTGTAGTGGAACCGGCGGTGATGGATCCGCCAATGAGGTTCCAGGCAAAGGTGCATCCCGTTTGGGGTGGAACCGAAGCGAGGCAGCCCATCTGTCCACTGGTCACTGCATTGGACGCCGTGATCACAGGCTGAGTAGGTGGCAAAACTACAGTAAAGCTGGACGAACTGGTCCCAGTTCCACCAGGCGTTGTCACGCTGATTGGCCCCGCCGTTGCCCCGGTGGGCACCACAGCGGTGATCGATGTCGCGCTGACAACCTTATAACTGGCAGCGGCCAACCCATTAAATTTTACGGAAGTCGCACCGGTAAAGGTTGTCCCAGTCAGGGTCACCGTGGTCCCCGCGCCAACACTGGAAGGCGTAAAACTGGTGATGGTTGGTGCCGCCACAACCGTGAAGCTCGCCGAGCTTGTCGCGGTCCCACTAGCAGTCGTCACGCTCAGCTTCCCAGTGGTCACTCCATTCGGCGCCACGACTGTAATCGAAGTCGCACCTCCCACGGTGTAGCTACTGGCGGCTATCCCGTTGAATTTGACCGCCGTTACGCCTGTGTAGTTCGTGCCCGTCAGCGCTACAGATGTGCCGACGCCACCGGAAATTGGCGTGAAGCTGGTAATCGTTGGGGGCAAGTTCAGGGTCAGAGTGGCCGCAGAACTTGTCACAGTTCCAACTGAATTGGTCACCTTCGCTGTGAATGTGGCCCCGTTGTCGACCACGGCGGTTACTGGCGTGGTGTAGGTTGCCGCCGTGGCTCCACTGATTACGGATCCATTCTTGGACCATTGATAGGTCAGCGCTCCTGTTCCTGTGGCCGCCACAGAGAAGGTGGCAGCCGCACCCAAGTTTACTGTCTTGGAAACTGGCTGCGTCGTGATCGATGGCGGAAGATTCAGGGTCAGCGTGGCCGCAGCACTAGTGACGTTTCCATAGGTGTTCGTCACCTTCACCGTGAAGGTTGCGCCGTTATCTCCGGCAACGGTGGCCGCTGTTGTATAGGTCGCCGCTGTCGCCCCACTGATGGTTGTGCCATTCCTGGACCATTGATAACCAAGAGTCCCGGTTCCGGAGGCCACGACCGTGAATGAAGCAGTGGATCCAAGCACCACACTCTTGCTCGCGGGTTGGGTTGAAATGGTCGGTGGCAGGTTCACCGTGAGTGGCGCGGAATTGCTCGTCTTGGTACCCGCCGAATTTTTAACCTTGACGCTGAAGGTTGAACCGCTGTCAGTGCTCACCGTCGCAGGTGTCGTGTACGAGGCGGCTGTGGCCCCCGTGATCGCGGTCCCATTCTTTGACCACTGATAGGTAAGCGGTGCTGTCCCGCTTGCCACCACACTGAATGTGGCCTTGGTTCCTAGTGTCACGGCCTGGCTGGCAGGTTGGGTTGTGATGGAGGGTGCAGTCGCTGCGAATAGCAAGAGCCCAGTCAGTGCAAGGAGAACCAGCCAGCTGACTCTCTGCGACCTCGGGTTGGGGTTCTTTAGTGCACGGCGCATCCAAGCACCGATCCTCTTGGTCAGATGAGTAGGCGCAGAAAGACAAAGGCCCTCGCACTGCCGGTGAATGGCCGCAAGCATGCTCTACCTCTTAGTGATTCGGTCTGGGGGAAGGACCGTGAAGCAAATTTCTAAAGCGGTCTGAAGGTATCTGAAAGTCATTCAGCCTGATCTGGCTTTCACGGATATTTCCGGAATGGTGACGGAAATCATAGGACTGATACCACTAGTGGGCTCACCTCACAGCACATTGCCCGGCCGTGACCCAATCCAGCCGGATTCACCCCAATATCAAAGAATGAACCTCACCCTCCGCCAGAAGGCCCAAGCGATCCTCAGAGAAGCCGGCTGGGACATCGCGCCACCTCCAGTGATCTGGTCGCCGCGCCTGGTGCGGTGCGCGGGACTCTTCGTGGTGGAGAAGGATGCCCGGGGCAAGTGGCACCCGGAGATCCGTCTCAGCATC
>CAIKOL010000029.1 GCA_903829085.1 uncultured Anaerolineales bacterium | reverse complement strand
GGGGTGTTGGTGAACGGCTACGCCGTACACCAACTCCCCAGAATCCTCTCTCCTCTGCTCTGCAGGAGGTGGGAACATTCAGATTTTCAGACTTTGAGAAAGCCGTAAACCGCTGACGCGCGCGCTTGTTTCAAACGAAAAAAGGTTGTATAGTTTATCTGGAGGCGCGCTGGTGCTGCGCCAGGGTTAGAAGTTACAGAGTACTGCGTAAATAATTGAACTTATGCCGGCTATATTCCACTGCTTTATGGCATTTTCAATTCAGTTATTTATGCAAGAAGCAGTAAAAGGAAGGGTCAATCGTACATATAATAAGGGTATCAAGTAATGGGGCCTTTTTCATCGAGAGCTCAAATGAAAAAAGAGTTTTCGCGCCGCGAATTCCTAAAAACCTCGGCATGCCTGCTGGCAGCCTCATTCCTTGCCGCCTGTAAACGGTTCCTGCCCTCCACCGGCGCTCCAACCGTTGCAGTTGTCCCGAAACATCCACTCCCGCCGCCAACCTTAAATACCCCTGCAACCCATACTCCTGTTGCAACAGCCACTCCCACTGGTGAACCCAGCTCGACGAATTCACCCCCGCCGCTGATTTTGAATTCCCCTCTGGATGACACTCCCGAGGTCTTCATGAACACCTATTATGGCGCCGTGGGCGCCTCGCCCCCCACGCCCCAGAACCCGCAAGGCATCCACCAGGGGATGGATTTCGTGGCGCCCACCGGCACAGCCGTCAAGGCCGCCGCCTCCGGGACCATTTCCGGGATCATGAAAGAGGTCAAAACAGAGTACGACGGCTCGCTCAATACCTATGCCAATGTCTTTCTGAATGTGGATGCTCAGAACACGATCATCTATATTTTTGAACCGCTCCAAAGCCTGTACGTAACCGAAGGCCAGGCGGTCAACGCCGGCGATCTGCTCGGCACCCTGGCCGACAACCTCGGCCAGAACATGCGGGGAACAAAGGGAACCGGCACGCTCGATTTCGGGCTGATGTCGCTGGTCAACGGCAGTTGGGCTCGCATCTGCTTTGTTCCGTATTCCAGCCCCGCCTTCAAAAAGCTCATGGAAACCTGGTTCTCACGCGCCTACACGGCCACAACCGAACATCCGGGGCCGTGCGTGTGCCACTACCAGTATCCGTAATATGAAGCAGGTGGGTGCAATTCCCCCTGCAGGGGGAATTGCACAGAAGCGCCGCGACTGAAGCGCTCCCGGCTGGGATCAGGGCGTTGGAGTCGGTTTCTGGATGCGAAGGCAGCCGTCGGGAAAGGCGATGGTGATCGGCTGGTTGATCTGGGTCACGTTAATGCCGATCTCTTCGTGCAGCACCTTCGTGTTGGTACCGTCGTGGGTTTCCATCACCAGCGTATATTTTACGACGTACTGCCCATCGATCGCCACCCAGTAATCCCCCTGGTTGATGGTTACCACGTAGCCCGATTTGACTCCCAGCCCGGAGACCTTGAAGGTGAAATGGTTGCTGGGAATGTCGTTGACCGTTTCCGCGCCCACGAAGGTGGGATGGTCGATCAGGGGGGTAATGCCGATCATGTTTTGGGTGAGTTCCAGCATCTCGGTTTCGCTCGGTTCCATGTTGGTCCAGGTCCAGTTGTCTTTTTCCGTGCTGGCGCACATGGCGTTGCCGATGCGGTAGATCTGCAGGTTGCTGTCGGTCGGGCTGTTATCTCCCGCGGAGGTGACGGAGCTTATGAGCTGGATGTGGCGGGCGTCCTGTTCCTGGGAATAGTCGGTGGTGTTGGTGATGGAGGAGGATTGGTTCGCTCCCGGCCCGCTGGTATTGAAAGTGACCGCTATCTCGAAACTGTTCAGGCTGCCCAGCGCATCGTTCAGGCTTACCGGTAGGGCGGGCGGGGTGCTGGTCGGCAAGGGCGTCGGGGTGCTTTGGGGGTGGGTCTGCCCTGCGGAGGGGCTCGCCGAATTCGGCGTGCCGCCTGTGGCCGGGCTGGAAACACTATTGCAGGCCAATGCCATCAGGATCAGCAGCGAGACGATGTAGAACATGCGTTTATTCATTTCTGTATCTCCTCTATCGATTAAGAACCTGTCCGAAAAAAAAGAATTTGGTTCTCTGGGAAGCGCCGGAGTGCTGGGAGAAATGGCGGGTGTTGGGCGGACCGCTGCGCGGCTCGCCCAACACCCCCATATCTTTACGTACATCCCGGCCTCTCCCAAAGAGCCAGGAATTTTCGGATGGATATTACTCCGAATGCAACTGTTTTGCCAGGTTGAGGTGGCTCAGCCACCAGGCCGGCAGCGAAACGCCGGCAGCCATCACCAGCCCGATCCACGCCAGGCTGGTCAGGATTGCGGCGGCATCCAGGCTCGGGTTGATGGTCAGGCCGAACGCCGCCACGTGCACCGCCGAAAGGACTCCCAGCGTCAAAATTGCTCCCAGCAGCGTTCCCAGCAGGGTCACGCCCAGCGCCTGTCCCAGCAGGTAGGTGGCCAGCGCCAGGGCCGGAAAGCCGATCGTGCGCAGCACAGCCATCTCCCGCCGGCGCAGCCAGGCCAGGCGCCACAGGATGTTGGTCAGCGTCAGGGCGATGGCGATCCCCATGGCAAACGCCACCACCCCCATGATATTGAGCACCGGCTGGTATTGGTAGACCGTGATCCGGGCGCCCTCCCCCCGGCGGGTGACGGAAATCTGCCCGGAGAGGGATTGCCCCTCGTGCAATATGCCTTCGTCCGGGATGATATACACCGACACATCCTGCCCCCACCCAAGCAGGGTCTGGGCCTCCGCCAGCGAGATCCAGGCCTGGTTATCGGTATAGGTGCCGCTGTGGAAGATGCCCGCCACCTGGAAGGTGCGCCCGCGCAGCACGATCTGCCCGCCGGCTTTCGCATTCTGGCTGGCTGCCAGGCGCGAGCCCACCATCGCCGTGCGGGCCGGATCGCCCGGCTGCAAGGCGCGCCCGGAGAGCATCGCGAAGCTGTCGACCCGGGTGTATTGTTCCAGGTCGATGCCGCGCAGCAGGATGGCGTTGCTGACCGATGTGCCGGTGGCATCGTCGATCTCGGGCACGACCATCCCGATCCCCATCCCGCTCAACTGCTTGCCCACCTCGCTCGAGATACGGCTGCCGTAGATCTCGCCGAAACTCTGGTTGGCCTGCACCACCAGCAGGTTGGGCTGCAGTTGGTTGAATTCCGCCGCCAGCCCGTTGCGGTAGGCCTGCAGGATGGCGAAGATGCTCAGGGCGATGGCGATGCCCACCGCCATCGACAGCGCCTGTCGGGAGCGGCTGCGCAGGTCGTGCAGCCCGAGCATGAAAGTGGTCAGGTGGGAGCGCATGTCTAATCCCGCAGGGCGGAGAGTTCCCGCCTGGAAAGGGAGCCGGTGGTCAGCCAGACGCCCAGGCAGGCGAAACCGACCGAAAGCAGCAGGCCGAGCAGGCTGGAGCTGGGCGGCAGGGATAGGATCAGCGGCGCGGCCTGGATGCTGATCGGGGCATGCAGCCCCTGGTAGCTGATGAAGGCCCACGCCACGCCCCAGCCCGCCAGGTAGGCGGCCAGGGTCAGGAGCAGGCTGCGCGTGAACAGGAAGGCGCGCAGTTTGGCCTGGCTGAACCCGAGTACGTGCAGCAGCAGGATCTCGTGCCCGCGTTCGGTCAGGCTTAAGCGGGTGGCGTTGTAGGTGCCAAAGGTGATCGCCAGCAGGGAGATGACCGCCTGCACCAGGCTCAGGGTCAGCAGGTTCTGGTTCACCTGGTTGTAGCGGTCGGCCACGGTGGTGTCCAGGTAGACCGCCGCTTGCGTATTGATGCGCGGGTCTGCCTGCAGCAAAGCCAGCAGCGTGTCAGGGTCCGCCGACGGGGCCAGTTGGACATAGCCGATCTGGAAACCGGTGCTGTCTCCGAACAGGCGCTGCCCTTCCGCGTAGGTCATCCAGATGGAGGCGAACTGGGAGCCGCTGGAACGCACAATGCCTGTCACCTGGAAGTCTTCACCGTAGATGGCTGCGATGGTCCCGATCTTCCAGCCAGTGACCTGGATCAACCCGTCGGTTACCACGATTTGCCGCTCCCCGGCCGGCCAGGTACCCTGCAGCAGGCTCAGCGAGAGCCTGTTCTGCATGTCCTCCAGCGCCACGGCCCGCACCTGCAGGATATGGCCCTGGATGTCGAGGTGCCGGAACAGGCTGGGAAAGGTGGCGATGATCTGGTCGGGAGCGATCTGTGCGGCCGCCTGCAGCACGCTCTCCGGCAGGAAACTCTCCATCGGATCGAGCGCGTTCGCGTCGATGATCATCAGGGTCGTGGAGGCCTGGGCTTTGTTCCCGAAGGACAGGTAGGCCTGAGACAGGGCCGCCAGCAACAGGTAACTCACCACCACCACGGCCAGGCTGAGGATGGTCAGCAGGCTGCGCCAGCGGTCATGGAACAGGTCCCGGATGGTGAAGTACCCCAGTGCACGCATGGCTTATTTTCTGCCCGCCCGG
>CAIKOL010000028.1 GCA_903829085.1 uncultured Anaerolineales bacterium | reverse complement strand
TGGGAGAGGCCGGTTTCCGGCGCGCCGCGGCTAGTTTGCCTTTTAAAGGAACCGCTAATTCTCTCATTGAAACTTCCCTTCGAACTGCCCGGGCATGGTTGCGGGAAGCCCGCCAGCCGCTGGTGGTCCTGTCCGGTCACCTGGATATCGCTGCAGTCTCTTCCGCGCTCCGGCTGGCTAAGTATTCCTCGGCCATCCTGGCCTGTGACGAGGATTGCACGGGTTCGGTGCTTGGTTTGTCCATGCAGGCAGCCGGCTTGCTGACCGCTACTTTGGGTGACCTGCGTAACCAGTCTCAGGTGGTACTCTGTGGGGTCAACCCGGCCTGCACTCATCCACGTCTGGGTGAGTTCCTCGGTCGCGACCTCGGAACCGCTTCCTTGTTACTCGACCCGCCCGATACCCTTGAAGCCTTGCGCTGGCTGCGGCTGGCTGGCTCGGACGGTGCAGAAAACATCCCAGCCAGATTCGCCGAACTTGCCGTCCGAATCGAGACGGCTTCCTCGGGCCTGCTTGTCTTTGGCTCGGAGTGGCTCAATAATGGTATACCAATCACCACCGAACTATTGCTCTGGCTAAAAAACCTCGCCAGGCAGAAACGCTGGTTTGGCCTTTATCTACCTCCAGCTCCCAACAGCATTGGCGTGGTTGAGGCATTCATGGCTCAGACGGGCTTCCCGGGTAACCTGCGCTTTGGTCGGAACAAAGTTGACTATTCTCCCCGCCTCTGGCGGGCGGAACAAATTATTCAACAGGGGGATATGGACCTGTGCATCCTGGCAGGTCAGCCTGGCTCATTCTCCGAAAAGACCCTTGCCTTTCTTTCCCATGCTCGCACAATCCTGCTCGATCCGGATCAACCTGTCTGGAACCCGCCTGTCTGGCTTCCTACAGCCCGAATTGGGGTTGAAGTACCCGGTCGGTTTCAGCGTCTGGACGGTGTGCCGGTTGAATTGCAGCCAGTTCTGCCAGGCCATCACCCCCTGATACAGGATCTGCTGTTAGAATTGGTTCATGAGGAACAACCGGTATGATCCTGATCCGCGGCGCTGAAATCTACGATCCGGCCCACGGCATCAATGGTCAGGTCCGGGACCTGTGGGTGGACGGTGAGCAGGTTTCTTCCACCCCCCTTGAACCCGGCACGCCCGATGTTATTGACGGGAACGGTACAATCCTTGCCCCAGCCGGGGTGGAGATCCATACTCACGTGGCGGGCTATGGTCTGAACTCTGCCCGTCGCTTTCTGGTTGGTGACCCGGTCCTTCTTGACCTCCTGACCCCCCCGGCAGAAACCGCTGCCCGACGTTATCTTGCCCTTGGTTACACTACCGTCTTCGACGCTGCCAGTTCACCGTTGATGGCGCGTTTCACATCCACAGACCTGGAGAGCATGACCGGTGTTGATTGTGGTACCTTCACCCAGCTTGGCGACCATCATCTTCTGCTTCAGGCCTTGGCGGGTGGCGACATGCAGGAAGTGCGTGACACCTTGGCGTGGCTGCTGCAAGTCTCCGGAGGTTACGCGGTCAAACTGGTGAACCCGGGAGGAGGGATTGCCTGGAAAGCAGGGCAGCCTGCCCCAGGTCTGGATGAGCCGATTGGGTTGGGCGACCTGACCCAGCGAAGGGTCATCCTGGCCCTGGTGCAGCTTGTCAATGAGATGGGCTTACCCCACCCGGTCCACCTGCACGCCGGTCGGTTGGGACGCCCAGGCAATGCGGCTGCTTTCTGCGATACTATCCGGGCGCTGGATGGGCAGCGCGCCCACCTCTGCCATATCCAGTTCTATTCCTACGGGCAGGATGAACACGGTAGTTTCACCTCCGCTGCTGAGCAGGTGGTGCGCTGCCTGCAGGCAGTTCCGCAGATCACATGCGATGTCGGACAGGTGCTGTTCGGCAATGCACTTGCGATCTCCTTTGATACCAGCGGTTTGTCTGACTTGCAGAAGGCTACTGGCAAGCCCTGGATCAGCCGGCAGCTGGAAGGCGAAGGCGGGACCAATGTGCTGCCATTGT
>CAIKOL010000027.1 GCA_903829085.1 uncultured Anaerolineales bacterium | reverse complement strand
GAACTCATCGATGTATCGCCGGTCACCTTCCCGGCCTTCCCCCAAACGAGCGCTTCCGTGCGCTCCAAACTCAGTGAACTCCAGCAGACGGTCCAGCCCCCGCAGAGCCAGGCGGCTCTCGGGGATGAAACCACCAGGGTGCAAGCGCGGGCGCGCATGGCCAACCGCAGGCGGTACCTGGACCTGGCTGAGAGAATCTAACCAATCTACAAGGAGATTGCCATGAAAGTACAAGAAATGCGTCAGAAACGGGCGGGTTTGATCGCCCAGGCGCGTACCCTGGTGGACAAGGTCGATGCTGAAAGCCGAGACTTTACCGACGAGGAACGCACCCAGTACGTCGCCCTGATGGGCGAGGATAACCAGGGCGGCGAGATCGCCCAGCTGGCCAAGGTCATCCAGGATCGTGAGGATCTGGAAAAACTGGAAGCCGAGCTGAGCCAGCCCACCAACGAGCCGGTCAAGCCGGACGGCAACACCACCCCCAAGCTCATGAAACGCTCTGCGTTCGATGAGCTGGATCAGTTGCATCGCGCGGCCTTCGTCAAGGCCGGCGGGACAGTGGAGGACTAAGCAATGGCCAACACCCTTACCGGGCTCATGCCCACCCTGTACGAAGCGCTTGACACTGTCTCGCGTGAATTGGTCGGGTTCATACCGGCTGTCAACCGTGACTCGTCCGCCGATCGCGCTGCGGTTGGAGAGACGGTTTCCTGGCCGGTCGTGCCGCCCCTGTCTTCGGGCGACTTCACCCCGGCCGCATATGGTCCGAGCCCCTCGGATGTCACCATCGCCGCGCCGACCCTGACCTTGAGCAAATCCAAGGCCGTGCCGTTCTACCTGACCGGTGAAGACCTGCAGGGACTGAAGAACGGTGGATCCACCCAGGTAAGCATCAAGAACGCCTTTGCGCAGTGCATGCGCACCCTGGTGAACCTGATCGAAGCCGACCTGTTCGCCGTAGCCTACAAGGGCGCCAGCCGTGCCTATGGCACCGCCGGCACGCTCCCGTTTGCCACCGCCTCCGACCTGACCGACATTGCCAACATCCGCAAGATCCTGGAAGACAACGGTGCACCAATGAGCGATCTGCATCTGGTGCTTTCCACAGCCGCTGCAGTCCCGTTGCGGGCAAAACACTCGGAGCTCTTCCGGGTGATGGAATCCGGCAATGACGCCATGCTGCGGGATGGCACCCTCGGCCGCATCGAAGGCCTGAACCTGCATGAGAGCGCCCAGGTGGCTGTAGTCACCAAAGGTACCGGTACTTCCTACGTGACATCCGGCTCCACTGCACCTGGTGTGGCCGCCATTGCCCTGGTCACCGGTACCAACACCGTCCTGGCTGGCGATATCGTCACTTTCGCCGCTGACTCCAACAACAAGTACGTGGTCAACATCGGTGTGGCCGCCGCGGGTACCATCACCCTGGGCGCCCCGGGCGCGCTGGTGACCATCGCCACCGCCAACGCCATGACCATCGGTAACAACTTCACCCCGCTGTGCGCCTTCGATCGCAATGCGATCGTACTGGCCACCCGGGCCCCGGCCCTGCCGGAAGGTGGAGACGCTGCCGACGACGTGGTCGAGATCACGGATCCCGTCACCGGCCTGGCCTTCCAGGTCGCCATGTACCGCCAATATGGCCGCATCGCCTACGATGTCCGCATCGTGTGGGGCTGCGCCGCCGTAAAGCAAAACAATATCGCCGTTCTGCTAAGCTAGCAGCAGCCAGGCGAAAGGATCATCAGGCCGGAGCCAACCGGCTCCGGCCTGAATTGAAGAGGAAGGAAACCATGAAAAAAGGACTTGTTGAAGTAACCAAAGAAGGCGAAGTCGCCGAGGTACACCCATCGACCGTGGATGCTCATCTGCGGGTCGGCTGGAAACTGGTTGATCCCGCCGATCGGGCTGAACTTGCCAAGATCGGGTTGATCAGTTCCCCGGCGGGGAATATGACCGGAAAACTGGTCAAGATGTTCAACGGCAAGACCGGTGAGACCCTCGAGGTCCATCCATCGACCGTTGCAGCACATATCCGGGCGGGCTGGAACGTTGTCGACCCGGACTATCTGAAAGCAGCGGCTGTTGAAACGGCTGTAAAAACGCCCGAGGCAGAAAAGGCCGTCGTCGCGCACAGCAAGAAGAGCGGATAACGCCCCCCACCTTCCCGGGGTGTCCCGGGGCGGGTGGTCTATCACCGGTAAGGATGGCTTTAGATGCTCCCACTGGGGCTGCCATCACCACCCGCTCATATTCTTTTAGGAGATTCGCATGGATCGACTGTATTGCACGGTAGCTGACCTGGCCCGCATCGGTGGAAATGAATCCGACCTGGTGGGCTATATCCGCGCCGCCAGTTCCTTTATCGACCAGGAGCTGGGTTCTTTTATTCCGTTCATCGAGACCAAGCGTTTCGACGGGAACGGTGAAGAACGGCTGCGGTTGACCACTCCCCTGCTGGATGTAACGGGTTCGATCCTGAATTACAGTGTCACCCTGACGACTGCCGATTGGCTGACCTACCCGCGTGACCGTATGTGGGAGAACGGTCCTTATACCGGGATCGAATTTTCCTTCACAGCCCCCAATGGAGCTGTCTGGACGGATATAAAAGATGCGGTCGTAGTTCCAGGACTGTGGGGCAAGTTCAAGAAATCCATTGCCCTGGGCGTGGTGCTGGCTGCCCAGCAGGCGGATGCAGTTGGAACGAGCCTGCAGGTGGCGGATGGTTCGACGATCACACCGGGGATGAACCTGCTGATCGAGACGGAGCAGGAACTGGTGATCGCCACCGGCGCGCCCACCGCCGGGGTTACCACCTTGAGCACCGCGCTTAACAACGCCGACGAGGTACTCACCCCGGCCAATGTGGCCCTAGCCGCTATTGGCGAAACCATCCGGATCGACTTTGAGAAGATGCTGATCCTGGATAAGAACGCCACGCAATGGAGCGTGCAACGCGGTTACCGCAACACGACCAAGATGACGCACAATACTTCCGCGTCCATCGACGCCTATCGCACCTTCGTAGTCACGCGCGGTGTGAACGGAACCACCGCTGCCGCGCACGCCCTCAGCACCCCCATTTACCGCTATATGCCTCCTGAAAGCGTGGTGACCTTATGCAAGGCAATAACCACCCTGTTGAAGAAGTTGGACGATGCCCAGTACGCCGGGAAGACTGGCAACTCGCAGCTCGGCGAGGTATTTTACAATAATGCCTTTCCCAAGGATATCTGGGAGAAGGTTGAAAACCAATTCGATGTCGCGTGAACAGCCATGAGTGAAACCGAAGGCGTACTCAATTCGGAAGATCTGAAAAACCAGATCAAAAAGCTGGACGGGTTCCAGGAAGCTGCAGAGAAGAACCTACGCCCGGCCATGCAGCGCGCCACCTCCATGCTGTTTTCAGCCATCCAACCGACCATTCCGACCCTGACCGGTCTCTCCCGATCTTCGCTGGAGGCGCGCATCACTGGCAAAGGCCTGAACCTGAGCGGGAGCGTGGGCTGGAATCGAAGCAGCGGCAAGCGGCAGCCCTGGTGGATCAACATTGTGGAATATGGGGCACGCGAACACGATCTCACCCCGAAGTCCACGGTGCGCAGCCGCACCGGTATGCACTACTTCCAGGAGATGAAGCGCCTGGGCTTTGCTCCCGGGGGCCGGCACGTGCTGGTGAATGGCCAATGGAAGACGATCGGGATCCACCCTGGATTCAGTGGGCGGTTCATGCTCTCGAACGCCTTTGAGCGCGGCCAGGAAGACATTACCAGCATCTTCTCGGATGCGATGGACCAGACCCTGCAGGAGCTGACCATCAATGGTTGAGAACTGGCTGGACGCCGTCTGTAAGGTCTTCGGGAGCATCTCGAACGGTTCCGGTGGGCAGGTCACATCCTACCGCGTGTTCGAAAAGAGCGAGATCCCCTCGGAGCTGACCGTGTTCCCGTGTGCGGTCACATACGTCCCGGAAGCCGAGCCGCAGTACACCTCCGGAGCGATCACCAGCCTGCTCTGGAACGGTGAGACCGAGCTGCACGTGGCTGAGGCGGATGACCCAGCGCTCCTAACGGACGTGATGAAATACTTCACACGTGTTCTGCAGGCGGTGACAGTCAGCCGTACCCTGGGCGGGAAAGTGCAATATTTTCTGCTTCCGGAAGGGGAAAAGGCCATCCGGATGAGCAAACTGCAATATGGCTCAGGCCCTTACCACTACGGGCTGGTGGTGATGTGGCAGGTCAAAGAGAACGTATCGCTCAGCCTGAGCGGATAGGAGCAGCAGCATGTTGATCTATATTGGGAACGGCGATTATAAGGTCGGTATCCCGGCCAGGGATCTGACCAGCGAAGAAGTTCAGCAATACGGCGGCGCAGAGTTCCTGATCGCCACCGGACTGTACGTCAAACCCGCCACCAGCTTGCGGCCATCCGGCAAACGGACCGCCGCGGCAGACCTGAAAGACCAGAAGGAGTAACCATGCCAAACATCAATTTCAATTCCGGTACGAAAGCCATGCGCAAGATCCAGTTCGGGCTGGAAGTCACTCCCGGTACGCCGGTCGTTGCCACGGCCCTGTGGCGCGGGGTGGGTGTGCTTGAAGATCTGCGCCAGCTCGTTTTCCCAAAGGAAGACATTGGGATCGGCCCGGGTGTGGACCGCTCGTATATCGCCTCCCTGGGCGGCAAGCTGACCCTGGCTCCCATCGAAGAGACTTTCGAGCAGGGGCCGTACCTGTTCGAGATGGGCGCCAAGAAGCTCGGTACGGGCGTGGCGGACGGGGCTGGAACGGGCAAGATCTACACTTATCCGTTCTGGACCACCCCGGCCAACAAGCTGACCCAATCCACGCTCGGTATCCGCACGACCGAGGCGGGTGACGATGTGGGCATGGAGATCATGGAATTCGGCTACGCTGACACGATCACCCTGGACGGCAAGGGCGACGCCGGCTGGATGATGAGTGGGAGCATCCAGGGACGCCAGGTCACTGCAGGCGCAGTCAACACCGCAGCCACGATCTCCTTCGATGCCACGCATCACATCCTGGACTCGGGCAACGGTTTCACAGTGGCCAAGGGTTATGCTGCCACCATGATCGTCAAGGTGATGGGCTCGGCGCTGAACGATGGTATCTACACCGTGACGGCCAGGACAGACGGGCAGTTGACTGTGACCGAGAACACGGCCACGGAATCGGCTGCCAACACTGTCACCGTGATCCAATTCTTCACCGGTGGTCCAAGCGGTCTGGCCGTGCCTGCGGTTGAAGATATCCCCTTTGGCGGAACCAAGCTTTTTATCGATGCGGTCGGCGGGACGATCGGCACCACCCAGGTGACCAACAGCCTGCTGAGCTGCACGGTGAATATCAAGACCGGGATCTCAGGGAAAGACACCGGGGATGGGACGTTGTACTTCTCGCACCTGGAGTTCGTCCCGGAGGATATCACCGTCAAGATGTCGTTCTTGTTCAATGGCAACTCGGCACTCGAGCGCTTGAACTTCCGCAACCAGTTGGCGCGCTTGATCCGCATCCAGAGCCAGGGCTCGCTCCTGACCACGGCCGGCACGACCTACACCTACAAGACCCGCAACATCGACCTGGCGGGCAAGTGGGAGAAGTTTGAACCGATCGGTGAGCAGAACGGATCGGACATCATTTCTGGCACGTTCCACGCCAAGTACAACGCCACCGCTGCAAAGTATTGCCAGGTTGTTTATGTAAATCAGCTTGCGGCGCTGCCGTAGGAAAAAGAGAAGGGAAGGCACAATGGAATTCACGATCCCGGCGATCACCGAACCACTCGACCTGGCCGGTTATGCACCTGCACTGGCTGGCCAGGTCCTGCAGGTATGGGTAAACCCTCCGCTCGACAAGCGCATGGAATACTGGCAGAGTGCCAGACGCGCGCTGGAGATCGATGCTGAGAGGCAGAAAATCAAGGATACGAACCCGGAAGACAAGGAAAAGTCAGACATCCTGGAACTCGAATCCAGGGAACTGCTTCAAAAGGTGGACGCCTGGCTATCCGAGATCTGGAGCCAGGGCCCGGAGAATACCCGCCTATCAGCGGAGTATATCCGCCAGTTTCGAAATGCGATCCAGGACACGGACCCGAAACTCTTCGGGTGGCTGGTTGGAACAAGTATCCGGCTCATGATGGAGCACCAGGGCACTGTAAAAAAAACATAAACGCCGCCTGCAGTTTGCTGGCAGTCGGCGCGGCCACCGAAGATCCATATATGAGCCGTGTGCTACGGGCGATGAAGGTGCACCAGGTGACCGGCCAGGCGATCTGGCCGTGGGAAGTGGATAAACTCATTCCCGAAGACTGGCTGGAAGCCATCCTGGCCGTGGTGAACGAAATTCCCAAGAGAAAGCCGAAGGGATAATGGCAAAAGACTCGCTCTTAAATATTATTCTCAATATTGTGCAGCAAGGCTCCGGAGCCAAGGATGCTCAAAAGGATATGGGCGATCTGGGCGGCGAATTAGATAGTCTGGCTACTTCGATATTAGGGGACGTGATCGGTTTTACCACCCTGAGCGGGGCAGTTTATGCTGTAACCGAAGCTATAAAGCAGGATATTGCCGAAGCTAGTGATGCCGAGGCGACATTAGCGCGGCTGGGAGCGACACTGCAAAGTACCGGACGGAGTAGCGAAACTAGCACGGCACAGATTCACCAAATGGCCGAAAATATGAGGGGGTTGTTTGATACTGAGAGTATTGAGCAGGCTGCCAATGCATTGATGCGCTATATGGACATCCCAACCAGCCAGATTCCGAGCGACCTGGTATTAATTGAGAACATGGCGGCCGGCTTGGGCGTCTCCATGCCACAGGCGGCCGAAACCCTGGGTATGGCGCTGGAGACTGGACGGCTGCGCGGGCTGGGCTTCAGCCGGGAAATGCAAAACACGATCTCGACCATGATGACTGCGGGGAATATCGCCCAAGCAGATACGATCATCATGGAGCAGCTTAACCAGAAATTCAGTGGGCAGGCTGCGGCGGATCTGAATACTTATGCTGGAAGCGTAGACCGATTAAATAACTCTGAAAAAGAGTACGCTGAATCGGTTGGGCAAGAGTGGATCCCAACCATTACAGATTATAACAATGCACTTGCAGCCTTATATGACCAGCAAACGAAAGTGAACGAAGTATCAGCGGCTTTTGGGGAAATGACCATCCGCTATAGAACTGCACAAATAGCTGCAACTGAAAGTACGAATAACAAAAGTCTGGCTGTAGACGGAGAGACAGGCAAAGAGCGGGATTATATTCTCGTTGCCAATAATGCAACGACAACTACAAAAGCTCTTGCAGATGCGACGGCTCTGGCGGCCGCCGCCCAAAAGCAAGCAACTTCTGATGCCAACTTCCTCAATGATGCCCTGAGCATCATGGTCAACAGCGATAAAAGCATTAAGGACATCGAAGACCAGCTCGCGGTAGCGCGCAAGCAGGGCTATTCAGACGCCGGGGCACACATCACCGACTTAAAGAGCAAACTACAGGAGTCCCAGGAAGCCGAACATACAGCTCTATTGAAGATGGTGGACCAGTTTATCTTCACAACGCAAGTCATGACCGGCAAGATGGACATGACCACCTACCTGGATCTTGAACAGCACCAGGGACTGATCACCACGCAGGAAGAAGTGATGGCCCAGGACTGGCTGGCCTATGCCAACACGGTGGCCAACAACCCGGTCAACGGCAGCGTGACTGTCACAACCTATAGCCAGGACGGCGGGCAACTTTTCCCCGGTGGAAAACTTGCAGGATCCGGCGGCAATCCTGTTGCCCAGCAACGAGGAGCTGGCGGCTCCGTAGATCCGAACTCCTACCTGTGGAACGAGAATGCATCCAGCCGGCCGGAAGTATTCGTATCCGGCGGCGGGTACATCCTGACAAAACAGGATGCCGAGGCAGCCCTGGGCGGGGGCGCCAATGTCCAGTTCGTAGTGAACTACTCGCCGATGATCAGCTTTGCGGATGAAGCCGAGTTAAAGATGCGCCTGGCCCCGCTGATCGACCAACTGGTACAGAAATCAAAAGGGCGGATCTGATG
>CAIKOL010000026.1 GCA_903829085.1 uncultured Anaerolineales bacterium | reverse complement strand
GAAAAAGGTGGAGACCAGGGCGCTGCTCCCCTATCTCACCCCTCCCCAGCTGGTGCTCTTTCGCCGGATGAAGCCCTCCGAGCAGGCCCACGCCTGGCAGATGCTCCAGCACCTGCTGGCTTCCGGTAATACCGCCCCGGACCTGCTGACCGCCGCCCTGCTGCACGATGTGGGCAAGATCCTGTCGCCGCTCTCCCTGCTGGACCGGGTGGTCATTGTGCTGGGCCAACGCTTTTTCCGGCGGGCAGCCAAACGCTGGAGCGGGCAACCCTCCAACCGCCTGCAGCGCCCGTTCGTTGTGGCTGCGCAACACCCGGGCTGGGGCGCGGACCTGGCTAAGCAGGCGGGCGCTTCCACCCGCAGCGTGGATCTGATCCGCCGCCACCAGGACCCGCTGCCTGCAAACCCGGGTTCACGTACCGAACGCCTGCTGGCTGCATTACAGGCAGCCGATAACGAAAATTAGAAACGAGGAAAATATGACCGTCAAAATCACCATCATCGGCCTGGGTCAGATCGGCGCATCCATGGGACTGGCACTGGCAGCCCACAAGGACCAGGTCACCACGCTGGGCCACGATAAATCCCCCGATACCGCCCGCAAGGCCCAGAAGCTGGGAGCGGTGGAGAGTATTTCCTACAACCTGCCGGCCTCCGTGGAAGGGGCGGATGTGGTTGTGCTGGCGATCCCCTTCGACCAGGTGCATGAAACCCTTAATTTTATAGCCCAGGATGTGCGCGAGGATGCCATCGTGATGGATACCGCACCGGTCAAAAGCAGCGTGGCTGGCTGGGCGCAGGAACTCCTGCCGTCCAAACGCCATTACATCGGCCTGACCCCGGCGCTCAACCCGGCCTGCCTGGAGCAGTCTGCCGTGGGACTGGCGGCGGCGCGTGCCGATCTGTTCCAGAACGGCGTGATCGCGGTCACGGCTCCGCAGGGCACGCTGGAAGGGGCGCTCAAACTGGCGGCGGATTTTGTCGTGTTCCTGGGTGCGCAGCCCTTCTTCGCCGACCTGGTCGAAGTGGACGGGGTGATGGCCTCGGCAGCCCTCCTGCCGGCGTTAGCCGCCGCGGCGCTGGCGGAGACTGTCACCGGTCAGCCGGGCTGGTCCGACATCCGTAAACTGGCCGGGAAGCCTTATTCAGCCGCCACCCAGCCGCTCGACGGGGAAGAGTCCAGCGCGCTGGCGGAGGCCAGCCTGCACAACCGCCTCAACGTGATCCGCTTGCTCGACGAGTATATGGCCAGCCTGGCCTCCCTGCGTGAGGATATCGCCAGCGAAAATGGAAAGAACCTGCACGCCCGCCTGGAACGCGCCCGCCGGGGACGCGCCCAGTGGCAATTGGAGCGCGCAAAAGGCGACTGGCTGGCGGTCGAGTCCGGAAGGGTGGAAATGCCAAAAATGGGGGATGTTTTGAAACAGCAGATCGGCGGGCTGGATAAGCTCTTCGGCAGGCATGACAGGAAAGCGCCGGACGAGGATTGATGGGGTCATGAAACCCGCTTCCAACGCCTTCTTCTGTTATATCCTGGAATGCGCGGACGGTACTTATTACACCGGCTGGACAACCGACCCGCAGCGGCGCCTGCGCCAGCACAATCGCGGCACCGGCGCCCGCTATACCCGCACCCATGGCCCGGTGCGGCTGGTGTACGTGGAGCCGCAGCCCGACCGCAGCAGCGCCATGCGCAGAGAGCTGCAGATCAAGCGGATGAAACGGGGAGGCAAGGAAAAGCTGATCCAGGACGCCATGCTGGGGTCAGGTGACCCTTCGGGAATGCTCCGCGAAGACCCACGCCCGGCATGAGTTGAGCTCTGATGACCAACTTGCTTGTTATTTACTGCGCTTCAAGAAGGCCCTTGTCTCGCCGATCTTTTGAGATTCCACTTTCCCTGTTTCCTCCCAATAAGCCAGCAGCTCGGTGATCGTCAGCACCGCGTGCAGGTGGAAGCCGGCTGCCTCCAGCGCCTCTTTCGCCCCGGACTGGCGGTCGACCAGCACCACCACGTCGCGCACCTTCAGCCCGGCCGCGGTCAGCTTTTCGATGGCTTCGAACTTGCTCCCACCGGTGGTGGCCAGGTCATCGATTACGACCACTGTCTCCCCGGCGTGGTACTCGCCTTCGATCTCGGCCTTGGTCCCGTACTCCTTGACCTCCTTGCGCGGGTAGATCAGCGGGTAATTGCCCTGCAGGCTGATGGCGGTGGCGATGGGGATGGCGGCGTAGGGCAGCCCGGCGAG
>CAIKOL010000025.1 GCA_903829085.1 uncultured Anaerolineales bacterium | reverse complement strand
TCGTTTCTCAAAATTGCATCGGCAATCTCCGCTGCGACCTTGTCGGTAGCGTATTTGAACTGGGGGAGGTGGCACTTGAAGCAGGGAAAGTTCCTTTTAGTACCCTTTTCTCCAGGCTTTACAGCCAGTACCCCGTTCTTGAGATATTTGGTCATGAATATCTCGTCATCCAACCCCATGAGAGGCCTCGCATGGTGGGACTTCTCCCACTGCTCATAAATCTTCTCGTGGCATTCCTTGCAGCCGGATGAATCGAACAGAGTTATTAATTGACTCAGAGTCGCAGCCTGATCTATGGGGTCGCTGTGTGCAGTGACGCAGCTAAAAAGAAGGGAAAAAATTACTGAGAGGCTAAGGGCCCATCTTGAGTTGATATAACAGCGCCAAAGCAAAATCACAGCCTTATCAGCCATGATTTCCTGCGCGAATCCCCCCCATCCTCCATAGGCGCTAACTTTAGTATTCGCCATAGAGTATTTCTACTACTATTTTGTGTTTTAGTGGCCTCTTTCTTTGGCGTTCCCTGAGTTCATGGGCGATAGTCCCCCAGTTAGCGATGCAGGAGGACAAGCTTGGTTTGGGAAAGATTGCCATGGTCAACAAATTAAACATCAATGAGGTCTCTCTCCAGATAGAAGGATTGGTTCTTGTTTTGGCAGGGAAGTCGATATCCCCAGGGGGAAAAAGATTTCCCTGCGGCTATCATTGCGGTGACTAAGAAAGCCACCAGGATCTTTCCATGCAGCCAAGCCTTTGCCGCTTCCGGGTTTGTTTTGTGCAAATGACCTACCCGGAGCAGAGATTTGAGGCGTTTGAAAGCCAGTTCTACTTGCCATCGGCCTGCATAGATTTTCAGCACCTGTGCTGCTGTAAATGTCGGCCCTAAAGTGGTGTACACAAAAAAGTATCCCGCTGCTTCCAACGTCCTTGGATTCAGATCGCGCTTGTTGCTGTGCTTTCTGTTGTGTTCACGGGTGATCTTACGTCTGGCAGCTTCAGCGGCGCAATTGCTCTTTTTTACCGCACAGATTCTTCCTTTGATCAGTTGGTCACCATGCGAGATCCATACGTCCCAATCCCCAAGCTCACCTTCCTTGAGGCTTCTCAGGTTCTTTAGAATGTCAAAGCTCTTGTTCTCTGCGTTGATCAACCCCAATCCCCGTATCTTTGCCCTCACCAGGAGATTCCCACCTCTTGCTACCACATAGGCTACCGCCGAAGCCCACGCATAGCACCTATCCCCTATTAAGAGGTCTCCTGGATTTACGGTGAAATTCTTGAACGACTCTCCAACTTCAGGGCCCGTCAACATGAATTCATCACATGATAAAGACCGCAGGTCTATTGAATAATGAAGCCGCCATGATGTACCCTTGCTCCCAGGCTCTTGAACCGTCGTCCCGTCTATGAGCCTCACGCGAAGTCCCTCGGGGTTCATCTCTGGTGTCATCTTCCTCACCCACTGCTCCATGACCCCCACGGACATCCACCGAAACCACTCGCCGGCACGGCGCAAACGCTTAAGCAATGCAACATCCGACACCTGAGCAAGACCGCCTTGCTTGGCAATCACCACTGTCTCACGAAAAGAACACCCCTGAGCCAAGTGAATCAGAAGCGTACGCAACAATGACCCAGGGTCAGCCCACGCTCGTGACCAACAATATGCTTTCAGCTTTCTTGCCGCCTCCTCCCATCCCGCAGGCAAGAAACTTGTCACCACCGACCAGTCTTCTTTTACAAATCTACCATTGTTTTTCATCGCCGTCCCTCCCGGGACGGTGGTATACTCTTTACTTGACCAAAACGCGAGCAAAAAGTTAGCGCCTATGGGGGTTGAGGGGATTTATGATGATACACTCGTGTTTCATTCGGACAGAACTTTAGACAACTGCTATAGGACGGCAAGTCCTGGCTTCCCTCCGGAACCAAACCGCCCGCTCCGCATAGTTTCCATTTTTATAGTATGGGAAGATAGTTTTCTCTTCCCGGACGATCTTCAATATACGATCTCACTAAGTTCTTTCCGCTAAAGTGCCCAAGTGTATAATAAGCGATCGGCATTTCAATACCAAAAAGCTTCCGGCGGATTCTGCGTCGGCTCCACCCCTTCTGTTCCAGTTCGAAGAT
>CAIKOL010000024.1 GCA_903829085.1 uncultured Anaerolineales bacterium | reverse complement strand
CTCAGTCTGCTTGCCAAAGTCATTCTGCCAGAAGTCGATGATCAGAAACTCGGTCTTTTTGCCATCGGGCAGGCGGTCGAAGAACCGGCACGCCTCCTGATTCCGGGTGCCGCGCCCGATCATCTGCCAGAGTTTGATACGGGACTGCACCGGCTTCATGAAGACCAGGTTGACCGCTTCGGGGATATCCACGCCCGTATCGAGCATGTCCACCGAGATGGCAATGCGCGGTCGGTCTTCCTTTTTGAAGGCTTTGAGGTAGGTGCTGCGGTAATTCGATTTGTAGGTGATGACGCGCGCCATGCCGGGGAACTGCGGGAAGACCTGGTTGAAGGCTTCCTCCAGGCGCAGGGCGTGTTTCTGCGTCATGGCAAACACGATGGTCTTGCCGGGGTATTGCCCCGAAGCGTCCTTGTAGACCACCTCCATGATCTCCTGCCACTGGCGGCGCAGCATATCGGTGACGGTCACCTTCGCTTCGAGATCGGTGCCCTCGTAATTGATCTCATCCGGGTCGAGGCCGTGCTGGATGAGCAGGTTGCGCTCTTCCTCAGTCAGGTTGGCGGCGTGCAGCCCCTCCCGTTGAAATCTGGTCTGGGCGGCATACAGGTTGTAATCCACCAGGTACTTGTCTTTAACGGCCTGTTCATAGGTGTACAGATAGGTGGGCTTGTCATCGTGGCAGTCGAAGGCTTCGAAGGTATCCCGGTCGATGAAGCTGGCGGGCGTGGCGGTCAGGCCGATCATGCGCCCATCGAAGTATTGCAGGATCTCACTGTAGCGGTTGAAGATCGAACGGTGCACCTCGTCGAAGATGATCAGGTCGAAGAAGGCGGGCGAGAACTGCTCGAAGATGTTGCTGAGGGTCTGCAACGTGACGGCATACAGGCGTTTGCTGGTGTCCACCTCCCAACTGAACAAGCGCGTGCAGGGTTCCTCCGGCAGGAACTCTTCGAAGCCATCCGATTTGGCCTGTTTTACCAGTTCATCCCGGTCAGCCACGAAAAGAATACGCTTGGCCTGATCGGCGCGCATGAAGACATCGATCAAGCCCATGATCGTGCGCGTCTTGCCGGTGCCGGTCGCCATCACCAGCAGGGCTTTGCGTTTGCCCTGCTCGAATTCTTCGCTCACCCGCCGGATGGCTTCGTGCTGGTAGGCACGGTCGACGATGGCATTGTTGATTTCCAGCGACCCGAGCGGCTTCGCATTCTGGCGGATGAATAGCTGGTTCTCCAGGTCTTCACGCGTAAAGAAGCCATTCACCAGGCGCTTGGCCGCCACGCCCACTTCCACGAAATAGATGTCCATCCCGTTGGCCAGGAATCCAAACGGGCGGAAGGATTGATGTTTTTCGATTTCCCGGATGTAATGCTCCAGTTGGGATTCAGCCAGGCGCACATCCACTACGGTCTTCTTGGCTTCCACCACCGCCAGCACTTCCCCGTTTTCGCGGTACAGGCAGTAATCCGTGACCCCGTTCCAGGGCTGGGCGTCGTAGCCGTCCACGGGAATTTCGACCTTCACCCTGGCATGGTCGCGCAGGTACCAGCCCGCATGTTCCAGTTGCGGATCAATGAGTTCCTTGCGGGTGCGTTCTTCTGTTATGCGTGGCATGTTTGTCTTTTTGGGGCGCTATCCTTACCCCACATTAAGTCTGTAAGAAAAGTATACAACAGATTGTAAGTTCCGGCAGGTTTTATTCGTCTGATTCCAGTGCTTTATAAAATAGGGTTCCGGCGACTATTTGTCCCAGCAGGAGGCCAGGTGAATATCACCCCTACCCGTCCTCCCCCAAATGCGGAGCACATTGTCCTGAATCCCTTACAGGATTTGGGGGAGGTGCGCCGTGGGGGCAGAGGGGGTTGGACTCCAGCGACTCATCGGGGAGCAAGACCTGACAGGTTTTAGAACTGAAGTCGTCACTACCCAAATCCCGGCCTTGACAAATCAGAACACTTGTTCTAAAATCAACCTGGCTGGTTGCATCTTTGCCATCCCTGGAACCTTAAAATCCGAACCACCTGAACTCTCCTGTGCCGGTGCCGGGCAACACTCCGTTTCTTCGCCGGAAATTCTTCTCCTTGGTCGCCTTTTCCGTGTTTTTGCTCCTGTATTCGTTTGATTTGCTTAAAAACGAATACCACCCAGAATCCAACGCAAACAGGGATACTTAACATATGAAGGACCGCACCATTAAAAATGCCCCCCCAACACCTATTCGTTTGTTTCCTCTTTTGGGAGGAAACAAACGAATAATTTGCGAAGACCCGGTGTTTTCCCAGGGCCAAATCCCGACGACAGGAGTCGTCGGAGTCCGCTCTCCCTCCTTCTCCTCTTCGTACCCGTAAGGGTATCTCTTCTTTCCTGCCTTAAATTGGTGCAAAACGGCACCCGTAACGTGGCGCAGAATTGATCCATTTGTTTTGCAAAATCAATTTTTTGCCTCGTCTGCAAGGGGTATTAATAATGAAGGACAACCATGGCAAAAAATGGAAAAAGAATTGTTCCTCTTTTTTTTCCCTTTTCCAAACAATTCCCTGCCCTGCCTTGGAGTGCCTCCTTTCAACTTCCTTCCCCGGTTCCAGATTGCCTGGTCGCCTGATTGCCTTTTTCCTTCTTACTGTTCTCTGCTCTCTATTCTCTTCTCTCTTCTTTTCCTTTCCTCTTCTCTTCAAACCGGATACAATAGGGCGTAATATGTGTGCCTCTCAAAATATCAAGAAGGAGGGGGTGTTCGGGCGGCTTCGCCGCCCGCACACCCCTGTTCTCCTGATCATTGAGAGGCTGGCGTATTATTTCATACCCCAAAGATAAAGGTGATCCATGGAACAAGGTATTGCACTTCCAGGCCAGCCGCCGGTCGTGGCTGCGCCGGTCAAAAAAGGCCCGCGCGGCGAGGTGTTCATCTACGCCAACTGGTGCAAAGGCTGCAACATCTGCGTTGAATTCTGCCCTCCCAAGGTGCTCGCCATGGGCCCGGAGGAGGACCACCCCCGCATCGTGGCGCCCGAAAAATGCACCGCCTGCCATTTCTGCGATACCCATTGCCCCGACCTGGCCATCGTGGTCAGGAAGCTGGATTAGGTCCGAATGAATTCGTCACTACGTTGTAGGAGGCCATCTTGACCGTCAAATTAATGCAAGGCAACGACGCCATCGGTTGGGGCGCCATCGCCGCCGGGTGCCGCTTCTATGCCGGTTACCCCATCACCCCTTCCACCGAGGTGGCCGAACTGCTCTCGCGTGAACTGCCCAAGGTGGGCGGAAAATTCATCCAGATGGAGGATGAGATCGCCAGCATGGCCGCCATCATCGGGGGGCGCGTGGGCGGGCTCAAATCCATGACCGCCACCAGCGGCCCCGGCTTCTCGCTCATGCAGGAGAACATCGGCTACGCGGTCATGACCGAGATCCCCTGCGTGGTGGTGGACGTGCAGCGGCTGGGACCCTCCACCGGGCAGCCCACCGCCGCCTCCCAGGGCGACGTGATGCAGGCCCGCTGGGGCACCCACGGCGACCATCCCATCATTGCCCTCAGCCCCACCTCTGTGCGCCAGGCCTTCGACCTGACCGTGAAGGCCTTCGACCTGTCGGAGCGGTTCCGCACCCCGGTCATTTTGCTGGCCGACGAGATCGTGGGCCACATGCGCGAACCGGTGGATCTGCCCGATTTTAAGAGCATCCACATCTTCGAGCAGCAGGTCACCGATAGCCCGGCCGATTACAAGGCCTTCCGCAACTCGCCCGGGGATGTGCCGCCCCTGGCGGCCTTCGGCACCGGTTACCGTTACCATATCACCGGCCTGTTCCACGACGAGGTGGGTTTCCCCACCCAGCGCCTCGACGAGGTGGACCCCTGGCTGGAACGTGTCAACACAAAATTAGATAAACACCTGGATGAGATCACCTTCCTCGAAGAGGATTACCAGGAGGGGGCCAGGGTGGCGCTGCTGTCCTACGGCGCTTCGGCCCGCACTGCCCGGCATGCCATGAAGCTGGCCCGCCAGAAGGGTATCAAGGTGGATCTGCTGACCCTGCTCACCATCTGGCCTTTCCCCGAGAAACAGGTGGAAGCGCTGGGCGAGCGCGTGGAGCGCATCATCGTGCCGGAGATGAACCTGGGACAGTTGGCCTACGAGGTGGAGCGCATGGTGGGCCGCAAGAAGGTGCGGCGGGTGGTACGCGCCAACGGCGAGATGGTCACGCCGCAAATGGTCCTGGACGCAATGGAGAACTAGAAAAATGAGCAATCAAGATATCCTGGATGCCGCCACGCTGAAGCAGGATGACGCCCTCATCCCGCAGTCCGGCTGGTTCGAGCGCAGCGAGACGCTCCAGAAACTGCGCAAGAACAAGAAATTCCCCACCATCTGGTGCTCGGGCTGCGGCATCGGCATCGTCATGGGCGCCCTGATCCGCGCCATCGACCACCTGGGCCTGGATAATGACAAGGTGGCGCTGGTGGCCGGCATCGGCTGCACCGCCCGCATGCCGGTCTACATGGATTTCAACACCCTGCATACCACCCACGGGCGCGCCCTGGCTTTTGCCACCGGGTTGAAGATCGCCCGCCCGGATATGAAGGTCATCGCCATCATGGGCGACGGCGACGCCCTGGCCATCGGCGGCAACCACTTCATCCATGCCGCCCGGCGCAACATGGGCATCACCGCCCTGGTGGTCAACAACGCCATCTACGGTATGACTGGCGGGCAGTACAGCCCCACCACCCCGCTGGGCGGGCGCGCCACCACGGCTCCGTACGGCAACGTCGAGCCGCCCTTCCCGATCTGCGACCTGGCCATCGCCGCCGGGGCTTCCTACGTCTCCCGCTCCACTGTCTACCACGCCCTGGAGCTGGACAAGTTCCTGGCCGAGGCCATCGCCAAGGAAGGCTTCAGCGTGGTGGAGGCGGTCTCCTATTGTCACACCACCTTTGGGCGTTTCAACAAGCTCGGCACGGCAGCCGACATGCTGCGCTCACTCAAGGATAACAGCATCCCCAGGTCGGCTTTGGAGCGGCTGACGCCCGAAGAACGCGCAGCCAACACCAAGATCGTGCGCGGAAATTTTGTCAACGTCGACCGGCCGCAGTACACCCAGGTGTATTCCAACCTGGTGACGCGCGTCCAGGCAGGTGAGCGATGAGCGGCGGACTGGCACCCCGCACCGAGATCCGGCTGGCGGGTGAAGGCGGGCAGGGCATGATCCTGGCCGGCATCATCCTGGCCGAAGCCGCCACCATCTACGGCGGCCAGAACGCCGTGCAGTCGCAGAGTTATGGACCCGAAGCGCGCGGCGGGGCCAGCAAGTCCGAGGTGGTCATCTCCCCGGGCGAGATCGACCATCCCGAGGTGCTGCAGCCCGACGTGGTGGTGGCTCTCAGCCAGGAGGCGTTCCGCAAGTTCGGCGGCTCGGTCAAGCCGGGCGGCCTGCTGATCGTGGACGCCGACAAGGTGGATTCCGGCAGCGCTCCCAATGCCATCCGCCTGCCCATCACCAAGCTGGCCTTCGAGACCACCGGCAAGGTCATCACCGCCAATACCGTGGCCCTGGGGGTGCTGGTGGGGCTGACGGGCGTGGTGGCCCGGCCGGCGCTGGAAAAAGCCATCCTGGCGCGCGCCCCGCGCGGCACCGAGGAGATGAACCAGAAGGCACTCGAGGCCGGGTTCGCCGCCGCGGAGCAGGTAAAGAACAGCTAAACACAAAGGGGCACGATAATACTAAAAATAAGAGCCGGTCACAACCGGCTCTTATTTGAAGGCTAACCTGGCGAACCTGATCCATCCCGCGGGAGATGGGGGGAATCAATCCTGGTCTGGTTTGGGCCCGATGAGCTCTTCAATGCGCGCCATGACTTCCGGGGTCAGCTTTTCAACGGCGTCCAGGGCTTTCAGGTTTTCGTGCACCTGCTCCACGCGGCTGGCGCCGGTGATGACCGTGCTGACCTGCGGGTTCTTCAGGCACCAGGCCAGGGCCATCTGCGCCATGCTGATGCCCAGCTCGGCGGCAATGGGAGCCAGTTTCCTGGCCTTGCCGACCCGTTCGGGATCGGTCAGGGAGGGGACAAGCCAGCCATAGCCCTCCACGGTGGCGCGGCTGCCGGCCGGGATGCCGTCGTTGTATTTGCCGGTCAGCAGGCCGGAGGCCAGCGGGCTGAATGTCGTGATACCCAGCCCGATATCCTGGTAGAGGCGGGCATACTCCTGCTCCACCTTGCGGCGGTTGAACATGTTGTACTGGGGTTGTTCCATGACCGGCTTGTGCAGGTGGTGCCGGTCTGCGATCTGCCAGGCAGCCATGATCTCGGCCGCGCTCCATTCCGAAGTGCCCCAGTAGGTGGCCTGGCCGCGCGCGACGATGTCGTGCATGGCCCAGACGGTCTCCTCGATGGGGGTGGTGGGGTCCGGGCGGTGACAGAAGACCAGGTCCACATACTCAAGCTGCAGGCGCTTGAGCGAGCCATCCATGGCGTCCAGCAGGCGTTTGCGGTTGAGGGTGTTCTTCTCGTTGGGGCCGTCGTTCAAGCCCCAGTAGAACTTGGTGGAGACCAGGTAACTGCCGCGCCGCCAGCCCAATTTCTTGAGCACTTTGCCCATCACCAGTTCGGATTCGCCGTGGGCATACACTTCGGCATTGTCAAAAAAGTTGACCCCGGCAGCATAGGCGGCTGCCATGCATTCGCAGGCCAGATCTTCCCCGAGCTGGTTACCGAAGGTGACCCACGAGCCAAGAGATAGTTCGCTTACTTTCAGGCCGGAACGGCCCAGGTGACGATAGTTCATAGATCCTTCTCTTTCCCAATCCCCAGCGGTTTCCACTTGGCTTCATCCTTGAGGCGGTGCTGGATGCCATGCCGGTCGTGGATCTCATCAAACCCTTCGGACTTGATGACCATCTTCTCGCCATCCAGCAGGGCGGTGAGACCTTCCTGGCCGGGTTCGGGGCGCTTGAGGCCCTTGTACTTGGCAGCCATGGAGGGGGTATAGTCGGTGGGTTCCTCGTAAGAGGCAATGTAGCCCTCGAAGTTGCGCAGGATGATCTTGTGATCAGACATCGAGAGCACGTAATTCGGCAGGACCGGGATCTTGCCTCCGCCGCCAGGCGCATCGATCATGTAGTTCGGGACGGCGTAGCCGGAGGTATGCCCGCGCAGGCCTTCCATGATCTCGATACCCTTGGCGACCGGCGTGCGGAAGTGACCGGCGCCATGCACGAGGTCGCACTGGTAGAGATAGTAGGGGCGCACGCGGATGCGCACCAGGTCCTGGACCAGTTTGCGCTGGATGTGGACATTGTCGTTCACGCCGGCCATCAGCACGGTCTGGTTGCCGAGCGGGATGCCGGCGCGGGTGAGTTTATCGGTGGCCTGGGCCAGTTCTTTGGTGATCTCGTTCGAATGGTTGACATGGATATTCATCCACAGCGGGTGGAATCTTTGCAGCATGTCGCACAGGTCGTCGGTGATGCGCTGCGGCATGAAGACCGGGACGCGCGTGCCGATGCGGACGATCTCGATATGCGGGATCTCGCGCAGGCGGGTGAGGATCTCTTCGAGGATCTTGGGCGCCAGCACGAGCGGGTCGCCACCCGAAAGCAGCACGTCGCGCACCTGTGGCGTTTTCTTGAGATATTCTATCTGCAGATCGAATTCATGGCGTGAGAACTGCGCCAATGGGTCGCCGACGATGCGGGCGCGGGTGCAATAGCGGCAGTAGGAGGCGCACTGGGTGGTGACCAGCATCAGGACACGGTCAGGGTAGCGATGGACCAGTCCGGGCACAGGGCTGTGCTTGTCCTCTGCCAGCGAGTCTTCCATCTCGGAGGTAAACGTGACCATCTCGCAGTCGGTGGGAATGACCTGCTTGCGGATGGGATCGTCGGGGTCGTCCGGGTCGATCAGGGAGATGAAGTAAGGGGTCACATCCACGCGGAAGAGGTGCTCGGTGCTGAGCGCCTTGCGCTCGGAATCGGTCAGGTGAATAATCTTTTCGATCTCTTCGGCTGTATTCAGGCGGTGGCTCAACTGCCAACGCCAGTCATTCCATTTTTCATCCGGTACATCTGCAAATGCCGAGGCGCGCTTGGAAGGGAAAGGCAAAACGGTCATTATTTCCTCCAATAAATTGTAAGAGAAACGGGGTGGGGAAGGGAGCGCGTCACCATAATTGCATCAGGTTCAGAGCGCAACCTGTTGGGCGCGGCAGATCGTGTTCGGGGGGAAAGAAACCAGCATAGAACTGACTGACATATTTCATGCCGGTATTGTAAGAGGAAACAGGGGCAAGGTCAATATAAAAACGCATTAGGCGTTGGTTAGAATTTGAGGTTTTCCGGCTGCTTGCATAAAATCCCAAACCTGCTATGATTGGATTCACTGCAAGCCAAAGCCAACATATATAAGCCACCGGGCGACGCCTGATCGGATGTTAAAGGAAACTTCCATGGATAGTATCCCCACCAGCATTGTCATTTTCGGCGCTTCCGGCGACCTGACCGCCCGCAAATTGATCCCGGCGCTCTATAATAATTTCAAGAAGGGACGCCTGGCCACGTGTACGAACGTGGTCGGGTTTGCGCGCCGCCCTTACAATGATGAAACTTTCAGGACCTGCCTGCGGGAGGGGGTGGAAACGTTCAGCCCGGAGAGTTTCGACCCTGCCACCTGGGAGCAATTTGCCGTCAGGCTGCATTACTTTCAGGGCGACCTGGATAATGGGGAGGATTTCCCCAAGCTGGAGACTTATTTGAAAACGCTGGAAGGCGGTCCATCCAACCGGTTGTATTACCTTGCCACCGCCCCGGAGCATTACGCCAATGTGATCGGCGAACTGGGGGAGGCTGGAATGGCCGGGCAGGCTGCGGACCTGTGGCGCAGGATCGTGATCGAGAAGCCGTTCGGCCACGACCTGGCGTCGGCCGTGGAACTCAATCAGCGCGTGCACGCAGTCTTTGAGGAGAGCCAGGTCTACCGCATTGACCATTACCTGGGCAAGGAGACTGCCCAGAACATCCTGTTCTTCCGGTTTGCCAATACCATTTTTGAACCGGTCTGGAACCGGCGCTACATCAACAATGTGCAGGTGACGGTGGCCGAGACGGTGGATGTGGGTCACCGGGCCGGGTATTACGACAGCGCCGGGGTTCTGCGGGATATGTTCCAGAACCACCTGCTGCAACTGCTGGCGCTGGTAGCCATGGAAGCGCCCAGTTCGTTCAGTGCGGACGCGGTGCGCAACGAGAAAGCCAAGGTGTTCGAGAGCATCCGCCCGGTGGCGCTGTCGGATACGGTGCGCGGACAGTATGCCGGCTACCGGGAGGCGGCTGGCGTGGCTCAGGATTCGCAGACGCCCACCTTCGCGGCTCTCAAGCTGAATATTGACAATTGGCGCTGGCAAGGCGTGCCGTTCTACCTGCGCTCAGGCAAGGCGATGGCGCGCAAGACCTCCGAGATTATCATTGAGTTCCAGCGTCCACCCCACCTGATGTTCAGGCTGCCCGAAGGCCAGGATTTCACCCCCAATATCCTCTCGCTGTGCATCCAGCCGGACGAGGGCATCCACCTGCGCTTTGAGGCCAAGCTGCCCGATTCCGCCCAGGAGATGCGCTCGGTGGATATGGATTTCCACTATGCTTCCCTGTTCAGCGGCTCCCTGCCCGAAGCCTACGAGCGGCTGCTGCTGGAAGCGCTGGAAGGAGATGCTTCGCTGTTCACACGCAGTGACGGTATCGAGGCCTCCTGGAAAATGGTGGACCCGATCCTAAAGGGCTGGCAAGCGACCAACGACCCGCCGCTTGCCAGCTATCCTCCTGGAAGTTGGGGACCCGACCAGGCGGAGGAGTTGCTGAACCGTGACGGTTGCCTCTGGCGGCTGGGATGCACGGATGAACTGGATGCGCCTCCTGCCAAGCGTTGAGACT
>CAIKOL010000023.1 GCA_903829085.1 uncultured Anaerolineales bacterium | reverse complement strand
GAACCTGACCGAACATATCATCCTGGCGGAGGAACCAAAAGGATTCTTCATTAATTGGGAGAAGGGCCGCCAACTTGCGCAGGAGCGCATCAAAGCATTCGACGTGCGCGGTACCCCGGCGAACACAGTGGAATCGCTTTCCGGGGGGAACCAGCAGCGGGCCTTGCTGGCCTTGCTGCGGGACCCATTGAACCTGCTGCTGCTCGAACACCCGACGCGCGGTCTGGATATCGAATCGACCATCTACATCTGGAAGAAGCTCAAGGAGCGCTGCCAGCAGGGAACATCCATCCTGTTCATCTCATCCGACCTGGAAGAGATCCTGCAGTACAGTGACCGGGTACTGGTATTTTTCACTGGCAAGGTAACCCCGCCGCTGGATACCGCAGTCCTGACGACCGGAAAACTCGGCGAGTTGATCGGCGGCAAGGGCTGGACAGAATACCTGACAGGGAAGGGCGTATGAAAAAAAACATCTGGATCAACATTGGTTTTCAAGTGGGCGCGCTGGTCCTGGCGCTGTTGATTACAACGCTCATCCTGGTGGCAGTGGGAGCGCCGCCGCTTAAAGCTTACCTGAGCATCCTTCATGGGGCCCTGGGCTCGACCAGCAACGTAGTAGCTGTGCTGATCACCTGGTCGCCCCTGCTGCTGACGACCGCAGGCGTGCTAATCACTTTCTCGGCTGGATTGTGGAACATTGGCATGGAAGGCCAGATGACCGTGGGCGCCATTTTTGCGACCGGGATGCTGCGCATGCTGCAAAATTCCAGCCTGCCGCCGGCTGTGATCATCATCCTGGGTATCCTGGCAGGAGTAGTTGGCGGAGCATTCTGGGCATCATTGACGGGGGCACTTAAGACCTTTGGTGGGGTGAACGAAATCTTCGGCGGGTTGGGGCTAAATTTTGTGGCGACAGCGCTGACCATCTACCTGGTCTTCGGTCCCTGGAAGCGCCCGGGGGTGGGCTCGATGTCGGGCACCCAGCCTTTTGACGAGAGACTCTGGCTGCCAACCCTGCCGGGCACGGGATTAAGCCTCTGGTCGCTAGGGATCTCCGTGCTGGTAATCGTGATAGTGTACCTCCTGTTGCGAGGCACCCAATTCGGACTGCGCCTGAAGGCGGTGGGCAAGAACAGCAAGGCGGCTTTCCTGATGGGCGTGCCAACCTGGCAGTACAGTATGTTCGCCTTCCTGTTATGCGGCGCCTTTGCCGGCCTGGCAGGCGGCATCCAGGTGTTGGGCATTTACCACCGCCTGCTGCCGAATATTTCCAACGGCTACGGGTTCCTGGGCTTGCTGGTGGCCATGCTGGTTAATTACCAGGCGCTGTGGGCGGCGCCGATCGCGTTCCTGTTCGCGGCCCTGAACATTGGCAGCGTCCAATTGCAGATCCAGTATAAACTGGACTCGTCTTTTGCAGGCGTGCTGCAAGACATGCTGGTCTTATTGGTGCTGTTGGGCGAAGGCGCCCGCCAGACTTTCATGAAGAAGAGATAGGAGCCACGATGGATACAAATACCCTCCTGGTTGGCCTGGCAGGTGTCCTGGCAACGGCTGCACCGGTCTTGTTTGCGGTGATCGGTGAGACGATCACCGAACGGGCAGGGATCATCAACCTGTCCTTGAACGGGACAGTCCTGCTTTCGGCCATGGGTGGTTTCATGGTCGCTTACAAAACTGACAGCGTGTTGCTTGGTTTCCTGGCTGGAATGGTGATCGGCATGCTGGTGGCCCTGGTGATCGCTTTCAGCAGTATCACTCTTAAACAATCCCAGGTAGCGGTCGGGTTCGTGCTGGCGCTGGCCTGCCGGGACCTGGCTTATTTCCTGGGGGTGCCGGTCCTGAACCAGTCCGGACCGCGCCTGCCGGGCTTGTCCATTCCTTTCCTGAAGGACATCCCAGTGCTGGGAACCTTGTTCTTCAAGCAAGACCTGATCACTTACTTCAGCTATCTCATCATTTTCCTGGCCTGGTGGTGGATCTTCCATACCCGACCGGGATTGATGCTACGCGGGATCGGCGAACGCCCGGCGGCAGCCTTTGTGCGCGGCGCCAATGTGAACCGCCTGCGTTATCTGTATGCAGCCATCGGCGGAGCCATCGCCGGCCTGGCCGGACCAGCTTATTCCCTGAGCGTCAAGGCCGGGTGGATGGGAATCCAATCCGGGCTGGATGGCATCGGCTGGATCGCGCTGTCCATCACCATTTTTGGCGGTTGGAACCCGCTACGGGCGGCCTTCGGGGCGTACCTGTTCGCCCTGCTGCAATGGCTGGGACTGGTGCTGCAGTCCAAGCTGCCGGGTGTACCCACCCAGGTGCTGCAAGTGGCGCCTTTCCCGTTGATGATCCTGACGCTGCTGCTGGTCAACATCAGCGATGCCGAATGGGTGGAGCGCATCCTGGCTGCCATGCCGGAAAGACCCCGGCGCTGGATGATGAAATTGCTGCGTACGCTGCGCGCCTCGCCGCCAGCTTCGCTGGGTGTACCATTCGACTCCGAATAAGCATGCAGGGCGACCCACTGGTCGCCCTGCGATATAATCAGCATATGACAAAATTCGTTGGCTATCGCTGTTCGCTGTGCAATGCAGAATACCTTCCCGGGCAGGTGACCTATACCTGCCCGAAGGACGGGGGCAACCTGGACGTGGTGCTGGATTACGAAGCCATCCGTCTCAAATTCCAACCCGAAGACCTGGCGTCGCGGGCCGAGGATTCGCTGTGGCGCTATCTGCCGCTGCTGCCCGTACCCGATCCGGGAGGGGAAGGAACTCCCCTGCGGGCGGCGGGCTGGACACCGGTTTTCACACTGACACGCCTGGCGGAGAAACTCGGGCTTGAGCATGTCTGGCTCAAGGACGAGAGCCGCAACCCGACAGCTTCTTTTAAAGACAGAGCCAGCGCCGTGGTGGTGGCACGTGCCCGCGAAATTGAGGCGGAAGTGGTGGTTACGGCCTCCACCGGCAACGCCGGGGCAGCCCTGGCGGGAATGTCGGCAGCCATCGGACAGAAAGCAGTTATCTTCGCGCCGAAATCTGCACCGGCGGCGAAAGTGGCTCAACTGCTTGTTTTTGGCGCCAAAGTCATCCTGGTGAATGGTACTTATGACGAAGCTTTTGACCTGACCATCCAGGCTGCGCAGGAATTTGGCTGGTACTGCCGCAATACGGGCTACAACCCGTTCACCGCAGAAGGGAAAAAGACAGCCGCCTTCGAGATATGGGAATGGTGGCAGGCGGAGAATAGAGAATCGAAAACTGAGAAGAGTGAGAAGAGCAACCAGCTGCCATTGACAATCTTCGTCTCTGTCGGCGATGGGAATATCATTTCCGGGATACACAAGGGCTTCAAGGACCTGCTGGCCCTGGGGTGGATGGAGAAAATGCCCCGGATCATTGGTGTGCAGGCAGAAGGATCTGCGGCGATAGCCAATGCTTTCCATGCCGGGACGGAGAAGATCATCCCCATTTCTGCCAATACGATCGCAGATAGCATCTCTGTTGACCTGCCAAGGGATGGGGTGCGGGCGGTACGTGCAGCCCGCGAGACCGGGGGAACGTATATCCAGGTGAGTGATGAAGAAATCCTGCAGGCCATCGCCGCCCTGGGCCCGCTGGGAATCTTTGCCGAACCTGCCGGCGCGACAGCGTATGCGGGCCTGGTGCGGGCGGCAGGGCAGGAGCTTGTCAAGGCAGGCGACCCGGTACTGGTGTTGAATACCGGCTCAGGATTGAAGGATGTGGGTGCGGCCATGCGAGCTGTGGCTGCGGCCCCGATCATCGAACCAACGCTGGAGGCGGTCAAAAGAATCCTATGAAACAGCAAAACCATCAATGGAGTCTGCCCTTCCGTTTCCTGGTTTTCGGAATCCTTTTCATCCTCCTGGCTGTGGGAATATGGTATACCAGCAGCATTTTAAAGCCGTTGATCATCGCGGCGTTTATTGCATATCTCATCCATCCGGTGGTTAATTATTTAACCAACCGGACACGCCTTTCACGCCCTGCGGCGGTCAACCTGGTCTTTTTTGTCACCCTGGCACTGTTGATCGGCGTACCATCCACGCTCACGCCCATTTTCTTTGACGAATTTAAACAGGTGATAACCGACGTGCTCAATATTTTTGACCAGGTGATCGTGTGGTTGATGAAACCGCATATCATGCCTGTGATCCCCATTGATTTTGGTCAAATCGGCAACCGGTTAACCCAGTTCCGCTCAACCTTTTTATCGTCCCTACCAGACCAGGCCCTGCTGCTGCTGGGGAAGACCTCCGTTACCGCCCTGTGGCTGCTGGTCATCCTGGCAGCGGTCTATTATTTCCTGGCGGAATGGCCGCGCCTGCGCAATGGTTTTATCAATTCATTCCCAGAGGAATATCACCCCGAACTTGACGAGTTGTATCTACGGATGCGCAGTGTCTGGATGAACTATTTGCGCGGTCAACTGTTGTTGATGGCCATTGTCGGCGTGACCTTTACGATCGCATGGACGATCATAGGCATTCCGGGAGCACTGGTGCTGGGGGTTGTCGCCGGATTTCTGACCCTGATCCCGGATGTGGGACCGTTCCTGGCGGCGGCTCTGGCTGCGGGCGTGGCGCTGCTGGAAGGATCGAACTGGAGCTGGATGCCTGCCTCCAGTTTTGTGGTCATGTTGATCGTGGCGGCTACCTATCTTGTGCTGATCGCGATCAAGAATTTCTGGGTGCGCCCTGTCATCATGGGCCGCAGTGTGCACATGCATGAAGCATTGGTTTTGATCTCGATCATCCTGTCGACGATCCTGTGGGGGATCTTGGGGGCCTTGCTGATCGTGCCAGTACTGGCTACGCTGGGGGTGATCTTCGATTACCTGCGCCGCCGGATCCTGGGCATGACCCCATTCCCTACAACGGAACCATATGTATTGGAGACTCCGCTGGTTTCAGGGTCTGAAAAGGTGGCAATTTTGAAGTCGAGAATTTCAAGAAAGAAGAAGGGGTAACGTGACGGTCACATTTTCGATAATCGCTCCGATCTTTAATGAATTGGATAACCTGCCTGAACTTTACCGACGCGTGCAGGAAGTGATGACGGCTTCAGGCGAAACCTGGGAGCTGGTAATGGTAGACGACGGTTCCAACGATGGCTCGACCGAGTGCATCCTTGAAATGGCGAAGGATGACAGCCATGTCCGCCCGGTGATCTTTGCGCGCAATTTTGGCCATCAGCTGGCAGTCACGGCTGGCTGGGACTATGCGCGCGGAAATGCAATTATTACTATTGACGCAGATCTACAGGACCCTCCAGAAGTCATCCCGGATCTGATCGCAAAGTGGCGCGAAGGATACGAGGTGGTGTATGCGGTGCGGGCTGAACGCGAAGGGGAAACCTGGTTCAAGAAGACGACCGCGGCGTTATTCTACCGGATCGTCCATCGCATTACCGATATCAAAATCCCGGTGGATACCGGGGATTTCCGCCTGATGGACCGCAAGGTGGTGGATGTGCTCAAAACGATGCACGAGAGGCATCGTTTTCCGCGCGGCATGAGCGCCTGGGTGGGATTCAAACAGATCGGCGTGCCATATAAGCGCGCGGCCCGTTATGCCGGCGTAACCAAGTATCCTTTCAGCAAGATGCTCAAACTGGCTTTGAATGCCATCACCGGCTATTCGTACTTCCCCCTGCAACTGGCGACCTACTTCGGGTTTACCGCAGCGGGGCTGTCGATCGTTGCCATCCCGGTGGTCATCATCATGCGCCTGGCGGGACACGGAGCTTTCCTGGGCCAGGCCACCACGCTGATCGCCGTACTGTTCCTGGGGGGGGTGCAATTGATCTTCCTAGGCGTGCTGGGCGAATACCTGGGACGGATCTATGATGAGGTCAAGGGGAGGCCGCTGTATATCGTGCGCCAGGGACCGGAGAAATAGAACAGTTTACATTATGTGTAAATTAAGGAGATCAACTCCATGACCGATTTTGATACCGTTATTAACCGTCGGTGCAGTAATAGTGTTAAATGGAAACGATACGGCGAAGATGTACTGCCGTTGTGGGTGGCGGACATGGATTTTGGTGCTCCGGAGCCGATACTGGAAGCACTGCACCAGGCCGTAGAGCATGGCATATTTGGATATGAATTCCCCACCAGAAAATTGGGTGAGACAGTGGCTGCCCGGATGGAAAAACTCTATGGCTGGCGGGTGAACCCCGAAATGGTGGTTGCCACCCCGGGTGTAATCGCCGGGTTCTATGCGGCGGCGCGCACGGTCTGCCAGACAGGGCAGGGGATCCTGGTGCAACCACCGGTCTACCCGCCTTTCCTGTCAGTACATAAGAACAGTGCGCTGGTCTGCCAGGAGGCCCAGCTCAGGATGACCACGGAGGGCTCCATTCTTCACTACGGGGTGGATTTCGACGAATTCGGGCGGGCGGTCAATTCCAGCGGCGCACAGACCGGCATGTTCCTGCTTTGCAATCCCCATAATCCCACCGGGCAGGCTTATT
>CAIKOL010000022.1 GCA_903829085.1 uncultured Anaerolineales bacterium | reverse complement strand
TCGCAGACATCGGGTTTCTGGTCCTGCATGCTGTAGAGCCGAGCGTAGAAACCGTCAGGTATGACCATCAAATCCTCGTGGGTGCCGCTTTCGATAATCCGGTGATTGTGAAGCACCAACACCGTATCTGCATTTTTGATAGTTGACAGACGGTGCGCGATCAGGAAACTGGTCCGGCCTTTCATAAGACGAATAAGTCCTTCCTGTATATGCACTTCCGTAAGACTATCGACACTGGATGTCGCTTCGTCCAGGATCAGGATGCGCGGGTCGGCCAGGATGGCACGCGCAATGCCCAGGAGCTGGCGTTCGCCCTGGGACAGGTTGCTGCCGCGCTCGGTCAACACGGTGTCATAACCGTCGGGAAGACGCGATATGAAATAGTGCGCATTAGCTGTTTTTGCCGCGGAAATCATCTGCTCATCAGTGGCGTTATGCCGGGCATAGAGCAGATTTTCGCGGATGGTCGTGGCAAAAAAGAAGGGCTCCTGAAGAACCACCCCCATGCTGGTGCGCAAATCGTCAACCTTGACATCGCGGATGTCGTTTCCATCTACCGTGATGGTGCCGCTGACCGTGTCATAAAAACGGGACAGCAGGTTGATGATGGTGGTCTTTCCCGCACCGGTTGGACCAACGATGGCGATCACCTGGCCTGGATGTGTTTCGAAATCAATGCCTTCCAGAACCGGTTTCCCCGCTGCGTAGGAAAAATGCACATCCTTGAAAACCACATGACCGCGAACGTCCGTCAAAAGAAGCGGTCGCGGGTTTTCGTTGACTTCAGGTTTGGTGTCCCAGAGTTCGAATATGCGTTCCACCCCGGCCATGGCCGACTGCAGGATGTTGTAGACCTGGGTTATCTGGCGCAGGGGTTCAAAGAAGCGCTGCGAATAGAGGATAAAAGCCGTCAGCAACCCCACGGAGACACCCGCAGCAGCGCCGCCCAAAGCCAGCCAGCCGCCGACACCAACGATGAGCCCCAGGGTAAGCGAGGTCATGCCGTTCATGATCGGCATGAAAGCGTAGGATATCAGTTCAGCCGCAACACCGGCATCGCGGGACGAGGCATTGAGTACTTCGAACTTGTGGAACTCGGCTTCTTCCCGGTGGAAGGCCTTGATTACTTTCACCCCCGAAACCGATTCTTCGATGCTGCCCGAAAGTCGCCCGACCCATTCCTGGTTTCGTTTGAAAGCGCCACGGATCCGCTTTCCGATAAAACCGATCACGAACGCCATAACGGGTACTACGGCCAGCACCACCAGGGACAGGGGTACTGACAACAGGAACATGGCGACGAGGACCCCGATCATGGAGAAACTGCCGGAAAACAGGCTTTGTACGCCGTTCATCATGGCATTGAAAATCATTTCCGTGTCGTTTGTCATGCGGGAGATGATGTCACCGATACCACGCTTGTCGAAGGTCCCCATGGAAAGGGATTGTACATGCGCAAAAGACTTGCTGCGGATACGCGTGACGATTGACATGGAAACAACGTTCATGATGAAACCCGCCAGCACATCCACAACCCAGGCGACGAGGTAGATCACCAGAATGATCACCATCTGGTTGACAAAGTCCGGCAGGTTATGACCCAGCTCCAGGTCGTTTTTTATAGCGCGGCCAATCAATGCCGGCGCGATCGTTTTCAGCACAACACTGACCAGAATGGCCAGGGCTGCACCGATCAAAAGCCACATCTGGTCTTTGAACATGGATACAAGACGCTTTAACGCTCCCTTGAAATCCTGGGCTGCCTCAATCCTCATGCTGCCATGACCAATTGGCCCGCCGCCACCGCCCCGGGGACGCTTACCGGATACCGGCGAACCGGATTGCGGTCTTGCTGAAGCAGTTTTATGGTCACTCATACCCGGCCTCCCGAGCGTGCCACAACCTGGGTTTCGCAGATCCTGCGGTAGGTGTCGTTTGTTTCCACCAGTTCGTCGTGGGTACCAACCCCGATGATGTGTCCGTCTTCCATCACCATGATACGGTCTGCGTCGCGGATGGTATTGATTTTTTGACTGATGATGATGGCCGTGCGACCGTAGAACTCTTCATACAGGGAGCTAACGATGGCGCGCTCTGTCGTTGCATCCAGCGACGAAGTGACGTCGTCCAGGATGATGATGTCCGGCCTGGCGGCAACCGCGCGGGCAATCGCAATACGCTGCCGCTGCCCACCCGACAGGCCGGCGCCGCGCTCACCGATGTTTTCGTCCCAGGCGTCAGGCTTTTCGTTGATGAAATCAAGGGCGCACGATAGCCCGGCGGCATGTTCCAGCTCTGCCTGGCTTGCGTCCGGCGCACCAAAAGCGACGTTCTCGCGCAGGGTCCCCGTAAAAAGCACGGTTTCCTGCAGGACCATGGCAATACGGCTGCGCAACGTCTTGAAGGAGAGATCCTTTACATTGATCCCATCGATTAATACCTGGCCGTCTTCAGAATCATAAAACCGGGAGATCAGGTTCACCAGGCTCGTTTTGCCCGAACCGGTTGTGCCGATGATACCTACTTTTTCACCAGCGCGGATGGAGAAGGAAATACCGTCCAGCGCTTTCTCACCTGAGCCATAACGGAAGGATACATTGCGAAACTCGATTGATCCCTGCAGACGGGGCACGTCGCGGGCATCCGCTTTTTCTTCGATTTCCGGCTTTTCGGACAGTACGCCATCCAGCCGCACGGCGGAAGCGATGGCCATGGAAATGAAATTGAGAACCAAACCCAGCATGAGCAGGGGAAACATCGCCATGGCTGCATAATTGTTGAAAGCCACGAGTTTGCCCAGGGTGAGCCCGCCTGAACCAGCCGCCGCCGCGTCTGCCACCTGACCCAGCAGGGCAGTCCCCCCGGCCCACAGCGCCACCAGCACCGCGAAATTGCCGATCAGGAAAAAGAGCGGAAAGAAAATTGACAGCTTCCAGCCCACCTCGATTGAAATGTCGTAGTTGGCCTTGTTCCGCTCCTCGAATTTACGGATCTCCTCTTCCTGCCGTGCGAAAGCCCGCACCACTTTGGCGCCCGCCAGATTCTCCTGCATGGTATTGTTCATGTCGTCCAGTGCTTTGCGGGCTTTCATGAAAAGCGGCCGGATAAACGTCGCCGCAAAAGCAAACACCACCAGGGTCAAGGGCATGATGATGGCCATGATGCTCGCCAGCCGCACATCAGTCATGAACATGGCAACCAGGGTCCCGATGATCATCAAAACAGATTGAACGATCAGGAACGATCCCATGCGAACGAACATGCGCACGGTGTTCACATCCGAATTCAGGCGTACCATCAACTCGCCGGTACGCCACTTGTCCAGGTTGGCGAATGAAAAGCCCATGACTTTCCGGTATAACGCATTGCGCAATTCGTAACCAAAACCCTGCGAGGATTTGATGAGGGCAAATCCTGACAGCAGGTTGACTCCCGCCGCAAGCAGCGCAGACAGGATGATTCCACCCGCCCCGATAAGTACAAACGTCAGGGAACCGACCTTGATACCCTTGTCGATGGCCAGCTCGATCAAACGTGGCTGCACCAGGCCGAGGCCGGTAGAAACAATAAGCAGTACAAATGATACTGCAATAGCCCCCGCGTAGTTCCGCAGGAAGCGCATCAGCTTCATTAACGCATTCATGGTTTAATAATACGAATTTTCCTGGTTGTCGGACAGGGGGAAATGGTAAAATGGTATTTGCTATTTTAAAAGTCCCAGCTTATCAAGCTCCGCGCAGACGTTTTCCACATGCAGTTTCTCCAGCTTCTTCCTTGTCTGCAGGCCGGTTGCCACGTCCCAGCCGCGGAGGGCATAGTATTCATCCTTCATCTTCTCAAATTCTGCCCGGTCGAGGGTCCGGCCCTTGCGCGAAATAATTTCATC
>CAIKOL010000021.1 GCA_903829085.1 uncultured Anaerolineales bacterium | reverse complement strand
GGTGCTTTCTTTCTGCTATAAACACTGGGAAGGATTTGTCCCTGGCATTGAGCTGGCAGCACTACGCGACGGGGACCTGGAATTGCTGACCGGAATTGAAGCCGGGTTCCAATCAGTTGGTGGGTTGTTGGAAGCGGTGAAACTGCGCGCAGCCCTCCAGGAAGCGTTCCATCTGGCGACAACGGTCAACCAGTACCTGGATAAGATGGCTCCCTGGCAGGCGGTCAAAACCGACAAGGAATCAGCAGCCCTGACCATTTTCACTGCCCTGAAAGCAATTGACTCGCTAAAGGTGATTTTTGCTCCGTTCCTGCCATTCACTTGTGAGAGACTAAACGGTTTCCTCGGATTCGAGACACCGCTATTTGGGAATTCCTATATCCAGATAGTAACGGACGTTCTTGGCGAGCATAATGTATTACGTTACAAGGTCGGGAAAATTGGAAATTTGCACTCGTGGAAACCGAGCGAGCTTATGCCAGGTGCAAAACTTAACCAGCCAGTTCCGCTGTTCAAGAAATTGGAAGAGAAGGTTATTGAAGAAGAACGGGAGCGCTTGGGGATATAGTCAGGGTTCATCACAACGCAACCCCACAGCGTTGCGATGACCGGAGGAATTACTGATTTTAAAAACCCCTCTGTAGTAGGATGCGCCCGGGCAAGAAAACTTGTAAGATTTATGATTAGGAGAATATAAAACCTCTTTATGTGTGCGATGGAACTGGTATTGGTCATTGACCATGAGTTCCGTACCCGGAGGCAGGTATGTGATCAGCTCGAACGGGCTGATTATCGGGTACTGACCGCTTCTGATGCTGAAGTAGGGATGAGCATGCTCCGGCGAGAGACGCCGGATTTGCTTGTTCTGGATGCGGACCTCTCGCGCCACGCTGGTTGGAACATGACCCAACAGATCCGACTTGAACCTTCACTTGTTTCCCTGCCAATATTGATGATGACACCGCATAACCGGGAGAGGCAATCAGTCGAAAGCGTTAACCTGGAGGCGGATGATTACGTCTCCAAACCTTTCAATCCACGGGAACTTGTGGCGCGTGTCCGCGCCTTGTTAAACTGGAAAAAAGGACAGTCCGACCATCCGGTGCGCCTCACGCGGGGTGACCTTACTCTCGATTTGGGAGGGCACCAGCTGAAGATCCGCAATGAGACGGTTGATTTGACACCTACCGAGTTTGCTTTATTGGAACTGTTCATGGAAAAATCTGGCACAACTTTTACCCGCCAGGAACTGATGGAGGAAATTTCTAATACTCCGCTTAATGGCAATGGTGTCACGCTTTACACTCATATCCGCAACCTTCGCCAGAAAATTGAAATTGATCCACATCAACCGAAGTACATCCAGACTGTATTCAACATTGGTTATCGTTTTACAATTCAGGGAAACATGGTTTGATTGATTGGAAAATTGTTCCAGATTTTCTGCAAGATCGTGCTTGAGGTTCCTTTTTGAAAACCGGGGAAATGTGTGTATTGGCATCTATTATATTGCGCATAACCAACTTTGTTTATTATTTCTCTAGATTCGGCTTAAAAATTTCAAGGCTAGTTCGTATTCATGATTCTTGGAGCACCCAGGCAGGTAACTGATCGATCAGCTTCAGCAGGATGAGACGGGTGTTCTCGTGGAATATCTTGATATTGTCATAGGCCTCACCACCCGATGCGCTGACCAGGTCGGTGACCCCGCGCAGGATGAGGCAGCGTATCCCATTGCGTTTTGCCACCCAGGCAATCGCTCCAGATTCCCAGTCTGCTGCGATGACTCCGTATTTTTGGATCAGGTCAGGAATATCCGTCATCACGATGTCCCGGTCGGCTGAAATGAGCAGACCGGGTTGGATCGGATATGGGAGCGGGTCGGGTAGCCAGGACAGGTCGAGATCGGTGGAATAGTGGGCGATGGCTTCCTCCGGATCGGACATTTGCTCGATAATGTCATAGACAATCGTTCTCGTGACCAGGAGAATGACCCCGCGCTCAATTCGACCTTTCAACCCGCCACAGGTTCCCAGGTTGACCAGGAGGTCCGGATGGAAATGATCAATAGCGTATTGTGTTGTCGCAGCTGCAGAAATCTTACCCCATCCACCGTGGAAATACGTAATATTTTGGAATGTAAAAACCTCTCCCATGGGCGTAGCAGTGATCCCGGTTGGGCACAGAATCGATTTGACCGCCTGCCATTCGGAGTCCGCTGAGATCAGTACGACAATTCGCTGATTAATCATTTTCCAGCTTTTTCTCAAGGTAATCCAGAATAAATTGCAACGCTGATTGTGCCGAGGCCTCTTTATTGGCGCGCCGATCTCCGTTCCAGGTAAACATACGCGCCCAGTCGCCATTACGCGAAGAAAGTCCGATCCAGGTGGTACCGACTGGTTTTTCTGGCAAGCCACCACCAGGTCCGGCGATTCCGCTTACACTCACCCCAATATCCGCGCCCAGAACGGTGCGTACACCTCGCGCCATCTCGATGACAGTCTCGCGGCTGACTGCGCCTTTCAACCGCAGGGTGTCCCACGACACATGCAGTAGGGCCGCTTTGGCCTCGTATGCGTAAGCCACAACCCCCCCGACAAAATATACGGAGGAGCCAGGGATATTGGTGATGTAGTCTGCCAGGAGGCCACCGGTGCAGGATTCGGCGGTGGCGAGCTTCAACCCCCGGGAGCGTAGGAGTGAGCCAATAATCATTTCAAGGGAAGAGTTGGATGTGATCATGTGGCTATTATAAACGGCGCGTGGCAACCATGATAGAATCTTCCTGATGGACATTTCCGACCACATCAAAGGCATCCTGGATACCCTTCCATCCAAGCCTGGTTGTTACCTGATGAAAAATGCCGAGGGGACGATCATCTACGTCGGCAAGGCAATCAGTCTAAAGAATCGCGTCCGATCGTATTTCCACACCGATTCCAGCCAAGACCAGAAGACGCGCCGTCTGGTGCGAGAAATTGCCCATATTGAATGGATTGTGGTCGGGTCCGAACTTGAAGCCCTTATCCTCGAGATGAACCTGATCAAGAAGCACAGACCAAAGTACAACATCCGGTTGAAAGATGACAAGCGCTACCCTTATATAAAAATCCACTGGAGCGAACCATATCCCAAAGTCACTGTAACACGATTGATGCAGGATGACGGAGCACGCTATTTTGGACCGTACACCTCAGCCTGGGCTGTTTACCAGACCCTGGATGTACTGCGACACGTATTTCCGTACCTGACTTGTGATCGGGAGATCACAGGTCTGGATAAACGTGCCTGTCTTTATTATGATATCAAGCTCTGCCTGGCCCCCTGCATTGACGCAGTGGATCAGCAACAATATCGCCAGATGATAGCGGATCTGCAGGAGTTCCTTAACGGTCACTCTGAGCCAATTTCGGCACGTATCCAGACGGAAATGGAAAGAGCTGCAGAGGATATGCGGTTTGAGAAGGCTGCGGCTTTGCGCGATCAGTTGAAGGCCATGCAATCCATCGTTGAGCGCCAGAAGGTGGTTTTTGCAGCGGATTACAAAGATTCGGATGTGATTGCCATGGCACGGGCCGATAATGAAGCCTGTGTGCAGATTTTCTTTATCCGGGGTGGTAAATTGATTGGAAGGGAATATTTTGTACTTGAAGGGACGGAGGATACGGCGGATAAGGAAGTCATGGCTGAGTTTGTAAAGCAGTTTTACACGGAAGCAGCGGAAATACCAGCGCAAGTACTCCTGCCTCAGGAGATCGAGGAAGCACAGATCATCGGCCAGTGGCTGCGTTCCCGCCGCGGGGGTGAAAAAACCGAAATGGTTGTTCCCCGCGATGGTCAGCCACATGATCTGGTCCAGATGGCGGCTGAAAATGCCACCGAAACCTTGCAAGCATTACGGGCTCAGTGGCAGGCAGATTCTCACAAGCAGGAACAGGCGTTGGCCGAGTTACAGTCAGCACTGCAGCTACCCAACCCGCCCAACCGCATCGAATGTTACGATATTTCTCATACCCAGGGAGTGGCCACCGTGGGGAGCATGGTCGTTTTCACCCAGGGTGTCCCAGATAAAAAACTCTACCGTCGATTCAATGTCGAAGGTTCCCTTGGTGTACCTGATGATTTTGCCAGCATGGAGGAAGTCCTGAGACGACGTTTCAAGCGTTGGGAGACGAGTCGGGATTTTAATCCCACAAATTCTGCGTCAACAGATCCTGGGCAGCAGCTCAAGGCAACCCCCGGGTCTAAGCCGGACGAATCGTTTGCTTTCCTCCCTGATCTGTTGATCGTGGATGGCGGCAAGGGGCAGTTATCACGCGCAATTGATGTTCTCCAGGAATTCGAATTGTTTGAAAAAATACCAGTTGTGGGCCTGGCCAAGCAGAATGAGGAAATATTCTTTCCAAACAAACCCGATTCGTTATTGCTGCCGCGTCATTCGCAGGGCTTATATCTTGTCCAGCGGGTTCGAGATGAAGCCCATCGCGTCGCCATTACTGCGCACCGGGCAAGACGCACGAAACAAGGTATGGCTTCGGCTTTGGATTCCATCCCAGGCATTGGTCCGGTTAAGCGAAAAGCCCTCTTGAAACAATTCGGTTCTGTGGATAAGATTAGGGAGGCTTCGGTGGTAGAATTGGTCGCCGTGTCTGGAATTAATGAGGCATTGGCAATAAATATCAAGGCACACTTGGAATGAAAACTGTCTGGATCGTGGATGATGACGAGGAAATGATCCGTGCAGTGCAGTTGATGCTGCGGTTATTGGATTATGAGACGCGGTATTTTCTTTCACCTCGGCCGGCAGCACAGATTCTGCTTGGAGGGGCACGCCCAGACCTGTTCATTCTGGATATTAATATGCCTGGGGTGAGCGGAATCGACTTTCTGGAATTTCTAAGGCGTCGTACGGAATTTAAAGATATCCCGGTTGTTATGCTATCGACTGAGGCAGCTGATGTGATGGTTGACCGGGCCATGGCTCTTGGAGCCGACGCCTATGTGACCAAGCCGGTTGCTCTGGAAGAACTGGAAGACGTCTTGGATAAGGCATTTTTGGCGCATGGTAATAATCAAGAATTCTGATGAGTAGAAGCGAGGCAGAAAGATGGCAAAAGGTAATAAAACGAAAAAAATGACCAGGGAGCAGCGCCAGACACGCACATATCGTGTTATTTTTATTGTTGTCTCGGTTATTGTTCTCCTGACTATGCTTATGTCGCTGATTGTAAAGTGACTTTACAGGATCAAGTGGCATGCAGTGTGAAATTTTTTTTATCCAACTTTCCCCCTGAGAAAAGGTCCTTTATGCTTGACAAACTTGTAGGGATTGAAAAACGCTACGATGAGCTTCATCGGCTTCTATTGGAGGTGGGTGATGATTATCAACGCGCCGCTGAGTTAAACAAAGAACGGCTCGATCTGGAACCCATGGTTGAAAAATCGAAAGAATATCGCCGGGACATGCGCAGGTTGGAAGAAGCCCACTCAATTGCCGAGTCTGAAGAAGATGGCGAAATGCGCCTTCTGGCCGAATCGGAAATTAATGACCTCGAACCACGGGCGGCAATGCTCGAGAAGGAACTAAAGCAGATGCTGGTGCCCAAGGACCCGCGTGATGATAAAAACGTGTTCGTGGAAATTCGTGCTGGAACAGGAGGAGAGGAAGCAGCTATTTTTGCTTCCGACCTGTATCGCATGTACACGCGCTATGCAGAACGCCAGAATTGGAAAGTTGAGCTAATGGACTCGAATTCCATTGGCGTGGGGGGGTTCAAGGAAGTTGTCTTTCAGGTCAAAGGGAAAGGCGCTTTTTCGAAACTCAAATATGAGTCCGGTGTGCATCGTGTCCAGCGTGTACCCGCCACCGAATCTTCGGGTCGCATTCACACATCCACCGCCACTGTGGCTGTCCTTGCGGAGGTGGAGGATGTGGACGTGGAAATACCCGAGTCTGATATGAAAATTGATGTTTTTCGCTCATCCGGCGCGGGTGGTCAGAATGTTCAGAAGAATGCAACTGCCATTAGAATCACCCACCTGCCAACCGGCATGGTGGTTGCTGTCCAGGATGAGCGCTCACAGCTGCAGAATAAACTGCGCGCCATGTCCATTTTACGGGCACGGCTTTATGAAATTGAAGAAGAAAAACGCCGGTCTGCCTTGGATGCTGACCGCCGATCGCAGGTGGGAACCGGCGAACGCTCTGAGAAGATCCGAACATATAATTACCCACAAAACCGGGTCACAGATCACCGTATCAATGTTTCGATATTCAATCTTCCGGCAGTGATGGAGGGGAGCATAGACCAATTTATTGAGGAACTCTCCTCCAGTGACGAAGCATTGCGCCTTTCTGCAAGCGGAGTGGAGGCTGGTGAATAGTTTGGGAGGTGGAAAGACTGTTGGAGAAATTCTCAAAGCGCTTGTTTCCCGGATAGCGAAGATCAGTACCACGCCTTTCCTGGATGCCCAGTTGCTATTGGCGCAATTTCTGCACGAAACACGCTCATGGGTGTTGGCTCATCCAGAGGCGCTTCTGACTTTGAACCAACTTGCCGGGCTGGAGACGCTGGTTACCCGCCTTGAAAGAGGCGAGCCGCTTCCGTATATTTTTGGATTCTGGGAATTCTTCGGCCTGGAGTTTGATGTAACACCCGATGTACTCATCCCCCGCCCGGAAACCGAATTGCTGGTTGAGCGGGCGATCTCCTGGCTGAAAAAATTACCTCCCAGGCAGTTTGAGTTGAGAGTGATAGATATAGGAACCGGCTCTGGTTGCATCGCCATTTCCATTGCTGTCAACCTGCCGGGAGCGATTGTCACAGCCACAGATATTTCCCCTTCGGCGCTGAAGGTGGCGACCCGCAATGCGGATAAATACAATGTTGCCGGCCGCGTTTCTTTCATTGAAGCAGACCTTTTTCCCGATTCTGAATTCATTGACCCCTATACCTTGATCCTCGCCAATCTACCGTATATTCCGACCAAAACCCTGCAACGCCTCCCTATTTTTGGCCGCGAACCGACCCTGGCGCTTGATGGCGGTCCGGATGGGCTTGCGCTTTTCCGCCGCCTTTTGAGCGAGGTTCCTGGAAAGCTTATTCCGGGTGGCTTGGCACTGATTGAATTTGAGGCCTCCGAAGGTCCGGCGGTACTTTCATTGGCGTACGAGGCCTTTCCGACTGCCCGGATACTACTGCATAAAGACCTGGCTGGTCACGACCGACTCCTGGAAATTGAAACATGAACACAGAAATAATTCCTGCGCAAGCTCCGTTGGCCCTACAGAAGGCGCTCATAATCCTGCAATCGGGTGGGCTGGTAGCTTTTCCGACTGATACTGTCTATGGGGTTGGTGCGCTGGTTTTTAATGGGCCGGCTGTAGCAAATATTTATACGGCCAAAGATCGTCCTATGGAAAAAGCAATCCCGGTTTTGATCGGTGATGTTGAAGACCTGGCGGATGTGTCTGCTTACGTTCCAGAAATAGCGCTGAAACTGGCAGCCCTTTTTTGGCCAGGAGCATTGACCCTGGTGATACCAAAACACCCGGATTTACCCGAGGTCGTCTCAGCCTACACGACGGTTGGCGTGCGCATTCCGGATCATCCGCAGGCGCGTGCATTGTTACGCCTGGTCGGACCGATGGCGGTCACTTCAGCGAACCTTTCTGGTCACCCTAGCCCATCTACTGCGCAGGAAGTATTTGCCCAACTTGGTGGGAGGATTGGACTGATCATTGATGGTGGAAGAACGCCGGGTGGAGTTTCATCTACTGTGGTAGATTGCACTGGTACAAAGCCGCAGATTTTGCGCGCCGGACCAATCCCGGAAAATAAAATCATGGCGGGTTTCCTGTAGAGATTGCGGTATTTTCTGATTATTTCTCTAATCTGCGCCTTAACCATTATTCATCCCACTCTTATCTCAAAGCGTATAATAATAATTAATTCTCCTCCTTAAACAAACCCCGCAGGGACTCGGGCCAGTCCCCCCAGGGGTTTGCGTTTTAAACTAGGATAACGGCCAGGTGGGCATAATATCAATTTCCAGACCATCAGTATGGCCGAGAGCATAGCGGAAATACCCAGCCGCGGCGACCATTGCGGCATTATCAGTACAAAGGGAGATGCGCGGGATATTTATCGGGAATTCTTCTTGCGCTAGAAATGCATCCCGGAGGGGTTTATTGGCTGAAACACCGCCACCGACAACGATTTGTTTGGAATCAAACTCACGCGCAGCATTCATTGTTTTATTGAACAGTACATCCACAACTGCCGCCTGGAAACTTGCAGCTAAATCGGCTACGGGCAGGGGACTGCCTTCCATTCTTTTGCATTCCTTGAGAACCGCAGTCTTCAAACCGGAAAAGGAGAAATTCCAGGTTCCTTCCAACCAGGCACGCGGAAATTTAAAAGCAGTCGGGTCGCCCCCTTCGGCGGCTTTTTGGACGGATGGTCCGCCGGGATAAGGAAGTCCCAGCAAGCGGGCAACTTTATCAAAAGCCTCGCCAGCCGCATCGTCAAGGGTTGCACCGAGACGTTGATACGAAAGGTGGGCGTCCATCAGATTCAGCTCGGTGTGCCCACCAGAAACAAGCAATGCCAGCAATGGGAACTCCGGTTCGGGTATTGCCATCTCGCCAGAATTGTAGACCCAGGCTGAATAAATATGCCCTTCCAGGTGGTTTACACCCACCAGTGGTAAATTCGCTCCGAGGGCCAGGCCCTTGGCCGCGTTCAGCCCAACCACCAGGGACCCAGCCAAACCAGGTCCGCGAGTAGCGGCGATGGCATTGATGTCGCTCAGGGCAAGGTGCGCCTGGGCCAGAGTCTGCTCGATGACTGGCAATATGGATAGTACGTGCTGACGTGCAGCTACTTCTGGATAGACACCACCGTAGCGTGCATGGATATCCATCTGCGAGGCAACGGTGGATGCCAGGAGGGCGCGACCGTTTTCGATGATGGCTGCAGCAGTCTCGTCGCAGGATGTTTCGATGGCAAGGATCCGGGCGGGAGAAAGAGAAATCATGCCTTTTTCCATTTCTTCATCTCCAACACAAAATCATATGGATACTCGGCCAGAATTTCCACTTTGCCATCCGGGCGGACCCAGAACGTATCTTCGATGCGCACTCCGAAGCCTTTTTCGGGATAGTATAGGCCCGGCTCGCTGGTCATCACGACGCCAGGTTTCAGAATATTATCATCCCCTACGGTCAGGCCAGACCAGGGCCGCTCATGCACATTCAACCCAACCCCGTGCCCTAATGTATGAACATACCCATCCACCGGCGCTTGAGTGTTGAGAGGAGTAGTATGCCCGTTCTTCTCGAACTCTTCACACACCATTCGATGATAGTCTTTGAAGGGAGCATTGAGGTCAAGGTTCTCCTGTACTTTATCAAAAACAGCTTTTACCTCGTCATGAAGTTTCTGCGCCTCCGGGTTGGCATACCCCAGGCTCCAGGTGCGGGTGAAGTCATAAAAATAGCCTCCGCCAGCTTCACACGGATATATGTCGAAGACTATAGTTTGTCCCAGGCGCAATAAATCGGTCGGTGTGCCAACAGAATGAGGAATACCTGCATCCCGACCGATGGAGAAGATTGTCCCTTCAGGGTTCTCTGCACCCAGTTCGGCAAGCCATAAATCGATGCTGGATTTGACATCCGCAATGGTCAGGGGCGCACCGTTTTCTCTTAATAAAACTTCATCTTCCCGGATCTCGCAATTAGTGAGAAAATCAGCGACCCGCCCCACAACCGTTGTGGTGATCTTTCCCATCCTGCGGATACGGGCCACTTCGTAATCATCCTTAGTTTCCATGGCATACATGAACAGCGAATTATCGCGTGGTTCGCCGGTGATGACAATTTCCGGGGCAATTCGCTGGAGGCTCGTTAGTGTGGCAAGGGTGGATGAGATGTCGGTATCGCCATAAATCCCTACTTGCCCACTGGTAATCCCACAGTCGGCGAACATTTGCTGAAGACGCATGGCTGACATCAGGGCCACATCACCGTTGGCCTCCTTGAGCATGTCCTGCCAGGGATAAGTACTCATCGGTACGATTTTTAGTCCTGACTTGGCAGCTTCCTCGCGTTCCATGTCATTGCAGAAAAGAACGGCTGTCTCACCTCGTTTCTTGATCAGGATGGCCGCACTGACATGCCCGCCGCCGGTCAGATAATACATGGGTGGGTTGTGGGTGGCATTTCCTATGACAAGGATCGCGTCAAGTTTCTTCGTTTGCATGAGACCGTCGAGGTCAGATTTCATGGTTTATGACTCCTCGTGTAAATGATTCCAAGATTGTAGCGTTGTACTTTGCATCCCACCCTTTGCGCAATCCATGCTTCTAGTCGGTTTGTCCTACAATTTGCATAACCTGTTCACGAGAAAGTTTTCCCAATCCATTTTCGATTGCTTTCAAGGTTGCCTCTGCTAGCAGCAATGGGATATCTACGAAATATTTAAAGGAACTTCTTGGCATGGTGACAATACCAGCTTTGGCGAGGTCAAGGTTTTTTCTGGCGTAGGAAAACATATGTTTGTCGGTCCAGCCAACCGGGAAGAAATCCACCCCGCGACCGGTATCTTCCTTGCGGTTGCGCAGGATATTAACCGCCTGAAGGCCGCGCCCAAACTGGACCGCGCACATGCGGTCAATTGTGGTTCCGTCGAACCAGCCCCAGATATCGCAAATGAGTAACCCGACTGCCCCTGCCACGCTGAAAGTGTACCCATTCAAATCGGTTTCTGTTTGAATATGCCAGTGGTTCTCTACCCAATAGGCCATGCGTTCAGCCATGGCGATGGTTGCGTCCCATACCCGCGGAGTAATTTCTGCAGGAGCGCTCGATAACCAGTCGCCAATCCGCAAAGTGACTTCTGGGAGAATGGAACGATACGGTGAGAAGAACGAATCCAGTTCAATGAGACCGGGATGATCATTCCCTACACCTATGCAGGCCTGCAGAATTGGTCCCAGGCCATGCAATAAGGTGGCTTTGGTGCGGTCATCCAGGTCGGGATGATCTTCGATTTCGTCAATGGCGCGCATACATAGGTAAGCACTGGCGACTGTCTCTTGCAGCTTGCCAGGCAAGCGGGCGATCGGAATAAAAAATGTCCTGCTGTTATCTTTCAGTACGCGCGTAAGGTCGGAATGCAAAGTCATAGGCTTATTTACCGTGATTAATGAGAATTTTCAAGGATTGTCCTTGTGCTTTTGAGATTGAAGGACGTTTGCCAGATTAACCAGTAAAGCCCCATCCTGCTCAGGCAAAACAGTGCGCGGATCTAGCAAGATACGGCCATTTTCGGTCCGGGTAATGACCGGTGGTTGTTCCTGTCGTAGTTTTTCCGAAAAGCTTTCGGCACTTTTGACAGTCAAAGCCAGGGTCCAGGTCGGCAAGGACTCGCCGGGCAAACTCCCACCGCCGATCGTGGATTTGTTTGCCAGAATTTCACCCTGGCCAAGCTCGTCAGCCCAGTGTTTTGCGCGTGCTTTCACCTGCTTTGGCGTCGCAGAAATCATACGCCAGATGGGGATTTCATACTCGGCATCATTCTTAAGATAATGTAACAATGTGGCTGTCAGGGCAGCCAAACAAAGCTTATCTGCCCGCAATGCCCGTGCAAGCGGGTGTTTTTTTATTTTCGCCAGCAGGTCAGTCTTGCCAAGGATGATGCCTGCCTGTGGACCGCCGAGTAACTTGTCTCCGGAAAAACAGACCAAGTCAGCCCCGGCAGCCAGCGATTCTTGAACCATAGGCTCGTGTGTCAAACCATATCGTTCGGTAGCCAGGAGGCTTCCGGATCCAAGGTCATCTGCAAATATAACCCCGAATTTATGTGCAAGGTCCGCGATCTCTTTGCGTTCTGGTTCTTCAGTAAAGCCAATCATTTTAAAATTTGAATGATGAGCATGCATCACCATTGCACAAGGTTCAGACAAGGCTTCCGTGAAATCTGAAAGGTGGACTCGGTTGGTGGTGCCGATTTCGACCAGCTTTGCTCCCGATTGCCTCATTACGTCCGGAATTCTAAACCCTCCTCCGATCTCGACCAGTTGCGAACGGGACACAATCACGCGTTTCTTATTCGCAAGGGCCGATAAGACCAGCAATATCGCGGCGGCATTATTATTGACTACCAAGGCGCTTTCTGCGCCTGTCAACCGCTGGAGCAGCGTCTCGGCGTGAATAAGGCGGTTGCCACGTTTGCCGGTTTCCAGGTTGAATTCAAGATTTGAGTAACCACGTGCCACAGCTTCCATGGATAATATTGCAGCATTTGATAGCGGTGCTCGCCCCAGGTTGGTATGTAAAATTACGCCGCTGGCGTTGATCACAGGCACAAGAGTCGGGGCTGTCCATAAATGCAACAGGGATTCAGCCTGGGCGAGGAGATTTTGACGGTCAGGCAGTGTAGTCTCCCCGGTCTTTGAAATACGCCCGCGTACTTCTTCCAGGCTGCTGCGGATGGCTTGTAAGGTTAACGGGCGACCGTAATTCGCGATGAGTTCAGCCGCTATCTGGGTCTGAAGAAGTTGTTCAACAGAGGGAAGGCCACGCAGATTCATTCTTTCGAAGGATCGCTATCCACCGGGAGTTTTTCACTGTAACTGGCATCTGGCGTCAAATTTGCAGCGGGTTGCCAGCGTGAGTTTTCTCGCATGCGGATGAGAAATTCAATGGCAGCCAATCCAGCTGCCAGGCCAAGACCGGTCCACAATGTGACCAGGCGGGCTTGCTGGAGCCAGGTTAGCAAGGCTCCATATACGCCCACCCAGATGGCCTGTCGCACTATGACGGCAGAATTGACGGGTGGGTCGGAAGGGAAACGCAGGTTGAGAAACCAGGTCGCCGGGAGTGCCAGGCTGGTGAGGCCGAGGCTACCACCGAAGAAGAGCAGCCAGCGTGCCCAGACAGTTGGGGTGAGGGTAAGGACGGCAAACGCGGCACCACCCCAACCGATGATAAATAGGCTGATGGTTGATGTGAGATAGGGACGAAAAGAGGAATTAGGGCGGTTATCCATTGCTTGAATTATACTCCAGCGAATCCAGCATCTGTTTTGCTTCTTCTATTTTATTTTCCGCTTCATCTCGTCTATTTGTTCCTGAGTCAAGTCGGGAATCTCTTCTAGCCGCGTAATGCCAAGCGCTTGACGTTGGGCCTCGCGCCAGTGGGACAGCCGGTCTGCAATTGCGACCTCGTTTCCCACACTGGATGGCTTGTAGAAATATGTTCCCAGCAGCTCTCTTGGCAAGTATTGTTGCGGTGCGAAGTGGTCTTCAGCCATATGCGGATAGACATAGCCTTTCCCATGACCCAGGGCAGCTGCATCACGGTTGTTATCTTTCAGATGAGCCGGCACGTCTCCAACCCCTTCCTGTTCGATGCGTTCGAAGGCCTTGAAATAAGATGTGGCAGTATTGGATTTTGGGGCGGTCGCGAGATATAACGTGGCTTCGACAATGGGGTAAACGCCCTCTGGCAGACCGATAAAAGTGAACGCTTGCATGGCGGATGTGGCGACCACGAGTCCCATCGGATCGGCCAGGCCTATATCCTCCCCGGCCAGGATGATGAGGCGGCGTAGAATGAAGCGTGGGTCTTCCCCGGCATAGAGCATTTTCGCCAACCAGTAGAGGGCTGCATCAGGATCCGAGCCACGAACTGATTTAATAAAGGCAGAAATGGTATCGTAATGGGCGTCGCCATCCTTGTCATATAGAACTGCGCGGCGTTGGATGGATTCCTGCGCTACATCCAGGGTAATGTGGATCACGCCATCTACTTCGGGGGAGGTGGATTCAACCGCCAGTTCGAGGGCGTTAAGTGCATTCCGCGCGTCACCGCCCGAGATGTCAACCAGGTGGGCGCGCGCTTGTGGATCCAGTACAACACGGCGGTTCCCGTAACCGCGTTCCGCGTCAGCTAGCGCTTTATCCAGGATGATGCCGGTCTGCTCGCCAGTCAATGGGAGAAGTTGAAAAACTCGGCTACGGGAAACCAAAGCACCAATAACTTCAAAATACGGATTTTCCGTGGTTGCTCCGATAAGCAGCACAGTACCATTCTCGACATGCGGCAGGAGAGCATCCTGTTGGGCTTTATTCCAGCGATGGACTTCATCTACAAACAAGGTGGTTTTCTTCTGGTAAAGTCGTCTTCTTTCCTGGGCGGCGTCAATGACTTCCTTCAGCTCCGCCTTCCCAGCTAGCACGGCGGAAAGGGTTTCAAAGGCACTCTGGGTTCGATTCGCAATTACCTGTGCCAGGGTCGTCTTGCCGGTTCCGGGCGGACCCCATAGGAGAATGGACGAGAAAAGGCGATCAGCTTCGATGGCGCGCCTCAGTAGCTTGCCCGGACCAATGATATGTTCCTGACCGACGTACTCGTCGAGTGTGCGCGGACGCATGCGAGCAGCCAATGGTGCTTCATTTTTCATTTGTTGCTGCAAGGCGTGATCGAAGAGATCGGTCATGGGTTGAATTATAGCTCTTTACGCTCGAATATATGGCAAGGCAGACCGTTCCACCTTTTCCAATGGGAAAACATCCACCAGTTCGTAGTCGCGCAGGCCAAGGCCGAGCTCTTCTCCATATTCGGTGACAAGGTATGGGTCCTTGAGCGGACCGTGCAATTGCCGGAAGGGATGGCCTGAGTGGGTGGAGACTTCCATCGCCAGTGGAAGATTCTCCTCGATGAGCCGCATCCCGGCGGTGGCATCCAGCACGGCGCGTTCGATGGAAATTATATCGTCGGACCCGAAAATACCCACGTCGGGCAGGATGGGCATTGAAGTGAACCCGAAGCAGTCGCAGACTGGAGTAATGTGTGTGGCTAGCGAAAGGTGGGTAACCTTCTTTGGATCAAAGGTGGAAAGCGTTATGCTGGTTGAAATGGCGCAGGCTTCCTGGAAAGAGTGGAAGTTAACTTCATCGATCCTCAGGCTTCCAGGTGGGGCAACTTTAAGGCAGCGTCCGCATTGGTTGCATTGTTCCATGTGTAGGTGCATCCGGTCGGGACTCTTTTTATCCACCACGATGGCTTCAAACGGGCAGGATGCAGCGATCTTTTCCATTATCACCGGATCAGAACATTTTTCAGGGAACCAGTACTGGTCAAAATGCATGGCATGGTGCATTTCACCCCGGGTTTCTCCGGCCATGCAGCCCAGTGCCAGGTTCTTAAAAGCTGCTCCAAATCCGCAGGATGGGTGACCTTTAACATGGGAAAAGTTAATCAGAAAGGTGGCATCGTGGATCATGCCGGCAAGTTTCCATTTCTTAATGTTTTTATATGGTTTTTCGTATTCGTAGAAATATTTCTCATCTGGTCCTGCTGCGGGATAGATTGGGCAGCCAATGGTTTCCTGGGTGTAACCGCGGCTCTCGGCTCCGGCTACATCCCAATTCACATCGGCGATAAAGGGTTTACCGCCTCCATCCTTGACGGCTTGCACCAACCGTCGCACGAAGACCGGGTGGATGGTTGAATATCCGATGTTGTTGCCGGTGTGCATCTTGATGACCACCATTTCGTCCTTGACGCGTTGGCGGATTTCGAGTTTTTCGAGGATCAGGTCAAGTTTTGCTGGTAAGGTTTCATTCGCTTCTAGGCGCGATTGACGGGCGGTACCGAAATAAACTTTGCTGGGCATGATTGTTTCCTTTCGCTTTTAATCTGAGAATTATAATAGACTATTGCACAAAAATCAGGGCTGCCAGCAGTCAGCCCTGATTTCTTACCTTCTGGATTTCTAGCCTTTTGCCTTAACCTCCGCCGGGTTCGCTCCTGTAGAGCGAACGTTGACGAATTTCTTCAGGATGTCGAACCAGAATGGAGCGCCTTGGGCAGCGGCCAGACCTGAAATGAGGATGCCGATGATCTTGCTGAGCCAGCCGGTGCTGTCAGTCGGGGCGTTTGTGACCCGCTTGCAGACATTAACAGACCAGATGCCCCAGATGGCATTCTTGCTGAGCGGGATGATCTGACAAGTTTCACCTGCCTGCAGGAAATACACCGTGGTTTCCCAACCGAACGGGATATTCAGGGCGGAAAGTTCCTGTTGTAACTCAACAACTGTTTTTTGGGGTGGGAGTGTTTCGGTCCCGCTGCTGGGTAGCTGTTGGTTCTGCTGGACATAGGATTGCGCCTGGGCTACGATCGCTTGTCGTAGTGTGGGCTCGCGCCAAAGGGAGGTTGCCACAACAATCGAATCGACGTTCAATAGGATTGCCAGAAGGAGTCCTATAATAAACGCTACCAACTGAGCCTTGCGCTTGTACCAGCCCGAAAGGCGGGTCATGGAGTTATCGAACCAGGTCTCAACGTTCTTGCGGGCAACCGCCAGAGCTTTATCTTTGTCATCTATATATTCTTCCACCCCTGTAAACAGGCTGCGCAGCGATTGGTTAAGCTTGGGGCTGGTCTGTTCGATGGCCAGGAGACCGATTCGCAACCGCTTGAGGTTCAAATCTTTGGCGATTTCATCAATCGGATACCTGCCCTGCTCATCCAATAAGGCATTGTAATATTTGTCAAGCCGGTTCAAAAGGATTGCATAAACGGTATCTTTGATTCCTGGATGATCGTCGGCAAACCTGATGATGGGTGCCATGATCGCGTCGATGGAATCGAGGCCGATATCGGTTGTGGCAATCCGCCTGGCTTGTTCCTGCATATCGTCCAGGAATATTTCAGCTTCCTTCTTATCTTCGAAATTCATTCTGTCAAGGGAAAGTTTGTCAAGCTCAGCGCGCATATCGGAAAATGCCTGCTTGATAGGCGACGCCTCAATGCCGGCTTGCATGACCATATCAAATACCGTCAGCGCAAAATCGGAAGCTGGGATATAGGAGGGTTTTAGTTCGCTATATATAACAGGTTTCTTAACCAGCCTGCGATATAGATTCCCAACCCAGGATGTGAAATTATTCCACCAACTATTATCTTTCGATAAACCGCGGATGATCTGGTGATTGTAGAATTCTTTAAGAAGGTCGGGGTTTGCCAGCATTTTCCCGATAGCACCTTGCAAGTCTTTTGAGCGCCACTCCAATAAATTGGAGATCCACTCCTGTACGGACATGGCAGCCACACTGATGACCAGCCACATGAAGACCAGTCCTATGGCGACTTCGAGAATTTCCTGAAGATACATGGTTTCCTCCTACCATTAACCGTGAAACGATGATCACAGGTATCATCCACAGTATATAGAATTAATACATCCTAGGCAAGACTTTTGGCATGGTTGCTCCCGATCTGGGCAAGCAAGTCCGGGATTTGTGCCAGGGTCGTGACAATTGCCTTCGGCTGGATTTTCAGATCAGTTTCATTTGGAACTTGAACACGGCGCATGATCCAAATGCTGAAGATCCCCAATTCATTTGCACCCAAAACATCTGCATTCAGCGTATCGCCAATCATGACAGTCTCAATAGGTTGGACATGGAAATATTCCAGGGCAACTTGGAAGATGCGTCGGTCGGGTTTGCGGATGCCCAGGGTGGCGGAAGTGATGATGGTTTCAAAAAACGGACGCAGTCCCCAGCGGTCGACAATTCTTTGCACATTCCTGTCGTCCGACGTATTGGAGATCATTCCTAGGCGATATCCATCGGATTTTAACTTTTCGAGGGTAGAAATGGCATCTTCTTCCAGGTACCAGTTGGTCTGCGTGACGGCATATAAAGCCTCCAGGGCAGCTCGCAAGACAGGCTCTGGGATGTCCCGGAAGCCTTTCAGGGTAAGCATCTCGCGCAGCAAGATGAACGTTGTCTTCTCGAGATTGTCTTCGGCGGATCTGTCATAATAGGCGCGGATGAACCCACCGAACTCAGCATAGAAACCGGCTGGGTCAATTTTAATGCCTGCGCGCTCAAGTACATTGACCAACGCCAGGTCCGCCTGTTCATAAATGGGGGGCCAAGGGTCTTTTGAATAAACAAGCGTGGACCCCAGGTCAAAGAAAATGGTTGAGAACTGCATTTAATTAACCATTGTTCTTTAGATAAATTCCGGTTGGATCCAGCTCATTGTGCAAGATCCCGAGTTCTTTCTCTGTAATTGGTGCTGTCGTGCGTAACTGGGCAGCAACTTTAAGCGCCCAGCCGGTATTGTTGATGGCCTCCTCGGTCGATTTTCCAGGATGCAAAGCAGTTAGCACCAGTTCGCCGGTAGGGTCGGGTTCCAGGATACCGATGTCTGTTATCACTCCAATGGGTCCTTTACCGCGCAATCCTGCTTTCTCGCGACCGTCTTTGCCGCCCAGGGTACCTGCGGATGTGACGAAGTCCACTTTTTCGGGGAATCGGCGCTTTTGATGGGGGGTCATGATGTAACAGCGGTTCGCCCAGGCGGCAATTTCCTGAGCTCCACCAGAACCGGGTAACCGCACTTTGGGATGGGCGTAATCAGTTCCGATGAAGGTCGCGTTGATGTTCCCATATTTATCAATTTGGGCTCCCCCCAGGAATCCCACATCCACGTTACCTCGCTGAAGGTAGTTGGTAAAAATATCGTACATGCTGACCACCGACAACGCTCCACTGACCAGGGTGGGGTCGCCGATGGACAGAGGCAGGCGGGCCGGTTCGGCGCCGATCACCCCCGCTTCGTAGATCATGACAAGGTTGGGGGCGTGCGTCCGTTTGGCCAGGTTACAGGCCAGGTTGGGTTGACCCACACCCACAAAGACCACATCGCCGTCTTGGAGCATCCTGGCAGCGTTGACAATCATTAGTTCAGCAGACGTCAGGTTGGTCATAAATTCTCCTGGATGAATTTCTGTATTGCCTGGAAAACCTCGTTTGGGCGTTCGAGCGGGACGAGATGGGTGGTATATGGAATAGTAATAAGCCGGTAACATCAGGCGGATAACCATTGGCATGCAGGAAATGCAGCAATCTGCCTGTTTTGCCAGTCGATATAGAGGGGATGCGCATAACCAATCTACTAATAACTGCCGTAATTGATCTTTTCGCTATAGCGTGCCTTCACCCTCAACCGGTTATGAGTTACTGATCCCAATTTCTGCCAGTATTCATCACGGTCTTTCACACTAAACACCCATTCATCCAGATAGTTTTTGACCGTTTCGGGGTTCTCGCTGATCTTGTCCCAGTTCAGATAAAATTCATTGTCGCGATCGTAGTAACCCTGGGCATAAGATGGGTGAGCCGCGCCGGGGACGTGGCAAACTGCACTGACGATGAAACCGGGGATAAGCGTCCGGTTCGGGTCGGAACGGATGACTTTTTCATCTACGATTTCTTCCGCTGTCAATAGCACGTGTTTGGAAGCAAAAGCCACTTCTTTCTGTTCGCCAACGATACCCCACAGGTGAGCGTTCCCATCCTTGTCGGCGCGCTGTACGTGGACGATTGCTACATCCGGGTTTAACGCTGGGACAACGATCACCTCGCGACCCGAATAGGGGTCAGTGACGCGTTTGATCAGCGGGTTGGCGTGTTCCAGGTCCGTGGCTCCGGTCTGATTCATGGGCATGAACGGAAGGCCGGCTGCCCCTGCTTGCAGGCGGGAGATCATGCCAAAGTGGGAATATTCCTCCCATTCAAGGCGACCAGCTTCCATTTCCGTACGTACGATTCGCAAGGACCCGACCCCCGGGTTACCCATGTACGAGAAGATCACTTTCCGGGCGCACCCTGCTGCCACCATCTGATCGTAGATAAGGTCAGGGGTGGCGCGGGCGAGCGTCAGGTTACGCCTGCCTTGGCGGATGATCTCGTGCCCGGCGGCAAAGGGGATCAGGTGTGTAAACCCGGCCGCATAGATTGAATCTCCGTCGTGTACGAATTGGGAAACGGCTTCGGAAAGTGGGATAAGTTTGTTCATTTCTTCTGATCTTTCTGGGTTTGTTTTTCCTCATCGTGATGGCGGGAGCGTTGCCTCACCTTGCGGAAGGTCGAGAAGCGCGTGGGCTCCGGGCGCGGCGCCATGCGCCGTAACCCAGACCCAAGTACAAGCGTAGCCACCGCGAAGAGCAGGTAGAGCAGGTTAAATTCTCTGGCAAATATGGAGCCGGCAAATATAATAAGAAGCCCGCAACCAATCAGGATAAAGAACGTTCCAATCCGGGGAAGGAGGTTATTATTCATACCCCCTTATTATAGATGATTTCAACCCGGAAGAGAGTAGAATTAGGAAGGCTTGCATAAGAAAAGAGGATGGATGTCTCTTTCCTTTATTGGCTATGGTTATTAAACTATGTTATTAGGATTAAATAATCAGAAGGCGAATCCTTTCATTTTTTACGTGATGATGGGAAAATAATGGTCAATCAAGCACACACATCCGCCTTCTGGTTCAAGTTCATTGGGAAGATACCGAAAGGAGTTGATTATGCGGCTGTATGTGGATAGTTCCAAGTGTTCTGGATGTAATGCCTGCCGGGTGGCTTGCTCGCTCAACCTGTTTGGCGAAAACAACCCTAAGAAGGCAGCATTGGTAATCGAACCTCATTTCCCTGCACCCGGTGTTTATCGGGTGCGCGTCTGCACGCAATGTGGCGACTGTGCAAAGGTCTGTCCTACAGAAGCCATTAAACAGGACGAGCAAGGCGCGTACTTTGTTAACTATGCCGATTGCAACCTGTGCGAAGCTTGCGTTCCCGAATGCCCGGAGGAAGTCATGTTTGTCCGCGCAAAACTGGCAGACACTGCCTGGAAATGTAACCTGTGCGGTGATTGTGTGGCCGTATGCGGCACCAGTGCGCTCTGGATTGCTGAAATTGAAGCATTAGCGGCTTAAGGAGGCAAATATGAATGGCTATGCTGGAAGAATCCTGCGTGTTAATTTGACGAACGGTACATTCACGAAAGAACCAACTCCTGCCGCCCTGGCTCGCGATTTTATTGGTGGGCGAGGCTTTGGGATTTACTTGTTGCTCAAGGAAGTTCCGCAAGGGGCTGATCCGCTGGGCCCCGAGAATAAAATATTCATCTCCAGCGGACCGATATCAGGTATGTTGATCCCTGGTGGTGGTAAATGCGATTGGACGACAAAAGCCCCGCTTACCGGGGGGTATGCCAGCGCCTCAATGGGAGGCCACTTTACGGCTGAGATGCGTTATGCCGGGTTGGACAGTATTATTTTGGAAGGCGTCAGCCCGAAGCCGGTTACTCTTTTCATAGATGACGATAAGATCGAGCTGCGCGATGCCTCTGACCTGTGGGGAAAGAACACATTCATGGTCGAGAAGCAGTTCAAGGATAAACTTGGTGAGGAGTATCAGATTGCCGTCATCGGTCCCGGTGGCGAGAACATGGTCCCTTATGCTTGCGTTAACCACGATTATGGCCGTCAGGCAGGGCGTGGTGGCGTGGGTGCGGTGATGGGTTCCAAGAAGCTCAAAGCCATTGTCCTTCATGGAACAAAATCTATCCCGGTTGCGGATCCAGCTGCCTATCGCAAGGCTGGCATGGCTCTCTATAAAGCTTGCAAGGAAGCGGATGGGTTGAAGCAATGGACAAGTTACGGTACTACCCAAGTCGTGAGCTGGTGTGACGAAGTAGGTGCGCTGCCCACCCGCAACTTCAGTGCTGGTTCATTTGAAGGTGCCAGTACCCTCTCCGGCCCCTATATGCGCGAACACATCGTAATCACCGATAAGGGTTGCTTTGGCTGCCCCTGCCCTTGTGGCAAGTATAGCCGTATGAAGAAATACAACAGCAATGTGGAAGGCCCGGAATACGAAACGATCGGCTTGTGCGGTTCCAACCTGGGCATTGCGGATATTGAATCCGTGGCGCAAGCCAATCTTTTGTGCGACGATCTGGGAATCGACACGATCAGCGCTGGTAATGCCATCGGCTGGGCCATGGAGTGCTACGAGAAAGGCATCTTTACTAAAAAGGATACCGACGGTTTGGATCTCAAGTTTGGTAATGTCGAAGCGGTCTTTACAATGATCGAAAAAATAGCCCGCCGTGAAGGGCTGGGCGCATTGCTTTCAGAAGGCGTCAAGCGCGCCTCCAAAAAAGTGGGGCAGGGCACTGAGAAATTCGCCATCCATGTCAAGGGGATGGAACAATCTGGTTATGCCACCCATAATGCCACGGCCATGTTGCTGTCTTATATGACCTGCGACGTGGGCGCCCACCACAACCGCGCTTGGGCCATAACCTATGACTTGCAAGTCGGTCGCGAGTTGGTTGTACCAGAAAAAGTAGCCCGAGTCATCTGGCTGCAGAATTTCCGCCCGATGTTCGACGTGTTAGGCGGTTGCCGTTTGCAGTGGGTGGAACTCAATATTGACCGTGACCTGTATGTGCCTGCCCTCGAAGCCATCACCGGTATCCACCGCTCCTGGGAAGACCTGGAGATGGTTGGTGCGCGCATTTGGAATCTCACCCGTCTCTACTGGGCTCGAGAGAACGAAGGCTTTGGCAGAAGCTGGGATCTGCCGCCTGCCCGTTTCTACGAGGACGCTCCCAAAAGCGGCCCCACCAAGGGCCAGATCACCAAATTCGAAGATGTCAACAAGTTGCTGGATATTTACTATGAACAGCGCGGCTGGACCTCGAATGGGTTGCCCACACCTGCCACCATAGAAAGCCTTGGTTTGAAAGCCGTGTTTGCCTGATATGCCCGCTACCTTGCGTCTAAGTGGTCCCCTCCGTGATTTCAATGGCGGAAAACCTGAACTCCAGGTGCAGCCCGGTCGCACCATCCGCGAAGTGATCACTGACCTTGGTATTGTACCCGAGACGATTGCCGTTGTTGTGGTTAATGAAGAGCAGCAGACCAAGGATTATATTTTCCAGGAGGGGGATGTCGTTCTGGTCTTGGCTATCATCGGCGGTGGATAAAAGAAAAACTTCGGACGGCAGTCAACCTGCCGCCCGAAGTTTTCATGCAGGCCTAAAGCCTGTCAACTCTGATAAGATGCCAACGTCTGCACAAACCGATGCTTATTTAATCGTTGTCCGGATTTGCTCATGCATATATAACGGCAAATAATATTTTCCACCGGAATTCTTACCGCTGGAACCGGATGCCTTCCACCCGCCAAATGGCTGGAAACCCGGCCAAGCGCCGGTTGTTGCTCCCTGAGGGCGGTTTGCATAGGTCACACCAGACTCGATCTGGTCGAAAAACCACTCTGTTTCCTCTTCATTGCCGTAAAATCCCGCTGTCAGACCATAGTTGACATCGTTTGCGTTCCGCATGGCCTCATTGAGGTTATTAACCTTCGCCAAGGTCGTTATTGGCAGGAACATCTCGTGCTTCCATAAGCGGTGGGTGAGAGTCAGGTCCGTGACCAGGGTGGGCTGGCAGTAGTAACCTTTGGCATAATTTCCGCCTGTGAGGGTTTCACCTCCGGTCAGGAACTTTCCGCCACCCTCTTCAATTTCTGCACAGAAACTCTGGAAATCTTTGTAGGCAGCCTGGTTGATGACCGGGCCGAGGAAGTTCTTCCGCTCGGTTGGGTTACCGATGGCAAGTTGCTCGGTCTGTTCTTTGAGTCTGACGACCAGGGCATCATAAATTGGTTCTTCGATGAAGATCCGCGAGGCTGCCGAACATTTCTGTCCCTGCAAGCCGAAAGCCGAACGGACGATGCCAGCTGCGGCGCGTTCCAGGTCAGCGTGCCGGGAGACGATGACGGCATTCTTGCCGCCCAGTTCCAGCAGGATGGGATGCATCCAGTTGCAGGTTGAGAAGTCTCGATAGATTTTTGAGCCAACGTCAAATGAACCAGTAAAGGTCACCCCGTCGATGCCGCAGGTGATGAGTGCCTGACCGAGAGTGCGGCCTGGCCCGGTGACGAAGTTAAGCACACCTTCTGGTAGTCCGGCATCCCGGAAGCATTCGGCTAATAATCTGACAACCCAGGCAGTGTCTGTTGCAGGTTTAATGATCACAGTATTTCCAGTAACAAGCGCTGTCCCGGCAGGACCGCCGGTCAGTGCAAAGGGGAAGTTGAAAGGACTGATCACCAGCCAGACACCGTAAGGTCGTAGAACCGATACGTTTATTGCATCGTAACCTACCAGCGGGTCCTTGCCCATCTCGGAGATGTATCCCTGGTTCGCACCCATCTGGTCGCAGGCGTATTTGATCAGATCGGCAGTTTCCTGCACGTCACCCAGTGATTCCAAGCGATTCTTACCCACTTCCAGCGTCATTACTGCGCTCAGTTGATATAACCGTTCTTCGATCAAGCCTGCCGCTTTGCGCAGCAGGCGGACACGTTCTTGCCACGGGGTATGGCTCCAGCCTGGGAATGCCTTCCGCGCTGCCTCCATGGCTTGGCGGGCGTGGCTTTCGTTCCCTTTTTGCATCACCGCCAGCCTCCAATCCGTGTTAATTGGCGAAAAGTCATCAAGTTTCTCTTCAGCAAATATATCCTTATTGTTGATGATCATTGCATACTCTTTACCGAGGCGGGCTTCTACTTTTACAAGCTCGCTTTCGAATTGTGCATGCAGTTCTTCCGGAGGGTTGAACATGGTGGCATAGGTGAGTTTAAAGCTGGACATGGGATCCTCCAATAACTAGAAATACTGGATAAATAAGATATAAAAATATACCATTAATTTGTCTCCTTGCGAAGGAATTCTCTCTTTCCTTACACACTTTTCACATAGTAGGGATGAGGGACAACCTGGTTTTCATGCTTTATAAAAGCCCCGTTTTTCCTCATCCCGATTTCCTTTTCTTGACTCTGGGTGTTCTCGAAGTCGGGGTTTGGGGTGTCGATGGACAGCGAAGCCGTCCGTCGACACCCCAAGACCATCTTTCCGCCGCTTTGGGGCGTGGATGCAAGGGGTGGGAAACATCAGCTGTTTGACTTTGAGAAAGCCATGTTTCTTGACTCAACATGCTTGTATTAAATTAAACCCGAGCTATAATGTTTTTACGACAGAATTGTATAGTCAATACGTGGATGTGGTTCGATTATACACGTCAAACCTTATTCATTGGAAAGGAAAGAACGGCAGCCGGGTTTTAGCCCGCGAGAGTTGGCAGATTGGTTGTTCATTGTTGGGATTAGTCCAAGGGAAAGGAAGGTGGAATGATGTTCATGGAGCGTCAGATTCAACAAATCCGCCCTGGAAAATGGACGGAACTGGAAGTTTTGGATCAAAAATTCAACGCTGTAGAGCAGCGGCATGGATACCCTGCCAAGCGGCGCTATCGCTGCTACATTGGTGGCCATACAATAAACACGCTCGTGATCGAACGGGAATGGGAAAGCCTGGCTGCACTTGAAATCGCGTATATGAAGTGCTTTATGGATCCTGAATGGCAGGCTGTGTCTGCGGAGTATGATACGATTTCGGAGAGCAACCAGGTTGAGATCTACCTCGTAATGTCCTGAAGAATTCGGCCAAGGATCGCAAGATCGCTACAACCTCTGAACCGGGTTACCTGGCTGCCGTTCTCGTTCTCCCCATTCGGGTTGCATCCGACTTTACCCTTGGCTGGTTGAGTGCCTTTTTTCCATTGCCTGAACTCTCGCGAACCCGGTTGTAAGATTACCAACCCCTCCTAAAATGCAGTTTATAATTGGGGGCATGAAACCGAACCGCATTACAGCTCTCGATCAATTCCGCGGCTTCGCCATCCTGACGATGGTGCTGGCGAACTACATGGGTGAAGTGAACATCGTTCCCGTCTGGCTGAAACACGCTCCCGATATCGGTCTGACGGTTATTGACCTGATCGCCCCATTTTTTATTTTTGCCATTGGGCTGACCTTTGGTATGTCCTTCCGCCATCGTAAGGAACGTGAAGGTGCTTATAAAACTTACAACCAGTTCTTTGCCCGTTATCTGGCAATCATTGGTTTGGGGGCGATCGCCTCTGCCTTTGAGACTGCCGCTGGTAAGAATCCCAGTGGAATTGATTGGGGTGTGTTGCAGGCCATCGGGATGGCTGGACTGATCACCCTGGCTGTCATCCACCTGCCATCCTTGTATCGTTGGTTGATTGGCGCTGGAATTCTGGTGATCTATCAGCTCATTCTCGATAAATATATGCTTGGGTTCACCATCCAGTCACCGCACGGCGGCTTGTTCGGCTCGCTCAATTGGGGGGCAATGCTGATCCTGGGAACGGCGCTGGCAGACCTGTTCCATGCCGAAGGACGCTTGAAAAAAGCTTTTCCGTGGGCTTCGTTGTCTGTCATGGTGGCGGGGATTGCGCTGGCTTTCATTGTACCGGTCAGCAAACACCGTGTCTCTTCCTCTTACGTTTTGATCAGTCTGGGCGCTAGCGCGTTATTGTTCATCTTTTTTACCTGGGTGGCTGGGCGATTTAACTGGAAGGGTCGTTTTCTGGCTGTCTGGGGCATGAACCCGCTGGTGTTGTATTTTATCCACTATTTTATTATTGGAATTTTCTATATGCCTGGTCTTCCAGCCATCTTTCAGGCTGCCCAGCCCTGGCTGGTAGTGCTGGAAATGGTTATCTTGATTGGCGGGGTCTCGCTGGTAGCCTACTGGCTTGACCGCAGGAAGATTTATATCTCTCTTTGATCGTCCTGGAAACCATAATGGTTGAATTACTGAAAACAATCCTGACGCCCCGGGTGAAGACATTACTGGTTGTTTTCCTTTTGACGGGAGTTGTCCTCCTGACCCGCCAGTTGACTCTGCCCGAACCCTCCGTATCACTGGCGGATCTGAAACCATTCTCTCTTGCCGGGTTCCATCGCTTGCTTGTCCTCGCTCCCCATTGCGATGACGAGACTCTTGGATCGGCAGGATTGATCCTGACAGCGCAGCGGGCCGGCATCCAGGTACAGGTGGTCATCGCCACGAACGGCGATGGCTTTCTATTTGCCACCATGCAGGATTTCTGGAAAATCTATCCAAGGAATGCAGATTTCATTCATATGGGCGAGGTCCGTCAGCAGGAATCTCTGGCCGCGTTGGCTGTATTGGGATTGCACCCGGATCAGGTTACCTTTTTAAGTTATCCCGATCGTGGTACACCTTCCATGTGGACTGACCACTGGTTGGTAAATAATCCATATCATTCACCTTACAATGGCGGTATGAAAAGCCCTTATCCGATTACGTACAACCCGCAATCGGTTTATGCTGGTGCTGATTACCTGGCGGATTTGACTTCCGTCCTGGAGACTTATAAACCTGACCTGATCGTTTACCCGAACTCCCAGGATGTCCATCCGGATCACTGGGGTCTGAATGTCTTTACCCGCCTGGCGTTGACCCTCATCCAGCGCAAAGACCCAGCGTACCAACCCACTGAATTGACTTACCTCGTTCACCGGCCGGATTTCCCGGAACTCAAAGGGCTGCGGCTGCATGAGAGCTTGACGCCCCCTGACATGCTTTATACGCTTTCCCCGGACTGGTACCGACTTGATATGACCTCGGCTGATACTGCCCT
>CAIKOL010000020.1 GCA_903829085.1 uncultured Anaerolineales bacterium | reverse complement strand
GCTACGCTGCACGCACACCTCCCACTCCTCCCCCACTTATTGATCAGCTAAGGTCTTTTTTCATTTGCTTGCATTTCGACTCTAAAAACTCTATAATTGACCATCATGCCCAACACTACCCTCAAACGCATTGGATCAGCTTCAAAATATTTAGTGGTCGTTGCCGCCCTGCTGGTCCTGGCCGGTTGGTTGATTAACACGCCTCCGGGCTTCTTCGGTAAAGCAGATGCCATCGGGTACGCGGTCTGCCACCGCATCGGGGAACGCTCGTTCCACATCGGGAGTTATCAATTGCCGCTCTGCGCCCGCTGTTCCGGCATGTACCTGGGTGCGGTGACCGGGCTGGTTTTCCAGTCCATCCTTGGCTGGAAACGGTATAAAATTCCGCACTGGACCATCATTGCCGTGCTGGTCGTTTTTGTAGCCGCCTTTGGGATTGACGGGGCCAATTCGTACCTGGCCCTGCTGAAACAGGTCTCGCCGGGCATCCTGCCGAATATCCCCAACATCTATATGCCCAACAACACCCTGCGCCTGTTGACCGGCAGCGGCATGGGGCTGGGCATGGCGGTCATGCTCTTCCCGGCTTTCAACCAGACCGTCTGGAAGGATGGTGAAGATAAGGCTGCCATCCCCGGTTGGAAAGCCTTCGGCCTGCTGCTGGGTATCCAGGTGGTGCTCGACCTGCTCGTGCTTACCGGCAGCCCGCTCGTCCTCTATCCGCTGGCCATCATCAGCGTCCTGGGAGTCTGGCTGCTGTTGACCATGGTTTACGGCATGCTCTGGGTGATGCTCATGGGCCAGGATAACCAATATACCAAGCTATGGCAGTTGTGGCTGCCCCTGGTGGCTGGTCTGACGATCGCCCTGATCCAGACGGCAGCCATCGACGCCCTGCGCTTCTGGCTGACCGGCACGTGGGGCGCATTTCCTCTCGGCAAGTAGCGGATCGGAGAACCTCATGGAAGCACTTTTTGGGATCATGACTGCTTTTGGACTTTCAGCCAGCGCCGGGCTGAACGCTTATATCCCGCTGCTGGTGGTGGGTGTGATCGCCCATTATACCGACTGGATCACCCTCAACCCACCCTATGACACCCTGGCAAACCCCTGGGTACTGATCGTGGTGGGCATGCTGCTGATCGTTGAAATGCTGGCGGATAAGATCCCGGCGGTCAACCATATCAACGACATCCTCCAGACAGGCATCCGCCCGGCAGCCGGAGCGATCATCTTTGCCGCCAGCGCCCATGTGCTCACCAATGTCCACCCGGTGATCGCCATCATCTGCGGCTTGCTGGTGGCGGGCAGCGTGCATGTGGTCAAGTCAGCAGCCATCCGCCCGGCAGTCACTGCCACCACCGGCGGAACAGCCAATATACCGGTCAGCATTGCCGAAGATGTTCTGGCAACCGGGGTTTCCTTTCTTTCGATCGTGACACCGGTACTGATGATTGTCATCCTGGTCATTGCCATCGCACTCATCATCTGGGCTTTTTGGCGGCGCGCCCATCGGAAACGCCAGCCCGTTTCATAATTACCTACTGGAGGAGAATATGGCTTATCCAACCCCTAATTATGCTCCACCCCCCCCGGCTGCGGATGAATCCCGCATGGTGCGGGAGGTAAGCGCTCCCATCTACCCGGCGCGCGGCTGGCTGAAATTCCTGGGGGTCCTGTCCATTATCGGCGGAGTCGGGCAGGCGCTCACCATCGTGGGCATCCTTTTCGCCTGGCTGCCCATCTGGATGGGGATCCTGATGTTCCAGGCCGGCTCTTCGATCGACTCTGCCGGCCAGTTTGGCGATAAATTCGCCTTCCTGCGCTCCATGGGCAGCCTGAAGACCTATTTCGTGCTCCAGGGCGTACTGACGCTGATCGGGATATTCATGGCGCTGGCCATGTTGTGCATCCTGTTCGTCCTGCCGTTGCTCGGGTTGACCCTCATCCCCTGGCAGCAAGTCATCAATAATATCCCGTCCACTTATTACTGATCCCGTGTGAAAAACGTCCCGCTGGGGCCCGGCATGCAGGCCTGCTTCCCGCCCAACCCTTCGGGGCGCTTTGAAAAGAGAATCATCCAACCCATATTTACGATCCAAAAGGAGAAGAAGAAATGAACCAACCCTATACCACTGTCCCAACCGGACCCAAGAACAGCACCCTGGCCATCATCAGCCTGATCGGCGGGATCACCGGCTTCACCATCCTGCCCATGCTGGGCTCGATTGTAGCCATCATTACCGGTCACATGGCCCAGAGCGAGATCAAGAAGAGCGGCGGCATGCTCACCGGCAAAGGTATGGCGATTGCCGGCCTGATCATGGGCTATGTCGTGCTTGTCGGCGGCATCTGCGTCTTCTGCCTGGCCATCATCCTGCCGCTTCTGGGCATTGGTCTCAGCATACCCTTCATCGGCAACACCGGCTACTAATCCGTGAGCGAGGCCACCGGCACACCCCTCGCCCCCAAAAAGACCATCCCCTGGGTCATTGCCATCCTGGTCATCGTGGTGGTGTGTTGCGGCTGCTTCGGAGTCACCGGGCTGCTCTTCGCCTTTTTTGGGGATCAAATCCTGCAAGCATTGGGCATTTCCGCCCTGTTGCCTGTGCTTGCCATCCTGGCATGAAGTTAAAAGTCCCGTTTTCTCGTGAAGAAAGCGGGACTTTTTGGTTTGCCTGCATGGAACCAGTGAAAAGGGTCGCTCCTTCCCCCAAATAGTGCTCTTCAATTTGGGGGAAGGTCGGGATGGGGGTCGTTCCTTCCCCCAAATAACGCTCTTATATTTGGGGGAAGGTCGGGATGGGGGTCGTATTTTGGGGATCACGAAGTATATCGTCCCCGTAAGGGTATCCCAGAGCGCAGCGGAGGGAAGGCCGGGATGGGGGTTACCCCAGGCATTCCACCGCCGCAGCCGGCACATGCAGGCTGACCTGTTCCCCCACCCGGTATGCAGTTGGAAGCCGGAAGACCAGTCCATTCTCCAGCGTCACGCGGAAAAATTCATTTTGGAACAGAATATCGGCTACTCGACCGGTGAGCAGGTTTTCCCCCACCCCGGTCGAGGCCGCGCCTGGGCGGATGAGCAGTGACACCGGCTCGCCGACCGCGTGGGAGTGCCTGCAGGCGGTTTTCAGCACCCCCACCTGCGTCTGCACCTGCCCGTGAGACAGCATTTTCCCGCTGAGTAGGTTGCCCAGCCCCAAAAAGTCTGCCACCCACGCTGACCCCGGGTCGCTCCACACCTGCGCCGGGGTTCCCACCCGCACCAGCATCCCCTCGTGCAGCAGCAGCAGGCGGTCGGCCAGTGCAAAGGCCTCCTCCTGGTCGTGGGTCACATAGATTGCCGGGACGCCGTTGGTGTGCAGGATGCGGCGC
>CAIKOL010000019.1 GCA_903829085.1 uncultured Anaerolineales bacterium | reverse complement strand
CATGACCAATGTCATCTTTTGAGCAGACCTGGCAACGCCGTTCGTACAGATAAGCCAATAATAAATATTCCTTGGGCGATAGGCTAACTGGTTTTCGATTAACACGCACGACCCCAGCTGTGGTGTCCACTTCCAGTTCGGGAACGGGGTTTTCGCGAGTGGTTGTATCGGGGTCATGGAAGATAAACGTCACATCCCCAATCTTGATACTGTCCCCATCACGGAGATTCATCGATGTTAAAATCCGTTCCCCATTCAGGTAAGTACCGTTTGTGGAATTTAGATCCTCCACATACCAGTGGCGCCCTTCCTGGCGGATACGGGTATTTTCCCGTGAAATACTTTTACTGGCAATAACAATATCGCATTCAACGGCGCGCCCGATGGTGACTATCTGCGCTGGCAGGCGGTGTTCCTGGCTATTTGGATCGGTGAGAAATGGACCGGCATTATCAAGGGGCATTAGGCATCCTCTCTTTTCTTGGTAATTATACCCGCGAGGATTATAATTACGGCCAATTGAACTTATATTACTTCATAAAGGAGATAAAAATGAGCAAGAAGAAACCAGGTGTAATTGGTATTCTTACGGGGGGTGGCGATGTGCCTGGATTGAATCCGGCTATTCGCGCTGTTACCATCCGCGCCATTCGGGAAGGGTATCAGGTGATTGGCCTGCGGCGCGGTTGGGCTGGAGTGACAGAAACTATCCGGGAAAAGGATGCAGATAACAGCAACAACTACCAATATTTAACTGAAGAATTAGTCAATAAGTCCGGTCGCACCGGCGGTACATTCCTGCACACCTCGCGCACGAAACCAAGCAAGATGAAAAAAGACGATGTCCCTGTTCATTTAAGAGAAAAATACAACGCGGACGAGAACGATCTTACCCCTGATGTGCTGAAGAATTTAGATTGGCTGGGCATTGATTACCTGATCCCGATCGGTGGTGATGACACCCTCAGCTATGCAGTGCGCCTATACCAGGAAGGTTTGAAAGTCATTGCAATTCCCAAGACGATGGATAATGATGTGCCAGGAACTGATTATTGTATCGGCTTCAGCACCTGTGTCACGCGCACAATCGCACTGACCAACAGTCTGCGAACTATTGCTGGTTCACATGAACGTTTTCTGGTACTGGAAGTCTTCGGGCGCTATGCTGGTTTTACGGCCATGTTACCAACGATGGCCGGCGCAGCTCACCGCTGTGTTATCCCGGAATACAAATTCAACATTGATAAACTGACCGAGTTGATGATCTCAGACCGTAACCACAATCCAAGCCGTTACTCTGTGGTGCTGGTATCAGAGGGGGCGATGTTCGAAGGCGGAGAGATGGTCTTTGCTGATCGTTCAACGGACGCATACGGTCATGCTAAATTAGGTGGTATTGGCGACCTTGTGGCCAGCCGCATCAAGGAACTTTCCGGGAAGCACAATGATGGCAAGATGATCAATACTATTGACCAGAAATTAGGATATATGGTGCGAGGCGGTGACCCAGATGCAATTGATTCAGTTGTCCCGATGGCTTTTGGTAACCTGGCACTCGACCTGCTTTTGAAAAATATCCATGGCCGATTGGTAGTACTTAAGAATGGCCGTTATGATAACATGCCTCTGGATGTGGTAACCGGTACAAAGAAGATTGTAAATGTGGATCACTTCTATGATATCGAGCGCTATCGGCCCAAGTATGAGAACTTCGAAATGAAGCCGTTGTTCATCATGACCAGCGAAGGCTAGTGGAAGAATAAAACTAAAGCGCCCCGAATTGAATTCGAGGCGCTTTTGAGTCAAATGTCCAAGCAGGTTCTATTATTCAGAATATCAGGCTCTGGCAGCAGCCAATTCGACTTGGGTATATTTCAATCGCTCCAGAACAGCGGTCGCCGCGTTGTTCATTAATGCAAAACCAAGCATTTTATCCACCTGCATAAGGGCACGAATAGCTACCCCGTCAATTTCAACTACCCTGGAAGGGATAGTAGACCGGGCGGACGAAATGTAGATGTATGGTTCAATGAGCGACGAGACGCCTAGCATCTCACCCGGGGCAATCGAACCAACCAGGGCATTGGAAATAGCGCCTTCACCGCCACCACTATAAATGAGGTCTACATCACCATCAAGAAGGAGGATAAGTTTATCAGCAGGGGCATTCTCCTTTACCAGGAGGATTTCTTTCGGATATGTTTTTTCTTCAGCAATCATAGCAATTGCCTTAAGCTGATCTTCCGTGAGGAGGGCAAAAAACGGGTAACGCCTTAAGAGTTCAATGGAAATCATATCTCTCTCCTAATATAGAGTATATCAATTGTAGCACAGCCTTCACCGCGTGAGGCACAGCTGTTTCAACCAGTGAAGATAAAGTTTCAGAGAAATCAAATACGTTCTCAGCTTCGATAGCAACAATGAGTACATCCTGATCGGACGGCAAAGGGATGTTCATACTGCGGCCCACGCTCAGTGCGTTGCGAAGGGATGTGTCATGGACTGCAGTGGTGTGACCAGCTGACATATCTGGTAATTCGGACAGTGGGAAAACGCTCACTGTCCCGATGGTTTTTTTTCCGGTATAAATGGTATCTACCAGGATAACATGTTCGCTGCCGGTTAGTCGTTCCATAAGGCTCAAACCACCGAGGGAAGCACAATCTGCCTCGATCTCGGGGTTGTTGGCTGTTTCTCGGGCAATTTCCTCCGCAACACGCCAGCCGGCGCCGTCATCACCTAAAATAGGGTTCCCAAGCCCAATGACAAGAATAGTCATGTAAGTAAAATATAAATAATTGGAAGGTTGAAGACTGCGAATTTCTCAACCTTCCGTTTGCTAGTTATTCGCAAAATTGTTTTAAGACATCAATTGGGTTTCCATCTGTATCACGGATGGTGATTTCCAATGGCATCTGACCGGGTAGGGAGTGTGTCGCACAACCGAAGCACGGGTCGTAAGCGCGGAAGGCCATCTCAACCATGTTTAACAGACCCTCGTTGACGTTGCCTTTTTTAATCAAGCTATCTGCGGCTTTCTTGATCGACATGGTAATGGGAGCATAATTGTTGGTTGTGCCAACAATCAGATTAACCTTGGTAACTACACCGCGCTCGTCGGTCCAATAATGATGGGTGAGTGTGCCTCGTGGTGCTTCAACAATTCCAACGCCCTCTGTAGGGGTTGCCGTTGGGATGGCATGAAAATCTGGCGAGGTTATTTCCGGATCGGTGGCAAGTTCCACCCAGCGCTCGGCTGCGTAAAGTAGCTCAATAAGGCGTGCCCAATGGATGGCCAGGCGCTGATGGACTGGTTTGCCGCCGAGTGTGCTGTAAAACTTCTCGTATTCTGCCTGTGCGAGTGGAGTTGCCATACCATCAGCCGCGTTGAGGCGCGAGAGCGGAGTGGCCATGTAGACACCAGAATCTGGTCCATCTACAAAGCCTTTCCAGCCGACATTCTTCAAATATGGGAATTTCAGATATGTCCAGGGTTCAACGTGTTCAGCGATGTGGGCAGCATAATCCTTTGGCTCATACTTGATGTATTCCTTGCCATCCGGTCCAACTATGCGAACTTTACCATCGTAGAAATTGATCCTGTTATTCTCATCCACCAAACCCATATAATAAGTTTTATGCGTATAGATATCACCAACAATCAGATCCAGATAAGCCTTATTACTCAAAACGATATCATTGAATACCTTCAGGCTGAACTGGGCGAATTCAATGGCCCAGCGACCCATTGTTTCGATTTCCTTGCGCTGTTCCTCGGTGATTCCTTTGGTCAGACCCCCAGGAATCGATGTGCAGGGGTGAACCTTGCGGCCACCGATCATCTCAACTACTGTGTGGCCGTACTTGCGCATCTGGATAACCTTGCCGCCAATTTCCAACCCAACCTTATGAATGACACCCAGAATATTGCGTTCGGCAACCGGAGCATCCGGACCCATGATGAAATCCGGTCCACCCAGGGCATAAAAATGGGTTGTGTGATCAGTCGCATAAAAGGCTGAATACAGGAGTTCACGCAGTTTCTTGCCGGTGGGTGGTACTTCGACGTGATAAACAGCGTCAACAGCCTTGGCTGCCGCCATATGGTGAGCTTCCGGACAGACGCCGCATATTCGATTTGTCAACAGTGGCATTTCTTCAACCGGGCGTCCAACACAGAAGCGTTCAAAGCCGCGCAGTTCCGGAATCTGGAAGTACGTGTTAGCGACATTGCCTTCTTCGTTTAGGAATATTTCGATCTTGCCATGGCCTTCCAGCCGGGTGATGGGATCAATCGTAATCCGTTGCATGTTTCATCATCCTTTCTGTGCGGACTTGCTGGAGCGTAATAGGGAACCAGCCAGGTTGAACCGATAGAACTGACCAGCAGGATCTACCAGGCCATCGAGGATTTGGTTAATTTCATCAGGCTTGTCGCTATCGATGACCGAAGCAAACGCGGCAATCAGACGGGCGCCATAATCAACGACGCCTTCGGCTGGACCGTAGCATCCTATACATTGGGCACCAGCGGACGGACAACGGGCATTGCACCCGCTGCGGGTGGCAGGACCATTGCAGGGGATGCCCTGTTCAAGTAGGCACAATTCAGGATCGGTGTGGGTGAGCTGGATGCGTCCAAACGCCTTGATTGTTTTTTCGTGACGTTTGCGCGTGCATTCATCACAAACTGTTGAATTTCCGGCCCCTATGGTGGCCCCTTTGGGAGGAAGTTCGGCTTTCCCATTGAGAGCAGCAATGACCAAATCAACAACTGCTGCAATTTGATGGGATTCGGGTGGGCAGCCAGGCATGTAGTAATCCACATCCACCACCTGATCAAGCGTCTTCAACACTGTATTGAGGGTCGGGATGGTAATAATACCTTCAGGCATGGCATAACTGGTTTGTGGGCGAAGGTTATCGGGGTTATCAGTGGTAATGGTTGTAAAGGCAGTATCTACCATTTCTTTAATTGATGAGAAGTTAGCCAGCCCGGGAATGCAACCCTCGCAGGCGCAAGAGCCGAACGAGACCATGATCTTGGATTTCTTGCGCAATAGTCTGGCAACGTGTTCGTTCTCATCGTTACGCATCCCGCCATTGAACAGGCAAAGTGTAATTTCGCCGTCTTGCATGGCTTCAACGTCCTTGTACTTGGCATCCATGGCGACCGGCCAAAAAACCACATCGAAGGCTGCATCCACATCCAGGATTTTCTCATGAATGTTCAGGACAGCGATTTCGCATCCGCCGCAGGAAGCGGCCCAATACATGGCAAATTTTGGTTTATTGCTCATGCTGTCACCTCTTCTTTGGTTTCCACTGGAATCTCAGCGCTGGTCTTATTCCAATTCAAAGGACCCAACGCCCGGACTTCTTCAACGAACTTAGTAATTTCATTTGCGAATATCTGGCCTTCTGCAGCACTGGCCCACAACAATTTAATGCGACCAGATTCGATACCCAGCTGGTTCAAAACACGCTTCATCAGGTAGAAACGGCGCATGGCTTTGTAATTCTGGGTAGCGTAGTGACAATCCCCCGGATGGCAGCCAGAAACAAGCACTGCATCCGCACCACCCGCGAAAGCTTTGAACACAAATGTTGGATCGAGACGCCCAGAACACATCAGTCGGATCAGACGGACGTTCGGGGCATATTTCATGCGGGAAATACCAGCCATATCCGCAGCACGATAGGAGCACCAGTTGCAGGTAAAGCCGATCATGACGGGTTCAAAAGGTTTGGTTTCTTCAGTCATAGGGTTTCCTCAGCAGGCGAACGGAGACCGTTACGCAACCGCTGCCTCCTTTTTTTTGTCAAGCGTCAAGAGCAACAGACCGTCAATCTGCGAAAGGATTTGCTCATTGGAGAAGCCCGTACCGGTGATGGCTCCTGCCGGGCAGGCAGCCACACAGGTGCCACAGCCCTGGCATAGCGCTGGGTTGACTTCGCTTACCATCGTATCCTCGTGGAATAGGATGGCACTGAACGGGCACATGGTATTACAAATCCGGCAACCTGAGCACTTCTCTTCGATAACAGTGGCTCGGATGGGCTCAAGAGCGATTTCTTTTTGCTGGATCTTACCCAGGATGCGGGCTGCAGCAGCCGCACCTTGAGCGACGCTGGCAGGGATGTCTTTTGGACCCTGCACACAGCCAGCGATGTAAACACCTTCGGTCATGGTCGCGACCGGATCCAGTTTGGGATGGCGCTCAATATACCAACCATCTGCTGAACAGGAAATCCCAAAAGTCTTGGCCACTTCCTTCGAGCCTGCCCGGGGTTCAAGACCAGAGGACAGGATCACCATGTCCACAGGAATACGGCGTTGTTTTCCAACCAGTGTATCCTCGACTTGGATGATGAGCTTGCCTTCCTCGCCTGGGTTGCGGGCAGCATCGGTGATTTCAGCCACCTTGCCGCGGACGAACAGGGTCCCTTCTTCGATAATCCGCTGGTAGAACTCATCGTAAGCTTTGGCTGGAGTTCGAATGTCAATATAGAAATTGTATACCGTAGCACCGGTTTTCTCGTGGACAAGATGAGCAAATTTCAAACTCTGCATACAACAGATAGCTGAGCAGTAGTTGTTGTAGTTTTTATCACGCGATCCAACACAGTGGACGATACCGACTGATTTCGGGGTGGTCTTTCCATCCCGAAGAACAATGTTGCCACCTGTGGGGCCGGCTGAATTGCTCAAACGTTCGAATTCCATGTTGGTGAAGACATTAGCCAGGCGTCCATAACCGTAATTTGGGACACGACGGGCATCGAATAAATCCCATCCAGTGGCAAGGATAATGTTACCTACCTCAACGGTCATGATTTCGTCTTTCTGCGTGAAGTCAATTGCGTTGGTAGGGCAGAACTTCTCACAGGCCTTGCATGTACCCTTCTGAAAGTATGTGCAGTTTATATCGTCGATGACGGGATATTTGGGAACGGCTTGTGGGAAGGGCGTATAAACTGCCTTGCGGTATCCAAGACCAGCCTCGAATTTGTCATCAATAACTTTCTTCGGGCATTTCTCCCAACAGATACCGCAACCTGTGCAGTCGGCCGTCTTTACATAACGAGCACCCTTCCTAATGGTAACGGTAAAGTTTCCAACATAGCCATCCACTTTCTGGACTTCAGAATAGGTGAGTAGAGTGACGTTGGGGTGGTTTCCCACTAAAACCATCTTGGGGGTCAGAATGCAAGCTGAGCAGTCCAGGGTAGGGAAGGTCTTGTCGAATTGGGCCATGTGACCACCAATGGACGGTTCGCGTTCCACCAAATAGACTGGGAAGCCGGCATCAGCGATTTCGAGAGTAGCCTGGATACCAGCGATGCCTCCACCTACAATCAGCGTGGCTGGGTGGATGGGGACTTTTAGAGGAATCAATGGTTCATGGTGCACTACGCGTGAAACGCCACCAGCTACAATGGCTTTTGCCTTTTCGGTGGCGGCAATTTTATCGGTGTGAACCCATGAATCTTGTTCGCGGATGGAAACCAATTCGCATAAGTATGGGTTCATACCGGCGCCTTTGCAGGCTGTCCGGAAGGTCGGTTCGTGCAGGTGGGGCGAGCAGGCTGCCACAACCACGCGAGTCAGCTTCTGTTCTTTGATATCCTTCTGAATCAATTCCTGACCCAAGCTGGAGCACATGAACTTGTAATCACGGGAAACAACCACGCCTTGATTCGCCAGGTTATCACCAGCCCACTTACTTACATCTGCAACGTTGACTACGCCGGCAATATTACTACCGCAATGACAGATATAGACGCCAATCCGTTCCTTGGGTTTTTTATCTTCAGAGCTCATTTACTTGCCTCCTCGTTACCAATAGTAATTTTCTGTCCGGCACGCGCGCGCGCCGGTGGCATAGGCAATCCGGCTGGTTTCTTTGGAGCAGGCTTGGCTGCATCTGGCAATGGGGTCTGAACCCCGATGCGCTGCATTGCCTCGTGAGCGCTGACGAATTCAGAACCGAAACCCAGGTTTTCGGGTTTCTCTCCGAATGCCAATCCCATTAATTGCGTGAAGAACAGAATCGGTATGTGGTAATTGGTATGAAAATAGCCATTCATTTGCCCTTGGAAGGCATCCAGATTCATCTGGCACATCGGGCAGAGTGCCACAAGCACATCAGCCTTGTAATCGTCAGCAGAAGAGATCAGTCGGCGGATAAGCTCAAAAGCTGTGTCGGGACCAATCTGCGTCATATGGCCGCCGCAACACGCAGTCTTGAGCGGGAAGTCGATCACTTCGGCGCCCAGAGCACGTAAAAGATCATCCAGTTCATAAGGATGTTCGCTGTCTGAGTACCGTTTGTTATAGTCTGGCCGGGGCAGCATACAGCCAATATAGGGCGCCACCCGCAGTCCGGTCAATGGTTTGACAATTCTCTCTTTGACTTTATCCATCCCAACCTCGTTGATCACCACATCCAGAAGGTGGCGAACAACCATTTGCCCAGGATCGTAATGTAAGCCTCCAGCTGCCAGGGCTGTATTTATTTTTTTTCCAAAGGCTTTATCTTCGTGCATGTAATGGTCGGCCTTCGAGAGATTAAGATAGCATGCGGAGCAAGGAGCCACAATTGTATTTAAGCCATTTGCCTGCTGTTCTGCTAGCGCCAGGTTGCGAGCAATTAGAGCGTAGGCAGGTGTAATGTCCAAAGAGAGATACTCTGTGGCGCCACAACAGTTCCAGTCATCAATTTCATTCAGTTTGACATCGAGCGATTTACAGACGGACATGACCGAATGATAGTATGCTTTGGCGCTGCTTTCCATCGAGCAACCGGGGTAGAAGAGATATTCGCTCATTCAGCCTCCAATTCTTGGGCGCGATCTAGAATCTTTTTCAAACCATCCAAACCCTTGATGCGTTTGGGTGGCAATGGAGACATCCCTTTTTTAGTCAACATCCCAAGTGCCATGGGGATCATGTTTGGCAGGCGAGCAGCAAGTTTTAGGTGGGTGGCATTTTGGATTCCAGCCAATCCAATTTCAAAACTGCGCCCGTAATTCTTCACGTAACTAATAAATGTTCTGGAGAAATCAGATGCAGTTGAATCCTGCACCATCTTGGATTTAATGGCCATATTCTTGAGCGTATACATCACATCGGTGATATGAATATCCTGTGGACAGCGCACAGTGCAGTAGTAGCAGGAAACGCACATCCAGGGAGTATTACTCTTCATGACCTCATCCCGCATACCAGCGCGCAGCATGGCAAAAATGGCACGCGGAGTATGATCCATGGCACTGGCGGATGGGCAAGACCCTCCGCAGGTACCGCATTGGATACACATTTCCAAATGCGAATCACCAGGAGTGCACAGGGACACTTCGTTCAACAACGAAAGATCTTCGTGCGCCACCGGTCCTGCGGAAGGCGGGTCGACTAAAGTTACTTTTTCGGACATAGCATCGCTCCACCTCGTGAAAGGATTCCCGGCCCGAAGTAAATTTCAAGCCTGGGTGAAATTCTAAATGAAGTATGTTTTCTTCGGCTATTATCTACCAGTGGGAGAAGTCATTCGTTTGTGTGACAATACTCACAAACAGAATCGAAAAGGGTTCTCCAACCATATTCGAGTATAATCTGGCGGAATTCTGAAAAGGAGTAAAGCAAATGAACTTTGCGATGTGGAAGAAAGCGTTGACCGTTATTCCCAACGTTACCAAAGAAGAATGGGATAGACTTGATATTATCTCGAAATGGCTGATCAGTACCCGGGCTGCAGTTCTGGTGATGACATTTCTCTCGGCGGTACTTGCCGGTCTTTTTGCCTTGCACGATGCTCGGCAAGGTAATTTCACAGTGAATCCGTTCACGTGGTTCATTCTAACCCTTGGACTAATCCTGGCGCACGCGGCTAATAACATTTTTAATGATTTCACCGACTACACCCGCGGAGTGGATAAAGATAATTACTATCGAACGATGTACGGTCCCCAACCGGTGGCAGATGGTCTGTTGACCAAACGCCAACACCTGACCTATTTTGGCATCACGGGTCTACTGGCGCTGGTATGCGGAATTTACCTTGTGATCGTCAGCGGGGGAGGGCTTACCTGGTTGCTGCTTGCACTGGGTGCTATCTTTGTCCTGTTCTATACCTGGCCACTGAAGTATATAGCCATGGGTGAGATCTCTGTGCTGATTGTTTGGGGCCCGTTGATGGTGGGAGGGGGATATTATGTGCTCACGCATGTCTGGTCGTGGAATGTAATTTGGGCAAGTTTACCTTATGTTCTGGGCGTGACCACGGTCATTTTCGGCAAGCATATTGACAAGTTATTGATTGACAAAGCCAAGAAGATTTTCACTCTACCGGTGTTAATCGGTGAGAAGGCTGCTCGTTATGCTGTTTTGGCCATGATGGGGCTTCCTTATTTACTCGTGGTTGTACTTATTATCACCCGTTATTTTACACCGGTGCTCCTGTGTGTATTCGTTGCGATTCCGACTTTTCTGAAACTCTACCCTCAATTCCTGAAACCCAAGCCGGAGACACGTCCTGTTGATTTTCCAGATGGGCAGGGTGGTTGGCCTCTCTATTTTGCCCCGCAGGCATTTGTAAACAACCGCGCATTCGGAACTTGGTTCATGTTGGGAATGATACTGGATGTAATCATCCGGGTCGTATTTCCCTATTTTTGGATTAAATAACCAGCCGGTCCCACCATCATCTTCAGTGAGGTGCAATTTTAACCAATTTTCTTTTGGCGATGGTACCAAGGGCTGATGCGATATTCTTTAAGATTGGTGTATAATGTTAAAAATCGTTGCCAGTTCATTTGAATAATAAATCATGACAGACGCCACACTTTTGCTCATAGAGGGTAAGCACGCAGAGCATCCAACCTTCACTCCAGCCCTGCGAAAAAAAGGTTTCATTGTTGAACTGGTTTCCAGTGGCAATGAGGCTTTGGCGCGTCTAGCTGAAGGCTTTATTCCAGAATTGATTGTTGTCAATGCGGCCACTCTACGAACCAGCGGGAAACGTATCTGCCAATCGCTTCGCGAGAGAACCGCTGGCCTTCCCATCCTGCTTATCCTCGACGAGGATCGTGAAGTGGAAAAAATAGACGCTGACGCGATCCTCTCGTTGCCCTTTACCGCCCAAAAATTAGTAAATCGCATTCGCCACTTGCTTCCCAGCGATGGCAAAGACAGTATCCATGCAGGCCCGATTCGCTTGGATATTCAGAAGCGTATGGTGCGCTGCTCTGGAAAACAAGCCCGCTTGACTCCGCGATTGGTGAGTCTGTTAAAGGCATTGATTGAGCACCGGGGCGAAGTAATCGAACGTAAGACGCTATTTTCCCAAGTCTGGGAAACGAATTACACGGATGACACCCGTACTCTGGATGTACATGTATCGTGGCTGCGTCATGCCATTGAAGCTGACCCCAATAAACCTCAGTATTTAAAAACAATCCGAGGTCTAGGCTATCGATTAGATGTTTGATTGAAATACCGAACCGCTCACGGTAACTGCCCGCACGCAGATGTTTGTAGCTGCAATGGGCATTTTTATTTCCAAGGGTATTTCAGCAGACCGATTCGACCGCCGAGTCTGGTTTACACTGCGGAATACTATTCCATCCCATGCGGGATCAATTTCCCAATAATCGAGAGCAGGGGGATTTTTTAAAGATAATTTCTGGTCTGAAAAAACAATCGGACAGGCAGGAGCATAGCTTGGGATTGAGACGGCGGTTTCACGATATAGTGTAAATGGCGCTCTTGACAAGTCAATTAATCGCTCGCGTGTGGTATGGATAGCGCGCCACGATACATCCCCAGCCAGGAAGCGACGGCCATGCCTGAGGGCGGCAAGAGGAAATGTCCCGGAACCGCAGAAGAAATCAGCCACCAGATCATCAGGATTGGAAGAAGCTAAAAGAATCCGTTCAAGCAGTGCTTCGGGCTTCTGGGTTGGATAACCAGTACGTTCGTTATGCAGACGGGCAACTACCGGGAAGTACCACCAATCTTCAGGGACTTTTCCCCTTTCCAGATTAGGAATTTTGCCAAATCCAGCTTTCGATGAAGAAGCGAATGTTTTAACCGTATTCGGATGATACGGTTCACGCACAGCATCCGCGTTGAATGTGTAATCATCACTCTTTGTGTAGACAAGAATGACATCATGCTTGCGGTTGAAGGCATGCCGGATTGGAGAAGGTCCGTGATAAGTCCATATGATTTCATTCATAAGGCGCTCGCGTCCAAATAATTCGTCCAGCAGAAGACGGGCATAAGCATCAGCGTGCCAATCCAAATGCAAATATAGGGTTCCGGTCGGCGCAAGCAAGCGGTACATCAAAGCCAGCCGCGGGTAAAGAAAGTCCAGGTAGGCTTCCGGGTTTTTCCAATAGTCCCCGTATCCTTCAGCCATTTGCCATTCTTGCGGCCTGCGGGAGTCCTCACCGCGCCCGATGCGCACAGGATAGCGTTTATTTGTAAAAAAAGGGGGATCGGCGTAGATCAAATCCAGACGATTTTCATATTCCGGTAGCAGGGATGCCATAATTTGCAGATTGTCACCCAAAAAAAGATGGTTCTCTGGTTTGGAATTTGGATAACCTGAACCGTGCGGATAGAGCACTGTGTCAAGGATGATGTCCGCATGCTCAATTTCCGGTAATGATTTTGAAGGCCAGGTCAGGATGGGCATATTAGTAGTGAATGTTAACGGTTGTCCCTAAGCCTTTGGTATCCAGGGTTTGTTTGTCAATTTGATCGAATCCGGAAGATGGCAGGCACCAGCGGAAGAGCCACTTGGCATCTTCGTTACGCATATTAACACAACCGTGACTCATTGGGACACCAAAGTTGTCGTGCCAGTAGGTGCCGTGAAAGGCATGGCCTTCTTCAGTAAAAAAACTACACCAAGGGACCCCTACCAAGGGAATGATATCATCTGCCAGGCGGCTGGTAGTGCTCATGTTCCTGGAAGGAAGTTTATCATTGATATTGAAATTTCCGTCTGGAGTATCCATCCCGGTCACACCGGTTGAAACAAGGGTTGTGAAGACGGCACTGTCATATTCGGAACATGTGAGGGTTTGTGTGCTTATATTTACGTCAATGTGCTTTTTCCCGATCGGCACACCAGGAGAGAGAGGAATGATTTCTTCAGGATAAATGGGATGTAGTTGTACAGTAGGAACAAAGTATTGAGCACTTTTATCGGCCTCATTCTGGACGATATACCAGGCTTTTCCATCTGGCCCGGTTTCAATCCCGGTTATCCATTGAATGGAACTGTAATACAACTTGAATATCGGAACCCAACCATCCCACTGGTCGTAACGGTATGCTTGAGTAATAGGAACAGTAACCTCGGATAATAGTTTGGTCTCTGGGATATTGGAAAGGGGTGTGTTGTAGTGAATTTGCACCTTCTGCAAGCGGGCGCGATTCATATATCCACCGAAAACGCGATACCAGATTGGGTTATAACCTGGAGTACCGGAATCCACCGTTTCATAAACATGGATCAGGCTATCGCGCGACCATGTTCCGACTATCTGGCTTGTGTCTGTAGGTTCCTTATAAACACTGACAGGGTCCTTGGCCACGCGCACCAGATCAATATCCTCAAATTCAGTATATTCTGGTAAAAATGTAGTAAAAGCCAGACTGGCAAGAGCCAGCCCTCCCAATTTAAGAAAATCTCGACGTGAAATTGGTTTCATAGCTTCAAATTGTACTTTAAAACAGTCGAATTGTAGCAACATGGAGTTACTTAATAAAAAATATCAAAAACAGGCAATTCCTAGTTCTCCAACCAGAAAAAGCTTTGCGGAGATAAAAAACCTCCGACGCCAGGGAGCCTCGGAGGTTGGAGTTTCATACTATTCTTCCTAACTTTCTTCCACTGGGACCGGCACCATGTCTTTGAGAATATAGTTTGTCAACGAAAGAGTATGCGTACACACACCACGCGAGCGAAAATAGTCACAATCGCAATCCCATTTATCATCTGCATATTTAACAATATGTGAATTGTTCTCACCTTCAATTCTGACGGTAAATGCTTCAAAGTGAAACCGATGAGGTTCCTGGGCGTAACGTTTCGCTTTGTCAATCTTGCCAATCATTCCAGAGTCCATGCTCGATCTCCTTTCCTAGAAGATGGTGAAAGGCACGCAAAATAACAGCGTGCCTTTCAAGAAAAGAACCGGGAGGTTGAAGAAAACACTCGCATATGCGATTACTCTTTCCTCAGTATAGTGCGATTTGATTGGAAAGTCAATCAACATCAAGCTTATTTTCAGAATTGTATAGCTGACGTGCAGTAACCGTAGGGTAATATCAATTCATCTGGGTTACCTGGCGGAGATGTTCGTCGCCGTCATACGCACGCAGTTGAGGCCATTTCATGACAATTATGCCCACACCAACAATGCAGCCGATTCCGCCTGAAATAATGGCTGCTGGAACGCCAAACAGGCTGGCGATAATCCCGGATTCCACTTCTCCCAACTGGGGTCCACCCTGGAAGAAAATCTGATTAATGGCAGTCATGCGCCCGCGGATGTGATCCGGGGTATTCAACTGCCTGATCGTATTGCGGATGATCGTGCTGACAGCGTCGGCGGAACCCATTAGGATCAAAGCCATCATGGCAACGGAAAAGTCAGTAGTCGCTCCGAAAAGAACCGTAGTTGCCCCAAAAATAACCACTGCGAGAAGGAAAGTCGGACCTTGCTTGCGCAAATTTTGAACCTGTGAAATCACAACGCCGGCAGCTACCGATCCGATCGCTTGTGCTGATGACAACCAGCCATACCCGATTTCGCCTACCTTAAGGATATCTTTTGCAACGATGGGCATCATTGTATTTGCCGATGCGAAGAATGTGGCAACAAAGTCGGTCAACATGGTAGACAGAATTATGGGCTTGGAAAAGATAAAGCGGATGCCATCCATGGCTGCGCTTAAATGGACACCAGATTTCTTGGCGTCCTGCAATACGGGACCGATCAGAATCAGCGCGAAGATTACAGCCAGGAAAGAGATCGCATTGAATAAATAAGTATATCCCTGACCAAGATTGGCAATGACAATACCGCTCAGCGCTGGACCGATTATGGAACCAGCGTTCTGTGCAATAGAAGACATGCTGAACGCACTTGGTAAATCTTTCGCCGGGACAATATTGGGGATCATGGCCTGGCGTGCTGGACCGTCGAAAGCTATCGCAGTTGCCTGAACGGCTGTTAGCACATAGATTGACCAGATGGAAATGGAACCAGAATATGTCAGAAACGCCAAAACCAATGCCACCAGTGCCATTGCGGTTTGGGTTACGAAGAGAATCCGGCGACGGTTGAGCGTATCTGCAACTGGCCCGCCCAGGAAGGAGAAAAAAATGATCGGCAAGATACGTGCAAGACCTATACCGCCCAATGCCAACGGCTGTGGATTTCCGGTCAGTATACGGATATGCCAGAACAGGGCAGAAATTTGCATCTGAGAACCGGCGATCGAGATGAGCAAACCCAGCCAGAGGTAGAGATACCGTTTATGGCGGAGTGCCGGGGGAATGGATAATTTCATACCTTAGCCAATGGGTAGATAAAGATTTTTTATATAAATCACCCCATAGAATTTGTGAAGGTTTTATAATTATATTATGTTCCCCAGTCGCGTAGGTATAAAAAATCATACCCAACAGTACGGCTGGATAATTTTGCAATAGGGGGTAAGACACGTTTAAACTGGTTCTTGCGGATGCGTTCAAAAACCTGGCGCACAAATTTCTCATCAAATCCCGCTTCGACACACTCTTCAGGACGATAGCGCTGGTCAACGAGCAGAAAAAGCAGCTTGTCTACTTCGGCGTACGTGAATCCCAGTTCGCCTTCATCGGTCTGCCCCGACCACAAGTCCGCGGAAGGTGGTTTGGCGATGATCGGTTCCGGGATATTCAGAGACCTGGCTAGTTGGCGGACCTGGGACTTGTAAAGGTCACCAATTGGGTTAAAGGCGCAAGCCGAATCTCCATACAGCGTGGTATAGCCAAGCAGAATTTCGGTCTTGTTCCCAGTACCGACAACAAGTCCTTTGAACGCTTCCGACTGGTCATAGGCAACTACCATGCGGGCACGCGCCATGATATTTCCCTTGCGTATCTCTGCCATTCCCGGTTCGCGCACAATGAGCGCGTCCACCATATCGGTGATCGGAATAGTTACTGATGGACAGCCAAACTGGTCAATCAGCATCTGGGCATGGGAGAGGGAATCAGCAGAGGATGTCTTATATGGCAAGCGGATTGCCAGCACATTCTGCGGTCCAAGAGCTTCGGCTGCCAGTGCGAAGGAAACAGCAGAGTCAATCCCCCCCGACAGGTTTACAACTGCCCGGGAATAACCGACACGGGTTATTTCCGAAGCGATGAATTTTGTAAGAATCTTGCGGACAAGTTCAGGATTGATCAACAAGTCGATTTCCATACAACACTCCAGGCGGAGGTGGCAACTCCATGAAAGGTGGTGGAATTTTTATTTATGAAGAATCCTTTCCAATTCATGCTGCACCAGTTCCGGGCGTTCATCTCTTAATAAAGGCAAACGGGCGCGGGTACGGTGCAATTGGTTGAGGTCAATTTCAGTTATTGTCAGGGCTTCCTCAAAATATGGCGCTTGGGCGACCAATTTTCCATTCGGGTCAAAGACAGTGGAACCACCCCAGAAATTGAGTCCATCCTCAAAACCGGTCCGGTTGGCGTGGGCAATGAAAATAGTGAAAAGACTGGCATAGGCCCGATTGATATGCTCCACCCATGCTGATGAATCTAACTTTGGTTCGCCATTCAGACCACGTCCCGGTGAAGCGGAAGAAAATAGAAGCATGTCTGCACCATCCTGCCAGAGAATGTAGGGCGGCGATGCATGCCAGAAATCCTCGCAGATGAGCATTCCGAAACGGCCAAAACGGGTGTTAAAGGCGCGGACTAAATCACCGGGAGCGAAGAAGCGGCCCTCGTCGAACAATCCGTAGGTTGGTAAATAAACCTTGTGGTGAACATGAACAACTTCACCTTGGGAGATGTAGGCAGAGGCAATGTAGAACCGGTGACGGGTGTCTTCATCCACAAAGCCAACTACCAGGTCAATATCCCGGCTAGCGTTAATTAGTTCCTTAAAGACCGGGTCATCGGAACGGGGCCGGCAGGAGATAGTTGGGACGAGATCCTGGAGCACATAACCAGTCAGCGAGAGCTCAGGAAAAACAAGCAGATCGGCACCATCCTGGAATGCCTGTTTAGCCAGGGCCAGATGCTTTTCCAGATTGGCCGGGATATTACCAAGCTTGGAATTTATTTGAGCGAGAGCAAGTTTGAGTTTCATGATGAAATCAGTAGGATTCAACAAACATGATTATACTTGACCCGATGAATAAAAATAATAGTATTCTCCGCTGGATACCCGCCATAGGGATGATGGTTGTCATATTTGGCTTTTCGTCCATCACATCGAAGGATATGCCCAGTTTCGGTCTGTGGGACTTATTTGTAAAAAAAGGCGGACATATGATTGGCTATGGTCTGTTGGTCACAGCCTACTGGTATGGCTTGCGGTTCGATAAACGTCGGTGGTGGCTAGCCTTACTCCTCGCATTACTCTACGCCATCTCAGACGAGTTTCATCAATCCTTCGTACCGGGCCGGCATCCAAGCTGGGTGGATGCGCTGCTCATTGATGGAAGCGGAGCCGCTATTATATTGTTGGCAGTCGCGTGGGCACGAAAAAAGATGCGCTAGAAGGCGCATCCTTTTGATTTTTCTGAAATTGCATGTTCTTATATGGATGGAGGCAGAATCGAGGCTGGTTCTATGGATGGGGGAGGTAGTTTAGGTTCCTTGAAGCCGAGGATGAAGGCCAGAACGATCAGCAGGATTCCCAAGAATAGAGTTGGGCCAGTGATGCAGGCATAGGCAGTGTTAAGCGTATCGTAGTTTGCGTTGGCGCTATTTCCCAGGACGCGCCACAAAACAACATCCAGAAGCGGTTCAATACCCAGGAAAATGAAGCCGATCATGGCTAAAATCGCCGGCAAGGGTTTCTTGCGGGTAAAAAGGAAGACCGCACCACCCAGCCCGACTAGAACACCAAGGCAGGCGACTGCGTCGCGCACGTAATAAAATACCTCAATATTATTCATGGCATTCTCCTTGTAATTTGATGATAATAGGTGTCATTTCTATAATTGGGGGCGTGGGGTTTACGGGCGGCGAAGCCGCCCGCACACCCCAGATCTTCCTCTTCTTTTTGAGAAGATACGATAATAGTATATACCGGAAACAATCAGGCGAATATAAGAAAATATGGCCTATTCTTCAGTCCATTATTCGAATTCGATTTCCAGGTCTTCATCCATGCCCCATTCTTCCAGTTTCTCAATTTGAATGTCGCTGAACAAGCGCTCCTGCCGGGCGGAGACATGGTAACGTTTCACCAGTTCCAGTAAAGCTAAAAAAGTAACTACCACTTCCAGTCGAGTTGGGTTCTGTTCCAGCAGCCCACTGAAGGTGGTATTGCGGCTTATTCCAAGGCGCTCAGCAATCAAGTCGATTTTCTCGCGAATGGTGATGCGCGGCGCAGAAATGACTGTCCCCAACGCTTGTTTACCAGCCTCTTCGGCATATATGTCCTCAGCGGCAGCCAGCAGGTCCGCCAGGGTGATGCCGGTGAGATCGAGCCGCCCTTCGATTTTTGGGGGTGGGGCAACTCGCAAGTAAGTACGCAGGTGACGTGTCTCTCGATCGTCCAGCCAATTTGACAACTCCTTGAAGCGTTTGTAGATCCGTAATTGGCGTGCCAGGGCTTCGCCCAGGTCCTCTTCTCCTGCTTCCCGGGCCGGAGGCCTGGGTAACAAAGCCTCGGACTTGATCTGGATTAACTTGGCTGCCACCACCAGGAAAGCCGATATCTCGTCTGCTGGGACTTTCAACTGGTGGATGTAAGCCAGGTACTGGTCGGTGACCTGTGCCAGAGAAACTGAAGTAATTTCCAACTCGGCGTGCTCGATGAGCTGTAAAAGGAGATCAAGCGGTCCTTCATAAACAGGAGTGGTGACACTGTAGCCACCGGTTTGGTGACTGAGTTGGGCTTGGCGCAAGTTGGGTTCCATGAGCAGCGGGATTATACCATCCATGGTTTTCGAGGAAAATATCCTGGTAGAGACAGCGTCCTAATTCGTAATCTCTTCCCGTGATGATGTACAACGTGCTGTGAAATGGTACTTCGTGTTGTGAAAAAGGCCTTTGTGCTGTAAAAAGGGCCTTCGTGCTGTGAAACGGTACATCGGACCGCGAAGCGGTATAATTGTTTCCTATGATCGATCCCATTTATCTGGATTACGCTGCCACCACTCCCGTGGACCCGCGTGTGCAGACCGCCATGCTGCCGTATTTCAACGAAACATTCGGCAACCCATCTTCAGTACACTGTTTTGGGCAGAAAGCCGAGGCCGCAGTCGAATCCGCGCGCGAGACGGTTGCAGCTGCGCTAAATTGTCAGCCCGATGAGATTGTTTTTACCTCTTGTGGGTCCGAGTCTGATAATTTAGCCCTGCGCGGGACAGCGTTGGCAAGGCGGGAAAAAACCGGCGCAAACTTAATTCTGACCAGCCGGGTGGAGCATCACGCTGTCAGTAAAACTGCGGAAGCCTTGGCGAATCATTTTGGTTTTAAAGTTGAATGGTTGGAACCTGACGCGTCCGGCGTGATTTCCCCGGAGACAGTTGAAGCGGCAATTTGCAGGGATACCGCTATTGTTTCAGTGATGTATGCCAATAACGAGATCGGCACAATCAATCCGGTGGCTGAAATTGCAGCGGTCTGTCGGGTCCACAGCGTCCCTTTTCACACTGACGCGGTCCAGGCCGCGGCCTATTTGCCTGTGGATGTCCGGGTCTTGGGTGTGGAATTGATGTCGCTTGGTGCTCACAAATTTTATGGTCCGAAAGGTGTTGGGGCTTTGTACGTTCGAAAGGGCACACCCTTGCTTCCGATCCAGACCGGCGGAGGTCAGGAGTTCGGGCTGAGAGCAGGCACGCAAAATGTTCCCTATATTGTAGGTTTTGCTGAAGCACTGCGGTTAACGGTTGAGGAACGCAATGAGCGTATCGCTCATGTCAAGCCATTGCAGGATCACATGATCGGTACGGTGCTGGAATCTATTCCCGACGCGCGTTTGACTGGCCATCCGACTACCCGATTACCTAATCACTGTTCTTTTGCCTTTAAAAGGATGGATGGTAACCTGCTCCTGACCCTGCTCGACGTGGCCGGTTATGCCTGTTCTTCCGGATCTGCTTGCAAGACAGGCAATCCCGAACCGAGCGAGGTGATGACTGCCATTGGGATATCGCGAGAGTGGGGATTGGGGTCTCTGCGGGTTTCCCTGGGTTTGGGGACGACCCCCGCACAAGTTGATTCTTTCCTAAAAAAATTACCGGAGTTGGTGGAGAAGGCTAGAAAATTAGGGAAATAGTCAGGCAGAACAAATAGATACTGAGAGTCATTTGGCCTGGAATAGCTGACCAAATAAACCTGTGAGACTTGATAGAGTTGGAAGATTAATAGGACTTATGACCAAAGTTGTTGTTGCCATGTCTGGAGGTGTCGATTCTTCCGTCGCTGCAGCCTTGCTCAAACAACAGGGCTATGAGGTGATCGGCATGATGCTGCGCTTGTGGAGTGAGGCCGGCAAGGAAGAATCCAATCGCTGTTGCACGCCGGACTCTCTGGCGCTGGCTCGCCGCGTGGCAGCCAGGCTTGACATCCCATTCTATGTTGTTGACGCTAAAGAGCTTTTTTATTCGACCGTTGTTCTAACTTTCCTGGACGGTTATGCCCAGGGACTGACACCCAACCCTTGCGTGATCTGCAACCGTCAGATCAAGTGGAACTTTCTGCTCAATCACGCCCTTGCGCTTGGCGCAGATGCCATGGCGACAGGCCATTATGCGCGCAAACAGAAGATGGATAATGGCAGGTGGCAACTTTTGCGTTCCATTGACCGTTCGAAGGATCAATCCTATGTTTTACACGTTTTGAACCAGGAGAAACTGGGGCTTGCGCTCTTCCCGGTGGGGGATCATCCCAAACCAGAAATCCGCAGAATCGCCGTAACATTAGGTCTTCCCTCCGCCACCCGGTCTGACAGTCAGGATTTATGTTTCCTTGCCGGGGAAGATTACCGTGAATTCCTGAGGCGTAATGCCCCGGGAATTGGAAATCCTGGTCCCATTCTGACCCGTGAAGGGAAGGTTTTGGGTGAGCATCAGGGACTGGCTTTTTACACGATCGGTCAGCGCAAAGGATTGGGGATTTCATTTCCTGTTCCATTGTATGTGCTATCGAAGGATGTCGCTTCCAATTCCCTGGTGGTGGGGTTGGAAGATGAATTGGGACAATCCTGGTTGACTGCCCTGGATGTCAACTGGTTGAGTGGCGAGTCTCCTGCTGCACCATTTCGTGCGCAGGTCAAAACCCGCTATACTGCGATGGAGTCCGGGGCTACAGTCACTCCGATAGAGCCAGGCAGGGTTTATATCAGCTTTGACAAATCGCAAAGGGATATAACCCCTGGACAGGCTGCCGTATTCTATGACGGCGATGTTGTTGTGGGTGGGGGGACGATCAAATGACATGCGTATAGCCAATATGTGATATACTTTCCGTAGGAGCGAAAATATGACCTTTCCCGCCATTATCTTTGGGATTGTTCTTTCAACAATATATGGGACCGCCTTTCATTTCTGGAAAGGAGGTAGTCTGGGACGGCTTTTTCTTTACATCCTCATCTCCTGGTTGGGGTTTTGGATCGGCCATATTGTTGGCAGTGCTCTTGGCTGGACATTTGCAGCCGCCGGGCCGATCGATGCTGGGATGGCAACCCTTGGCAGTTTTGCCTTTTTATTTGTGGGGGAGTGGTTGAGTCGGGTCGAAATTTCGAAAAAATAACCCCCGCCTTGGATAAAGAAAATCCTCCCCGGCGTGGGGAGGATTTTTTAGGTTCAACTGAGAGATTACAGGGGTTTGACGTGCGCTGCCTGCAGGCCCTTGGGGCCCTGTTCGACTTCGAACTCGACCGCCTGGCCTTCCTGAAGGGTGCGGAACCCATCAGACTCTATGGCGCTGTAGTGGACGAAAACATCCGGGCCGCCTTCGCGTGCGAGGAAGCCGTAGCCCTTCGACGCATTGAACCATTTGACCGTTCCGGTCACACGCTCTGCCATGTTATTACTTCTCCTTACGTGAACAAAAAAAAGAATAGGATAGTGGTGTTCGGTATTCAGTGCGGTCGAGGCGCTGTGGCGATGCGTTTTTAAAAAACACCGACCCATGTGGATTGCTCTTGGGCCGGCTCCCTGCGATTCCCGCATGAACACTTACCACCTACAGCACACATTTTATATTACGGGTTGGAATTCGTCAAGACTTTCGTGATAAGATTAATTAATATATGGAAAGGACAATCTCATGCCTGCTCGAATAGAATCTTTCCTTTCGGCCCGCTTGCATCTCGCTCCTCAGCTTGTCGGGGACCGGATTTATTTCATCAGCAATTTATCTGGACGTTTGAGCCTGTACGCCATGTACTATGGCGGCTCGGTTCCCGAGCCCCTTCTCCCAGCACAACTTGCCCTGCAGAATCCGCTCCTTCTGGAAAATGAATATTTGTTTTATGTTTTTCCCCTGCTTGATAAGATTATTGTTATGCTCGACCACGATGGGGATGAGAACTATCAGCCAATGTTAATTCCTATCGATGGTGGATTTCCTGAACCAGCCTTTAAAGGTTATTTTGAGAACAAATATCGTTACCATCTGACGGAGGCCGACCCCGAAAGGAATATCCTTTACTTCCGCGCCGAGCGGAAGGATAAGGGGATGAACGAGGCTTATCGCGGCGATTTGCGTTCAGGCGAACTCATCAAGTTGGACGAATCTGTCTTTGGCTCATTTCCCGGTAGTGCGAACGGGGACCACACCCGCTTGCTGCTCGGGGAAGGCTACTCGGCTGGAGACAGTGTGCTTTGGATGCTGGAAAACGGTAAAAAGAACCTGTTAGTTGGTAAGCCGATTGATCAGCGTGCAGAAGGCGAGAAAGTCCTGCCGAACGGATTGGGTTCTGCTGTTTGGACCCCATCAGGAGCAGGCGTCTTGGTGACGAGCGCTCAGTTCAATGATAAATACAGCCTTGGCTTGATTGAATTGACCAGCCCGGGCGAGATCCACCCTGTTCGCCTGGATGGAATCTTGCATACTGGTTCAGGCGAGATGACCAACCTTACCCACCTGAAAGGTACGCATTACACCATCGGTTTTAATATTGATGGTTGTTCGTGGGAGTATGAGGGAATCTTTAACGAAACCAAGCGTCTGATGACACTTAAGTACATTCTTGTCGGGGATGGCGACCTCTCGGAAGGCAAAATGGAGAGCATCTTCTACAACAGGAAAGACGATCGTTTTGTGCTGTCGTTTTCCACTGCGGTCAGCCCGACCCAGATCTATACCTTGGAGGGCAAGGACCGCGCGACCATTGTCATGCACACCGAGGAGCGCATCCTGGGAATCCCGGAAGCGCACCTTTCGAAAGGTGAAGACGCTTCGTTTACATCGTTCGATGGCGAGCGCATATCGGCCCGTCTCTATTTGCCTGCCGCAGTGCTTGGATTCACCGGTCCACGCCCGTTGGTCTACTATATCCATGGCGGACCGCAAGACCAGGAACGTCCGAATTTTGCCTGGTTTTCTATGCCTCTTATCCAGTTCCTGACATTGCGCGGCTTTGCTGTCTTCGTCCCGAACGTACGCGGCTCCAGCGGATACGGCTTAAATTACATGAAACAGGTGGACTGCGACTGGGGCGGGCAGGATCGACTCGACCATGTTCACGCCATGACGAATGTTTTACCTCAGGACAAGCGTCTGGACATGATACGAACTGCGCTGGTGGGGAGATCCTACGGTGGGTTTATGACCCTCACCCTGGCCGGCCGCCATCCGGAATTCTGGTCGGCTGCGTGTGACATGTTTGGGCCTTATGACCTGGTTGGTTTTTTTGAGCGTCTCCCAGAGACTTGGAAACCAGCGTTTAAGATTACCATTGGCGATCCTTCCACAGCCGATGGTTTTGCATTTATGGTTGAACGATCGCCTAAAACGTACCTGGATAATCTGGCCTGCCCGCTGCTGGTCATCCAGGGCCGCAATGACCCGCGCGTGGTTGCAGTAGAGTCGCTGGAGTTGGCGGAAGACTTGAAGAAAAAGGGCAAGGATATCGAACTGCTGGTATTTGAGGATGAAGGGCACGATATCCTGAAACACTCCAACCGCGTCACCTGTTACAATACGATTACCGATTTCTTTACGAAAATTCTTAAACCTTAGCCGTTTGTGTGTCAGGAAGGTTTCTCCCCTTCGACTGTCTGACGTATAAACGTGACAACCCATGAACCTGGAAACAAACCCATGCCCTGGAACTTAAACACCACCCACGCCGCAGCAGGTGACTTGGCTTTGTTGGTCGGACTGCGGCACAAGCATTTCATCTTCCCGCTGCTTCCTGGCGGAACTTACCACACCCATCGAGGTATCTTATCTCACGATGATTTGATTGGCAAACCTTGGGGTAGTCCGGTTTTCAGTCATCAAGGCGCGCCGTTTTTTATGCTCCAGCCATCTCTTGCTGACTTGCTGGTTGACCTGAAACGCAGCACACAGATCATGTATCCCAAGGATATTGGTTTCATTCTGACCAGCATGTCCATCGGGCCGGGACAAACCGTACTCGAAGCCGGAACTGGCTCTGGCTCCATGACGGTGGCTTTGGCCTACGCGGTTGGTCCGCAAGGGCGGGTCGTAACTTATGAAAAACGTCCGGAGTTCCAGAACCTGGCGCGCAAGAACCTGGTCCGCCTGGGATTGGACTCTCGGGTGGTGTTTAATCTGGGCGACATTGGAGATAGCATAGCTGAGACCAATGTGGATGCCTGTTTCCTGGATTTACCCAACCCATGGGATTATGTACAGAAAGTACGCCTCGCTCTCAAGCCGGGTGGCTTTTTCTGTAACCTGGTACCGACAGTTAATCAGGTGGAAAGATTAATTTACGGAATGAGGCGGGAACATTTTGCTTTCATAGAAGTGTGTGAACTCCTACTTCGTTACTATAAACCAGAACCGACTCGCCTGCGTCCCACCGACCGGATGGTGGCACACACCGGTTTCCTGACCTTTGGCCGACGGATTGAATCGAGCGACGATGAACGCGCCAGGATATTATTGGAGGAAGAAGGAGTCGCTCTGGAAGAAGAGAATGTAGATCCGAAGGGCGATGATGAATCCATAGACTGATTCTCTGAGAATAACCGAAGGAGGTATTATGTTCCGGCGAAAAGGTTTTATTCGACCTGGAGACCCTGATATTCCTCCCGCCCTCCGGCGGGCCAATGAATTAATGGCGAATGGCGATTACCCTGCTGCGGCTCAGGCATTCGAAGACTTGGCGCGTGGTGCGGTGGGGCGTAATGGCCCGCGTGCGCCGTTGTTACTGATCCAGGCGGGTCGGATGCGTATCTTGGCTGGTCAGGTACCATTAGGCATGACCCATCTCCAACAAGGGTTGGGGCTTTTTGCAGCCCGTGGTCAGTGGCAGCGATTGAATAACAATGCTCAACGCTTGATGGCGCAACTTACCCAGCGTGGCTTGGTGGAGGAAGCCAGGCAGATCGAGACAATTCTAAAAGCATCCTTGCCGCTGGGTTTTGTTCCCAATCGTGGGCTTGCACCTGAGAAAGGTAAACGTATCCTTCCAGCCACGTGCCCTGGCTGTGGTGGCCCTTTGCATGGCGATGAAGTTGAGTGGACTGACGAAATCACTGCGGAATGTCCATACTGCAGCAGGGCAGTTCGGGCAGAATAGATATTTGAGCTGTTTACAACAGTAGAACTCTTACGATTATGCCCCTTGATTTGAGTGAAGGTTTTATTTCACAGCGCCTAAACGATAGCTACTTGCCGGGTGTGGTTGCTTCCACCGACGGTTATGCTGAAATGTACTCAGGTCTACAACTGAAATGTGCAGCTGTTCTGATACCCCTCGTCTGGTGGAAAGCGGAGTGGCATCTCGTCTTTACCCGCCGCACTGAGATTGTCGAGCATCACAAAGGACAGGTATCCTTTCCCGGTGGCGGTTGTGAGCTGGGTGAATCGTCATCGGAGCAGACCGCTTTACGGGAGGCTGAGGAGGAGGCTGGGATTAAACCAAGGGATGTTCACCTGCTGGGGCGACTCAATGAAGTTCTAACTATCACACATTTCAGGATCACACCTGTGGTTGGAGTGATCCCTTGGCCGTATGAATTACGGCTTGAAACTGCGGAGGTTAAACGCGTTTTTACTATCCCACTTCTCTGGTTGGCTGACCCATCCAATTGGGTCGAGCAACTGGTCACCCTGGACGGGTCCCCTCGCGAGTTCCCAGTTGTTCTGTATCATCCATTTGACGGCGAAACCCTCTGGGGAGTCAGTGCGAGAATAACCCATAATTTTTTAACGGTGTTGGGACTGCTGGAAGCAAATTAAAGTTTCCGCATGGGCTGGCGAATGACTGTACGTAATTTTTCCGGCGCGGTACGGCGCGGGTCACTCAAATAGATCTCGTGATGTTTTCCGT
>CAIKOL010000018.1 GCA_903829085.1 uncultured Anaerolineales bacterium | reverse complement strand
TCCCGCCTGGCAGACCCGGAACTGGTCAGTGCGGTACGCATCGCGGCCCCCGATTACCGCCGCCCGACCGATGACAAGGGCCACCCCGAACTGTCCTCGCTGGACCTGCACGCCAGCCGCACCTTTGCCACTTTCGACGACCGGCGCAATGAAGGTCTGGCCCCAGATGAGGTGCGCTCGCTGGAAAAGGCAGTCAAGGCTGCCACCGCTTTTGCCGCCAGGCCGCGCGGCTGGCTGGTACTGACAGGCCCGTATGGCTGCGGCAAGACCCATCTGGCGGCGGCCATCGCCAACAGCCTGGCCGACAAGGGCAACCCGCCGCTGTTCATCATGGTACCCGACCTGCTCGACCACCTGCGGGCCACCTTCAGCCCGTCGAGCAACGTCTCGTACGACCACCGCTTCGACGAGATCCGCACAGCCCCGCTGCTGGTGTTGGACGACTTGGGGGCGCAGTCCACCTCCTCATGGGCCAAGGAAAAACTGCACCAGCTTTTCAACTACCGCTATAACGCCGAACTGCCGACGGTGTTGACCGTGGCGGTGGATATGCTCGAATCGATCGACGAGCGCCTGCGGGTGCGCCTGGCGGATGAGCGCCTGTGCACTTTCGTCACCATCACGGCCCCGGCGTTCCATGGGGGAAAAAGCAGGAAGACCAAGCGATAAGTATCTATCCAAGAATTCAAGAGGATTTCACATTTGAGTGTGTGCAGCGAAGTTGCACACACTCAAATGTGATCTTCTAATAATTTTCAGACAGGTTCCAAATGATTTCATCCCGACCAAAGAATGCAAGAATGGGGTATAATAAGATAAACATTATCTAATTTACAATCTATCAAAGGTGTCTTATGCTTCCATCTTACATCCTCTCCCTGCGCGAGGGACTTGAAGCCGCACTGGTCATCGGCATTGTCCTGGGGGCGCTGCGCCAGATGCAGCGCCGGGACCTTACCTCCGCCATCTGGGCCGGCGCGGGCAGCGCCGCCCTGCTCAGCCTGCTGACCGCCATCCTGCTGACGCGCCTGGGCCTGGAGTTGAAAGACCCGGCTGAAGCCATCTTCGAAGGCCTGACCATGCTGCTGGCAGCCGGAATCCTGACCTGGATGATCTTCTGGATGAGCCAACGGAGTCGCAGCATGAAGGCGGAACTTGAGTCCGGCGTTCTACGCGCCTCGCAGGGCGGGAAAAGGTCACTGTTCGGGCTGGCCTTTATTGCCGTGCTGCGCGAGGGGGTGGAACTGGCCCTGTTCCTGACGGCAGCGACGTTCTCCTCGAGCGCGGTCCAGACGCTCCTGGGGGCATTGCTCGGCCTTGGCACTGCGGTCCTGCTGGGCTGGTCGTTCTTTGCGACCACCGTCCGGTTGGACCTAAGGCGCTTTTTCCAGGTGACGGGTTTCCTGCTGCTGCTGTTCGCGGCCGGGCTGGTGGCACGCGCAGTGGGCGAACTCGTGCTGGTGGGCTGGCTTCCCGCTCTCATCGGGCATGTCTGGGACATGGGCGGTGTGATCAGCGCGGACTCTGTGACCGGGCAGACGCTGGGAGCGTTATTCGGGTACAGTCCCGATCCTGCGCTGATGCAGGTGCTGGCATACGCGGCCTACGTCGGGACGGTGCTGCTGGGATTATGGGCAGGCGGTCGCAGGAGGCGCCTCGCAACGGTTGCAGCCAGCCCGCAGGGGTAAGTGCGCACACAGGAAATATCATCCTGAAGGATGCAGTAAAACGGACAGGTTTCCAAGAACTTGTCCGTTTTGTCAGTGTTATTGCATTCAACAGAAAAGCCCCCTATAATTATTACACCTTATCCCAGCTGAAAGGATCCCCATGACAATGAACCCCAATCCCGTGCTTAAAAAACTTGGCCTGGCGGACAACGACCGTGTGGCCATCATCCATACCGACGATATCGGTATGTGCCAGGCCAGCGTGGATGCTTTTGCGGACCTGAACGAAGTCGGCATTATTTCATCCGGCGCAGTGATGGTGCCCTGCCCTTGGTTCCTGCAGGCGGCGGATTACGCCCGCCAGCATCCGGCGGCTGACCTGGGCGTCCATCTCACCCTGACCAGCGAATGGAAGACCTACCGCTGGGGACCGGTCTCCACGCGCGACCCCGCCTCCGGCATGCTGGATGAAGAGGGATTTTTCTACCATCTGACCGAGCCAGCCCAGGAACATGGCGACCCGGCGGCCGTTGGGGTGGAACTGACCGCCCAGGTGGAAAGGGCGCTCAAAGCCGGGATGGTGCCCACGCACGTGGACACGCACATGGGCTCCGTGGCGCATCCCAAGTTCATGGGCATTTATGTGCAGCTTGCCATGCAGTTCCACCTGCCGCCGATGATCTTCCGCCTGGACGAGGCGGGCTGGCGGGCTGCCGGCATGGAGGCAGAATTTGCCAAAATGGCTGCCACCCTGATCCTGCAACTCGAGGATTCCGGGTTACCGCTGCTGGATGCGCTGGGCGGGATGAGCCTGGATAGCGACGAGAACCGCCTGGAACGCACCAAACAGACCTTCTCAGAACTCCAGCCCGGCATCACCCATTTCATCATCCACCCTTCCAAGGATACGCCCGAACTGCGCGCCATCACCCCCGATTGGCGCTGCCGCGTGGGCGATTACAAGGATTTCATGAACGAGGAACTTCGCCAGCACATCCGCAAGATCGGTGTGCACGTGATCGGTTACCGGGCTTTGAAAGAACTCATGCCTGCCGCATAACCCTGTATCGTATCTTCTCAATAAGTGTGGGAGGATTGGGTGGGGTGTGCGTGCGGCGTAGCCGCACGCACACCCCACCAGCCCCCAGTTTTTTGAGAAGTTACCCTGCCTCATTGAAAAGGAGACGCCATGATTGAAACTGCTCCACGCGCGATCAAGCTCTCGCTCGGTTACAAGGTGACCTGGGGGATCGCCTCCCTGGGGACCAGTCTCATCGCAGGGGTATTTGGGGCCCTGCTGCCCATCTTTTACCAGGATTACCTGGGCCTCAGTGCCCGCTGGATCGCAATCGCCTCTGCCATCTACGCGATCTGGAATGCCCTGAACGATCCCATCTTTGGCTATATCTCGGACAGCACCCGCTCCAAGCGCGGGCGCCGCATCCCTTACATGCGCTATACCGCCCCGTTCCTGGCGGCCTCCTTCATCCTGGTCTGGCTGGCGCCCCAGCACGCCGGGGATTTCACCCTGTTCATGTGGATGCTGGTCAGCATGGTGTTGTACGACGGTTGTTACACCATCATCGGGCTGGTCTACTCGGCCCTGCTGCCCGAAGTGACCGAATCGGATACCGAGCGCAACCACCTGCAGATCTCGTCCTCGCTGTTTGGCCTGCTGGGCACGCTGCTGGGCTTTGTGATCCCGGACCTGTTCCGCCCGAAGGCCGGGGCCGTGCCGTCTTTCTTCCCGTTGCAGATCGCCATGGTGGTGGTGGGGGTGACCGGCATGGTGTTGATCATCGCCACCACTTTCAAGGTGAAGGAGCGCCCCATGTTCACCCAACTGGATAAGCCGCTCAAGCTCATCGACCAGATCAAGTTCACCTTCACCAGTAAAAGCTTCCTGATCCTGGCTTGCCAAAATTTCATGTCCATCCTGGTGTCCTCGCTGGTGACCGGGTCGGTTTTCTACCTGGCCGATTACGTTCTCAAGATGAACACGATCGTCCTGCTGGCATTCATCTTCATCCCGCTCATCGGCGGGGTGCCCATTACCAATATCATCCGCAAAAAGGTGGGCCTGGTGCAGGCGCAGCAACTGCTGCTGGTGATCGCAGGTGTGGGCCTGATCGCGCTCACCTTCGTGCCCAATGCGTTGATCCCCATCTGCCTGCTGCTGGTCGGTTTCGGGCTTTCCGGCCCGCAGACCCTGACCAACATCCTGTTTGCCGAAGTGGCTGACGAGGACGAGCTGCGTTCAGGCGTGCGCCGGGAGGGAGCCTTCTTTGGGATCAATGCTCTGATTACCAAGCCGGCCCAGTCCCTGGCGATCGCCATCCCGCCCTTTATCCTGGAAGCGGCGCATTTCGTCACCCGCGAAGCCAATAACAATGTCATTTTCCTCAACCAACCCGCCAGCGCGCTCTTCGGGATCAAGGTTTTCATCGGCCTGATCCCCGGGATTGCCATGCTGCTGGGCGCGTTAATCCTGTTCTGGTTCCCGTTGAAGGGTGCCCGGCTGGAGAAGATGCAGCACGACCTGCTTGAACTGCACGCCAGCAAGAAAGCTGAATACGATAAACAGCAGGCATAACAAGCGTGCTCTAGCCGACCCTTCCTGACAAAAAAGCATCTCCTTGCGGAGGTGCTTTTTTTGTTTCCATTACGAGTTACCAGGTCAGCTTGCTTTTGTTCTTTTATTTGGCAGGGGGATGATGACCAGTGCGCTGGCCAGGAAGCACAGGGTGGCCAGGATAAAGAGGGACAGATACCCCAGGCTGCTGGAGCCGAGCAGTTTGTTGATCGGGTCGATCAGCACGCCGCCCAGCAGGCGCGCCACGCCCGAGCCGATGCAGGTGGCGATGTTGGCGATGCCCAGGTAGCGGGCGGCCTCCTCGCGCGGCACGATATCCGTCGCCAGCGCCCAGTTGGCCGAAAGGAAAGCGCCAATCCCCATGCCGATCACCGCCCCGGCAACAATGATCATGGTGTGGTCGCGCACGAACAACAGCAGCGCCGCTCCGGCAAAAGCCACCAGCCCGGCGGCCATCATCACCGGTTTGCGACCGAACCTATCCGAGAGCCAGCCGGAGGCCAGCGCCACCAGGATCAAGGCCACCCCCAGGATCACCTTGAGCGTGCCGTAGAAACTTTGCGCCTCGTTCTGTGACATCTTGATGACGTCCACCAGGTAATTGATCAGGAAGGCGTTAATGGCGATAAACGCGCCCCAGAACAGGATGCGGTTGGCAAACCACCAGCCGAAAATGGGATTCTCGCGGAAGTTGACATAAAAGGCATTCTTGAGCGCCTCGCCCACTGAGCGGGAGGCAACCGCCTCGCTGGTGGCCCCGGGCTGCTCACGCGCCCAGATGCCCGTCAGGATGATGAACAGGATGAACACCAGCACCGGCGCGGCGGCGGTGAAGTAAATGGCATTGCTGCCGAAAAGTTTCTGCCCGGTGGTTCCCAGCAGGATGCCTGCCACCGCCCCGGCCACCACCGTGGCGATGATATCCATGACCGCTTTCAGGCTGGAGGCCGTGCCGCGCTGGCCCTCAGGCACCAGGTCGGGGATGAGCGCCTGCCAGGGGCCCTGAAGGATGTTGGACGAGAACTGGATGAGAATGACGCCCAGCACGAGCACCCACAGAGCGGGAGCCAGGGCCAGCGTGAACAGGGAAACGGCGATCAGCACCGCCCCGCCCATGATGAACGGCAGGCGGCGGCCAAGCCTGGTCTTCGCCCGGTCGGAGAAGACTCCCACGATGGGTTGGACGGCCATAGCCACCAGCAAGCCAAAGAAGCCCAGGATGCCGAGGGTGGTGTTGGGCAGGTTGGGCGCCAGTTGGCGCACCTTGAAGGTCATCAAGGGCGGGTCCTGGATATTGGAAGAGAAGGTCAGTGCAAAACCGAGCAGGCTGATGACAAGCATGCGCAGAAAAGAAATTTTCTTCATGACAGCTCCTTTGAGTGCTGAATTCGCAGATTATTCCAGGGCCGCCGGGCGGGTGGACTTCACAACGCGCAATGATTCCAGCGCTTCGGCCACATTTAACTCAAACACCAATGGGCCGCTAAAGTTTGCCGCGGCCAGCCGGTCGAGGAAGCGGCCCAGGTCCAGGTCGCCGGTGCCGAGCGGTTTGTGGTCTTCGCCGTAGCCGCGCACGCCCGGGGGCATTTTCCGGCAGTCGTGCAAATGCACCTCCGCCAGGCGCGGCAGGATTTTCTCCACCACCTCGAAGAAATCAAACCAGCCGGGGAAACCTGCCAGCACATGCCCTGTATCGAGGCAGACGGACAGGTCGAACTCCTCGGCCAGTTCGAGGGTCAGGTCGAGTGGGAATTCGATGGTTTCGATGGCGAGTTTACGGGAAGGGAGACCGGTCTCAGCCAGGATGTTCCGGATGCTTTCCCGGGCCCCGTTCTGGAACTGGCGCAGGATCAGGCTGCGGGCCATCTCCGAAATCTTCATGTTGTAAAATTCGGCTGCCAGGGCGCCGGTGGCGTGCAGCACGCACACTTCCGGTTGGAGGGGAGCGGTGGCCTGGATGCTTTGGACGACCGCCTCCACCGAGCCTTTGCGCACCGGGGTCAGCGGCGTGGAGGGTTCCACCGACCACAACGGCAGGTGCAGAGTGTATGAGAGGCCAGCGGATCGAAGAGCTGCCAGTTTTTCGACCGATTCCGGGCTGTAAACGTTGGGCAGGAACATCCCCAGGTCGCCGCCCAGTTCGACCGGATTGAAGCCTTTATCGAACAGGCTTTTTGCCAGCCCGGCATGGTCGAAGTTCAGAATGCTGGCCATGACCTGCTCGGCGGGCACGCCTTGCGGGACGAGGGCTTCCAGTTGCATTGCCATGATGCCAAAGCGCATATTATTCTCCTTTTCGGTATCATTGTACAAAAATTGGAGGATTTAGGCAACCGAGTTTACTTTCAATGGCAAGGGTGATCCAAAAATTCATATCCCACTCAGGGATGAAAATGCGGCGAAAAAGAACGCCCCTCTCCATTGAGGAGAGGGGCTGGGGTTGAGAAGGGTTATCAGGCGTCCAGGTGATAGGTGTGGTACGGGTTCTC
>CAIKOL010000017.1 GCA_903829085.1 uncultured Anaerolineales bacterium | reverse complement strand
CATTATGAAATTTCCGGATAGGATTCCTGAAGCAGATCCTCATCCTGACATGAATTCGAAAACCTACACCATCCAGGTGATTACACCTATCTTCGGAGGTGGCGTCAAAGCAGGGGAAAATGATCCTGTAACGCCCATCCGGCCTTCGAGCATTCGAGGACATCTTCGATTCTGGTGGAGGACAACCTGCGGTTCGCGATTAGAGAAGGTTGCACAGCTTTTCAACCGAGAGGGTGAAATCTGGGGGACCTCTGATAGTCCAAGTCCCGTAACCATTCAAATACATCAGCAAAAATCCGGTTCACTTGGACAGAGAAAAGCTTCCGATTTCTATGGCTTTCAGAGCAAGTACGGCCCGGAAAGCTATGTCTTGTTTCCGGCAAGAGATAAGGGATCTCCCCTTATCAAAGAGGGTTTCACATTCCAGTTAGAAATAGATTGGCCCAGCCATAAGAAGCTCCAACATTTGCGTGACCTGGAAAATGCTTCTCTTCGCAAGGAAAACAAACCCCAGATGGCGGAAAGGATCGATGACATCGGTCCTGACATTGAAGCTGCTGTTTGGGCCTGGACGAATTTCGGTGGGATTGGCTCACGGACCCGCAAGGGTTGTGGTGCACTTTTCTGCCAGGAGACTGCGCCAAAAAATATTGCAGGAATAGGCATATGGTACCAGGATCATTTCCAGGGATATGGAACCGACCAACAACAGCAACTAGCCTGGCCCACGCTCCCGACAAATATCTTGATCGGCTCCACAGATGGCAAACCGATAGATCAGTGGGCAGAGGTGATCGAGGTTATGAGGGTGTTTCGGCAGGGTGCCGACATTGGAAGAAATACTGGAAGTTCCGGCAGAACAAGAATGCCTGGCAGATCACGTTGGCCTGAGCCTGAGACTATTCGCAGGTTCTCTAAGTCCAGATTGCCAAGGCATCAACGCTTAACCGGCATACCCGATAATGCATTCCCAAGGGCGGAATTCGGATTGCCAATTGTGTTTCATTTCAAAGACGGTCAGAAAAAGGATGATCGGAACGCCGATCTTCTAGATCCCCCTGAAAGCGAACTGTGTCCAGCAGGATCGATGAGAATGGCTAGCCCTATCATTCTCAGGCCATTGGCCTTTGGGGACGGAAGAAGGGGAGTGCCACTGATCATGCGACTGAACACAGAGCCACTGCAACAGGTGGACCTAAAAGTGAGAGGAAGAACAATACATGTCGCAGGTCAAGAGGGTATCCGAAATCCGGAGCTTGCAAATTACCGCGGCTCTCCCATGCAGGGATTGACGGCAGCAGGCTCGGCTCTTGAGGCATTTGTCAACTTTGCCAAGGATAACGAGTTCAAGGAGGTGGGAAATTGACATCTTATCTTTATGTGCTCTCAATTGGGCCTGTGCAGGGATTCATTGCCGCAGCACGCCGAACCAGAGACCTGTGGATCGGCTCGCACCTTCTTTCGGAGGTCAGCAAGGCAGCAGCTAAAAAAATTTCTGATGAAGGAGGACTGCTAATCTTTCCCAGCCTTGAAAAGGAGAAATTGATCCCCTCTGATTCACTGGATGCACCAAATGTTGCTAATATAATTTTAGCCGAGCTTGAACTTCAAGATGGAAAAGATCCTTCTGACCTAAACCAGCGAGTGAAGACTGCCGCTCAGGATGAGTGGATGCAGTATGCAAAAGGCGCAAAATGCCTGGCAGAAAGACTGTCAAGTGGATTTATCAACCAGGATATTTGGGACGATCAAGCTAAGGATGTCCTAGAATTCTATTCGGCTTGGCTTCCTATGCCTAAAGAAGAGGATGCATATCAGGGAGCCAGAAAGAGATTGATGCAGCTCTTAGCCAGTAGAAAAGCAACCAGAGACTTCATCCAAACAATACGCGACGATAAGCTCCCTAAGTCGTCTCTTGATGGTTCGAGAGACACTGTCCTTTTAAAGACAAAAAGCGAAATTTCCAAAGAGCTTGCTATTAAGATGCGGCTTAATGCTGGTGAACAACTTTGCGTCGTAGGCCTAACTAAGAGGCTAGGGGGGAAAAGATTTGATGATTTGAAAGAGGGAGAAGAGACAAAGCTAGAAGCGTTTCCGTCTGTTGTTCGAGTTGCTCTGGACCCCTGGGTCAGGGGCATCATCAAATCAGGAGACGATGCTAAAGGAATACTGATAGAGATTAATAAAATATGTAAAAAAAATGAAAACATTGCACAGGGTGCAGGTAGGTGGCAAAACAAAGAGCGCCGCTATCCGAATTTTCCCTTTGACGGCCAGGTTCTGCATCTTCCCAGAATCGCAGCAATGATGAATGCCATAAAGAAGAGCAATGATCCGAAAAAGAAGGTTCCTGATAAGCTAATGAGAT
>CAIKOL010000016.1 GCA_903829085.1 uncultured Anaerolineales bacterium | reverse complement strand
CGCCGCACGCACACCCCCCGCTTATTAATAAGGATCATCCCGGTGAAGATTCTTTCTTCGCCGGGATGATCCTGTCTGCATCAATTACATTTAGGCTTCCACCGGGTTGACTAGTTTGCCGAGGCCTTCGATCTCCACCTCCACGCTGTCGCCCGCCTTCAAAGGTCCAATCCCCGCCGGAGTCCCGGTGAAAATGATGTCGCCCGGTTCGAACGTCATCACAGACGAGATGAAAGCGATCAACACATTCACATTAAAGACCATGTCGCGTGTGGAGGCCATCTGGCGCGGCTGCCCGTTGACTCTACAGGTGATCACCGCGTCGGAGGCGTCAAATTCGGTGTCGATCCAGGGGCCAAAGGGGCAGAAGCTGTCGAACCCTTTCGCCCGTGTCCACTGCCCATCCGATTTTTGCAGGTCGCGGGCGGTCACGTCATTGCCAGCGGTGTACCCGTAAATAAATTTCTGCGCTTCCTCGGCAATGATATTGCGCCCGCGCTTGCCGATGATGACTACCAGCTCGGCTTCGTGCTCCACCTGTTGGGACTGCGGTGGCAGGTGGATGGGTTCGCCGGGGTTGATAATGGACGAAGGCGGCTTTAGGAAGATCAGCGGGACTTTTGGAAGCTCGGCTTTGCGTTCCTTGATATGTTCTGCATAGTTATGCCCCACGCAGATGATCTTGGACGGCTGGACCGGGGCGAGCAGTTTGACCTCATTTAATGGCGTTTCAGCTTCCAGCCGCCGGTACTCGCCGAAGATGTCCCCTTCAATGGGACCCACTTTATTTTCCAGGATCCAGCCATAGCGCGGGGCTTCGTTCCTGGTCTGATAGCGGACAATTCGCATAAGTTTCTCCAGAATTGGATTTTTCGATAAAAGTGTAACACAGTTGCCTAAATCTCGGTATAATAGCCCCGTTAGGCGCATAGCTCAATTGGTCGCGCAGCACCCTGTGGGTCGCGCAGCACCCTGTGGGTCGCGCAGCACCCTGTGGGTCGCGCAGCACCCTGTGGGTTGGAGTGTCTCTCTTCCACAGAGAAGGTCGTAGGTTCGAGTCCCATACGCAGAACCCTTTGATGGTTGTGCCCGTGGGATTACAAGTGAACAGCCCGTTTGGGGCGCATAGCTCAGTTGGTTAGAGCGTCTCTCTTACACAGAGAAGGTCGTAGGTTCGAGTCCTATTGCGCCCACACAGCAGGAGCACAGCGTGTTGTGCTCCTGCTTTTGCATTAAAATGAAACTGGAGGCATTCATGCTTGATTATTTCACCCCCTTCAGTTATCTCTTTAAAGACAGGGGCTGGTTCAGGAAATTCATCATCGCCAGCCTGCTTACGGTTACCCTCGTCGGCGCCGCGCCTGTATTTGGCTGGACCATCTCGATCGTCCGCCGGGTGACCGAAAGCACTGAGCCGCCTATGCCGGAATGGAAGGATTGGCGACTGTTCTGGAAACTTGGCGGGAAATTCGCCCTGGTTAACGCTATCTGGCTGCTGCCGTTGCTGCTGGCGGTGCTCCTGCTCTACCTGCCGCTGATCCTTGCCAACCGGTTGCAGGCTGAAACCATGCTGGCTGTTTTCGGTGGCACGTTGTTCTGTGTCCTGGGTTTCCTGTTTATCTACGCCATTGTTTACTCTATCTTCTTTCCCGCCATGCTGGTGGTACTGGCAAAAGGCGGCTCGGTCTGGCAGGCGATCAACCCGCTCCACCTTTGGAAGATCACCCGCTCCAATTTCACCGGCTATCTGCTGGTATTCATCATCGTTGGAATGGCGCTGGTCAACATTGTTCTGATCCTATCCGCGTTCACCCTATTCCTGCTCCTGCCCCCCTTGCTGGTCTACGCCTTGCTGGTCACTGCTCATTACGCCGGGCAGTTGGGCAGATCGGATCAATCCCCCAGAATTGAGTCCGTGCAGGATGCAGGGCAGAGCCTGTAAAGAACTTCCGGCACGCTGCTCTCTCTAGTTAACAGAATCGTGCTTTTTCTCACTTGACCCGCCTCCCTGCCGGGAATATACTACCCTCGCAAACATCCCAAGATCAAATTCTACGCCAGCCATTTCAAGCGTACTAACCCACCAGGAGAATCCCCCATGTCTGATTTCCTATTTCGCGGTTCGCTCGCTGACCTTGACCCTGAAGTTTATGAATTGACCCAGATCGAGGCCGAACGCCAGGCTCGCAAGCTCATCCTCATCCCTTCCGAAAGCCAGGCTCCCCTGGCAGTGCGCGAGGCCATGGGTTCGGCCTTCCAAAATATTTATGCCGAAGGCTATCCCAACAGGTCCGATCAGAAATTGACCCAGAAGGAGATCCTGGATTACCCCACCCGTCTGGCTGACTTCCGCCGCTACTCTGATCCGCGCTTTTATAAAGGCACCGAGTATGCTGATATCATCGAATCCCTGGCCCGCCGTCGCTGTGCCGAGGCCTTTGCCGCCAACAACGTCAAACCCGAGCAGATTTACGTCAACGTGCAAGCGCTTTCGGGTGCGCCGGCCAATAACGCTGTTTACCATGCCCTGGTCCAGCCCGGCGATACGGTCATGGGCATGAACCTGTTCCACGGCGGGCACCTGTCCCATGGCTCCCCCGCCAATCGCTCCGGCCAGTATTACCACATTGTCTCCTACAGCGTGGACCCGCACAACGAGCAGATCAACTACGATGATGTGATGGCCCTCGCCAAAGAACACAAACCAAAAATGATCATCTGCGGCTACTCGTCCTACCCCTGGATCCCGGACTGGAAGAAGTTCCGCCAGATTGCCGACGCGGCTGGGGCCTACCTGCTGGCGGATATCTCCCACATCGGCGGCCTGGTGGCGGCTGGGGTCGTTCCCTCACCGGTTGGCTATGCCCACGTCATCACTTCCACTACCCACAAAACCCTGGACGGGCCGCGCGGCGCCATCATCCTGACCACCGACCCGGAACTGGCCAAAAAGATCGACCGGGCCATCTTTCCCGGCGAACAGGGTGGGCCGCATGTTCACATTTTTGCCGCCCTGGCGCTGACCTTCAAATTGGCCCGTACCAAGGAATTCGAGAAACTTCAGCTGCAGACCATCAAGAACGCCCTGGCGATCTCGGAGCGTTTGAAGGAACGCGGCTTCCGCATCCCCTTCGGGGGCACAAACTCGCACATGCTTAACGTGGATGTATCCACCCTCAAAGGTCCGGATGGTACCACTCTCTCTGGCGATTACGCCGCCCGTATCCTGGATGTGGTTGGGATCGTCGTCAACCGCAATACCATCCCCGGGGATGTCAATGCCCTTGACCCATCCGGCATCCGCATGGGCACCCCCTGGATCACCCAGCGCGGTTTCGACGAGGAAAGATCCCGGCAATTGGCTGACATTATCGCAGATGTGCTCCTGGCTGCCACGCCGCACAGCGTGCCCACCCCTAGGGGGAAGAGTCCGCGCCGCGCCAAGCTGGACTTCAAGATCCTGAATGACGCCCGCCTGCGCGTGCACGCACTGGCCAGCGCAGCAGGTGTGGACTTCGAATCAGCCTCCCATGGCTACCCGCATTTCTATGCTCTGGAAGACAAAGCCGCCACCGGCGTCTATGAGCTTCTGGGCAGGGAAGTCCACCAGTTTCTCAACTATGCCGTGTCCTCCGACCTTTCGCTGCTGGAACATGGCGGGAGCCAGCCCACAAATATAATTACCCCGCTTGGCGAAGTGTCCGGCACGCTCACCTGCGTGGATTGGGACCACTACCGCCTGTCCCTGCCGCTGGCGAATGCCAACCTGGCTGCCACCTGGCTGAGAGATCTGTCCGATTCCTACACTTCCTTCAACCTGGACGGCACCCCGGATGGCACTCCCCGCCGGATGCCCGGTCCCATCGTGGTCATAGAGTCTGATGACGTAGGGGCGACCCATGCTGCGCCTGCCGCTTCGCCCGCTGCCAGCAATCCCATCAGTGATCTCAAACCCTACTTTATCGGCGTAACCGGTCCCGGGCAGGAAAAATCCCTTCCAGATTTCAAATGGACACCCCCTTCCGAAACCCTCCGCCGCACGCCTCTCTACGATGTCCACAAGGAGATGGGAGCCAGGATCATCCCGTTTGCCGGTTGGGAAATGCCGGTCTGGTACTCTTCGGTGCTCGAAGAACACCTGGCTACACGCCAGGCTGCCGGCCTGTTTGACGTTTCACACATGGGCGTTTACCAGGTGGAAGGCGCAGAAGCCGCCTCGTTCCTCGATTCGGTCGTCGCCAACAACTGCGGGGCGCTGCTGCCCGGCGAAAGCCTTTACTCCCAGTTCCTGACCCCCAACGCGGAAGTGATCGATGACACGCTCATCTACCGCCGGGCATGGGACAAGTTCCTGATGGTGGTAAATGCTTCCAATGATGACAAGGATCGCGCCTGGTTGGAAGCTGTGTTGGATGGCAAAGTGAAGGTGGATAATTCCCGCCCCGGGGCGCGCACTTATGGTTACCATGCCGTTCTCCGCAACTTGCGCGACCCGCAGGCCGGCGCGGATATGCGCGTGGATATTGCCCTGCAAGGACCGAAGAGCATGGATATCCTGCTGGCTATGGGGGTTAACGCCGAGACACGTCGTCGTTTCATGGCGCTCAAGCGCACCAACCTGTGCGATGCTGTGGTGGGCGGGTTTGACCTGATTGTCTCGCGCACCGGTTACACCGGCGAAAAGATGGCCTTCGAACTGTTCGTCCATCCCGAAAAGGCGGTCGCCTTCTGGCATGCCGTGCTCAAAGCCGGGGAAAAGTTCGGTGTCAAACCCATCGGGCTGGGAGCACGTGATTCACTGCGCACTGAAGCTGGTTTGCCGCTTTATGGTCACGAAATGGGTGATGGCTCCGGCAAGAGCGGTCACCCTGACCTGGGGGTGGGCGAATCTGGCTTTGGGGCTTATGTGAAGACCAGCAAGCCCTGGTTCATTGGTCGTGAAGCCTACATCGCTCACGAGCAGACCCGCAAGGGCGTGGTGGTACGCTTCCGCTTCCCCGAAAAGGGTGTCCGCATGGCCCACAATGGCGACCCGCTGCTTGACAAGCGCGGCCGTGTCATCGGCTGGGTCACCAGTTGCGCCGCTGATATGGATGGCATGCTCACCGGGCAGGCCTTCGTGGAGTTGAAGTACGCCACTGAAGGTACACCGCTCTTTGTATACCAATCCGCTCCCGACAAGGCCGGTCCCGCTCCCGCCGAGATGAAGATGGGTGACAAGGGCCTGCTCCCGAGCGAGGCAGTGGTGGTAAGCCGGTTCCCGAAGCTGTAGGAAATGTAAGCTGAATGGGACGGTGGATTGATCTGCCGTCCCATTTTTTAGTTCAGTTTCATGGATATTTTAGAGGAGTGATTAATATGCCCTACGACGAACTCCTGGCCATCCGTGTGCGTGCCGCCATCAGCCCCCTCCCAGGTCTGAAAGAAAAGAAAATGTTCGGTGGTGTTTGTTACCTGGTTAATGGCAATATGGCCTGTGGGGTCTACAAGGATGATCTGATCGTGCGCGTCGGAAAAGAGAAGTTCCAGGATGCCTTGTCCCGCCCGCATACGAAATTATTTGACATTACTGGCAAGGCGTTGAAAGGCTGGGTCATGGTCGAGCCCCAAGGCTGCGCCACGCAGCCTGACCTGAAAGCCTGGGTCGAGCAGGGCCTGGCCTTCGCCTGCTCACTGCCCGCTAAAGCCTTATAATCGAACTCTCCGCTCAATTTCCCGCTGCATGATCCGTTGATCCTTTCCAATCCCACCTACGAGGAGAATATACTTTGAAGAAAACAGCCACTAAAGATCCTTCCTACCAACTCAAGTCGGTCAAAATGCCTTATCTTTCCGGCGGGATGCTGCGCCTGTTCGTCAGGCTCTTGGAAGGTCCCCTCCACAACCTGCTGCTTCCAGGCCTATTAAAGAACATCGGCGTCAATTGGTTGCAGCAGCAGCAGATTGACGAGCCGCCCACCCCTCAACCGGTCTATTTCACCGGTACGCTGAACATGGAGGCTCAGGCTGTGCCTCAACCGGAATGGCCCGGCGCTCCCTCCCTGCCCGGGCTTGGGTTCCGCTTCAGCACCGTGCAGGATTATGCCAAAGCCTACCGGGAAGGCAAGATCACCCCGGAGGATGTGGCTCACCGGGTGCTGGAGGCCATCGCAACCAGCAACTCCATTGAACCGCCCTTGCGGGCCATGATTGCCGTGGATCGCGAGGATGTGCTCAGGCAGGCCCGCGAAGCCACCCAGCGCTTCCAGGAGGGCCGGGCTCTGAGTGTTTTCGATGGCGTGCCAGTGGCAGTCAAGGATGAGCTGGATATGCTGCCGTATCCAACTACTGTTGGCACCGCCTTCCTGGGCGAGTCTCCTTGCAAGCAGGATGCCACCGTGGTCGCCCGCATGCGGGCCGCCGGCGCGCTGCTGATCGGTAAAGCCAACATGCATGAGATTGGCATCGGCGTGACCGGTTTGAATCCCAATCTCGGTACACCCCGCAACCCCTATGCTCCCGACCACTTCACCGGCGGGAGTTCGAGCGGCCCGGCGGCAGCCGTGGCTGCCGGGCTTTGCCCGGTTGCACTCGGTGCCGATGGCGGTGGTTCCATCCGCGTCCCCTCCGCCTTTTGTGGAGTGGTCGGTATCAAGTCCACTTTCGGGCGCCTCAGCGAGTACGGCGCCGCGCCCTTATGCTGGAGCGTGGCGCATGTCGGCCCGCTGGCTGCCACTGCCACCGACGCCGCTCTTGCCTACGCGGTCATGGCTGGCCCGGATCCCAAGGATCCGAATTCAATGCGCCAGCCCCTGCCCACCCTGGCCGGCTGGGATCAGTTGGACCTGGGCGGGTTAAAACTGGGCGTTTACTGGCCCTGGTTCAGGCATGCCACCGCTGATATGGTCGCGGCCTGCGAAACCATGCTGCACAGGTTCGAGAGCATGGGTGCAGTAATCCATGATGTTGTTATTCCTGATCTGGAAGCTGCCCGCATTGCGCATATCATCACGATCGGCGGCGAGATGGCGCAAGCGCTGGACCATACCTATGCAAAACATCACCAGCAGCATGGTGCGGATGTGCGCATGAACCTTGCACTGGCGCGTGCCTTCACTACCATGGATTATGTTCAATCTCAGCGGGTGCGTACTCGCTTGATTGCCAATTTTTCCCGCGTTTTTGAACAAGTGGATGTGGTTCTCACCCCCGCCACTGCCTTGCCGGCGCCCATCATTCCAAAGGCTGCCTTGCCGGAAGGCGAATCGGACCTCTCCACCCTGGTCGAGATTATCCGTTTTGCCACACCAGGCAACCTGACCGGGTTGCCCGCCATTTCCTTCCCGGTCGGCTACAACGCTGACAAGCTCCCCCTGGGGATGCAAGCCATGGGCCGCCCATGGCAGGAACCCACGCTCCTGCGTCTTGCCCTGGCTGCCGAGCGGGTCGTGGACCGCAAATCGCCTGAAATTTATTACCGGATTTTGCCGGAATGATTGCCGGGCCTGTCAATACCTGATGACTGGCTACCTGTTGTTCTTATTGGGATTAGTGGCTATACGCAAACCAGGAACGCGCAGTCCTGTTCCCAAAGATGGAAGCCGTTCCTATACCTGCCTTTATGCCACGATTTAGGGTCTGTCGGAATTTCCTCAGCCTGGCGGAATGCACCCAATCAGGCGTTTGGTCTTTTTTTGCAACTTCTCAATAAACTGGATGCGGGGGGTGTGCGTGCGGCGTAGTCGCACGCACACCCCCAATCCTCCCCCACTTATTGAGGAGATACTTTTTTATCACCTTGCAATTTCTGTGTCTGATTTCAGGATAGGCTTCAAATACAAAAGGATTTCCACCTCATGAGCAAGACTGTCAGACAATGGCTCTTTCGGGGAGCCGTGCTCGTTATCTTGATCCTGCTGCTCTGGTGGGCGCTCCGCAAAGCTCCCCTGGCTGAGATCTGGGTCGCGATCCGTCAATTGCACTTGTGGCAGGTCGCGGTCATTTTGAGCCTCAATGCGCTCTTCTATGTCGTTGCCACCTTGCGCTGGTGGACCATCATACAGGCGGAAAGCAAACACGTGCCTTTTTTCCCGCTCCTGGGTGTACGCATATCGGTGTTCGGGGTCAGCTACTTCACCCTGGGACCGCAGGTTGGCGGCGAACCACTGCAGGTATTGGCCCTGCAAAGAAGATATGGCCTCACCTACACTCATGCAACCGCCACCGTCCTGATGGATAAATTGCTCGAATTCCTGGTCGATTTCTTCATGCTGGCAGTCGGCTTGACCGCCATTCTGCGGGTCGGTGTCCTGGCAGAGACCGGCTGGCAGTTTTCAGGAGACCTGGTCCTGCTGGCATTCCTTGTTTTTTGGCCTCCGCTTCATATAATTCTTCTGTATAACCGCCATTACCCATTGAGCGGACTGGTGCGCCGCATCCCATTTATCAGGAAGAATTCCAAGCCGGTCCGATTCTTACGCGTCGCCGAACAACTGGCCGGCAGGTTTTGCCAGCGCCACCCCCGCCGCCTGCTGGCTGCCATCGGTTTTTCCGTATTGGCCGGGTCTGGGATGCTCCTGGATTACGCCCTGATGACATCCTTTCTCAATATCCACCTCACCTTCTGGAAAATGACTGCTGGCTGGATGATGGGCTGGATTTCCCTCGTAATGCCGCTCCCCGGTGGACTTGGCGCGCTGGAGGCCAGCCAGGTCTTGACCCTTGGCAGGTTCGGCTTCTCGGCTGCCATCGCCCTGAGTCTCACCCTGGTCATGCGCGCGCGTGATATGCTGATCGGTGGCTTGGGATTGCTGCTGGCAGGCTCCTCCGGGTTCCGCGGGGCGAAACCACTTAAAGCCAAACAATCAAAACCATGAACTGTGATGGAATAAGATTGGGCGTAGTAAGGAGAATTCACACCATGAAACAACCTCTTCTTTTTTGGTTCCTGGTTTTCTTGATCTGTGTCAGTCTGTCTTGTAATCTCTTTACGCCCGGCCAATTGGCAGGGGTTACCTCGGTCACAGTGGATCCGCAAAGTGGCTCAGGCTCCTTTACCGCCTCAGTGAAAGGGGAGGCGCATAAAGGCTCTACCTTATGGTGTTACATTCCCGTGGATGATGAAAATGGTAATCGAGTCGGCACTGTGGATGCGTTCAGGCAAGAGAACATGAGCAGCGGCGATATTGACACCTTTTCCTTCAGCTATGATTTCGCTTTCACCTACACCGTGGCCGGCAAGCATTCGCTGATTTGCACGCTGGGTACCTCCGATCAATACGCCTGGAGTGCTGATTTTACGGTAACATCAGGTTCTGGTTCAGGACAATCTGAAGGTCAGCCATTACCGGAACAATTCAAAACCGCCACCCTTTACTATCTCACCACCCCGCCCCCTTCCAACCAGACTGCTCCCGGGAAAGGTGCTCCCCCCTTCTGGTGTTTCACTGGTGACATCTCGGGAGGCGCTTCCATTCCTCCCTTGACCATTTCACCCGATGGGTCCTTCAAGGGTGATTGCACGGGAGGATTCACGCTGTATTCCAAGACCTATACCTGGGGTGGAACCACAGCCGGGCAATGGGATCCCCAAACCGGATTAATTACCTGGACCATGAACATGTGGATAAAGATCGAAGATCCTTCATCCGGGCACATCACTACCAGGACGATTGCGATCCAGGGCAGCAGCCCCATTTCTACTGCAGCAGATGGTACGGTCAGTGCAAATGGCACGGCTGCATGGACCGACACCTGCCAGGCTGATAACTCCGACATTGGTTATATACCCTGTGACTCAACCACCGCCTACAACTGGTCAGGTACATTGGATTGGAAAATGACCTTCAACCCATAGCTCACCGGATCACCTGATTTTCTGTTCTCTGTTCTTTGCCCTCTTCCATCTGATTCATCCTTTCTTGCTCCACCTTGACAGTCCTGCCATCCTCGGTTACCCTATTGTTTAATAATCGCATTAGTTCAGCAGTCGCTGCTGTTGTTTGTTTGAGTACCCTCGAATTTCCCAACACCCCCGGACTTCTGAAGAAAAGGAATATAGTGAACTTTAACCAATTCAACCTTGATTCGCGCCTGCAGGCGGGGATCAACCGTCTCGGCTATACCCAGGCTACGCCCATCCAGGCTGCCGCTTTACCTGCCGCCCTGGCAGGCAAAGACCTGATCGCCACTGCCCAAACCGGCACTGGAAAAACAGCCGTATTCGTCCTTCCCATATTACAGAAACTGTTGACCGGTCCGCGCAACCGCACCCGCGCCCTGATCGTCACCCCCACCCGCGAACTTGCCGAACAGATCCACGAATCCATCCGGGACCTGGGCATCGGTACCAATATCCGCAGCGCTACCATTTATGGAGGCGTGGGTCCTGCACCCCAGGTGCGCGCCCTGCGTGACGGGGTTGAGATCCTGGTCGCTTGTCCCGGTCGTCTGCTCGATCATCTTAACCAGGGTAATGCCAGGCTCCAGGGTGTGGAAATCCTGGTGCTCGACGAAGCCGACCGCATGCTCGATATGGGCTTCCTGCCTGACGTGAAGCGCATCCTCAAACAGATCCCTTCCAAACGCCAGACCATGCTCTTCTCGGCCACTTTCCCGGCGGAGATCGAAGGTCTGGCCACCCAGACGTTGCATGACCCGCAACGGATCGCTGTGGGTCTCAGCCGCCCAGCGCATACCGTGACCCACGCTCTTTATCCTGTGCCGCAGCATTTGAAGACCTCCCTGCTGCTGGCCCTTCTCAAGCGCACCGACACCAACTCTGTGCTCATCTTCACCCGCACCAAGCATCGCGCCGAGAAACTTTCCCACCAGATCGGGCTGGCCGGGTTCCGCGCCACCAGCCTGCACAGCGACCGCTCGCAGGGCCAGCGCCAGTCGGCTTTGGCCGGCTTCAAGAGTGGTCATTTCCAGGTGATGGTTGCCACCGACATCGCTGCCCGCGGCCTGGACGTGGAAGGCATCTCGCACGTCATCAATTATGATATGCCCGCCACTGCGGATGATTACATCCACCGCATCGGGCGCACCGGCCGCGCTGAGCATACCGGTGACGCCTTTACCCTGTTCACTCCGGAGGATAGGGATATGGTGCGTTCCCTCGAAAAGATTATGGGCAAGCCCCTGCCTCAACAGACCCTGGACGGATTCAACTACACCGTTCCGGCTCCGGAACGTCCCGCCTCGGGAACCCGCGGCTCACGCCACACACCGGCTGTCAGCCCCAAAACCCCGCACTCCGCTCCCAACCGGAACCTGCGCCAGAAATATGCTGGTGGAAGAACCAGGTAATCCATGCGGGCAAAATTTCCCGTTACCGTCCACCTCTTCCTGTTTCGCGACGACCAGATCCTGCTGCTGCGGCGCTTCCAGACCGGTTACATGGATGGGCATTACAGCGTGCCCGCCGGACACCTGGATGGGGAAGAAACGGTTCGCATGGCTGGAGTGCGGGAAGCTCGCGAAGAGGTTGGTGTGGAGCTCAACCCGGCGGAGATGTTCTTTGCCGGGGTGTTCCACCGTCATGAAGGCGACGAGCGGGTGGATTTTTTCATGCACGTTCGAAGTTGGAAAGGCGAACCGTTCAACGCCGAACCGGAAAAGTGCGACGAACTGCGCTGGGTCGGCATCGAAGACCTGCCGGTAAATACTGTCCCTTACGTCCGGCAGGCGCTCGCGAATTTTCGAGCCGGGCTTCCCTTTGAGGAGTTTGGCTGGAAATAGAAATTCCTTTAACCTCTCAACAAACCGGGTTAAGGGGTTTGTGCGGCTCCAGCGCTTGCACGAACCCTACCCCTATTTCTTTACCCCAATCCCGGCGCCTCCCAAAGAGACCTGATTATTGAGACGATACAAATTACAGAGTACTGCGTAAATAATTGAACTTATGCCGGCTATATTCCACTGCTTTATGGCATTTTCAATTCAGTTATTTATGCAAGAAGCAGTAGAACCTATCCGAAAATTATTGAAGAACCGCATTTTGAGTGTGTGCAGCGAAGCTGCACACACTCAAAATGCAAACTCCTCGAAATATCGGATGGATATTTGTTACGGTTGCGGGGTCGGGGGAAAATATATATACAGCGTCTGTCCAAGGTTTTCATCCCAGCGTCCAAAATGGGTGCGGTCAGCCATCTCGGCTACGGCCGCCAACGGCACCAGGTACGCTTCCGTCCCCTGCCCCGGGTACGCGTACGTTCCAATTTTCATCCAGTCATCCGGCTGGGTATTGGCCGGGTTATCCGGGAAGTCATTCCCGGCGGACGGTATCAAAGACTCAACATAAGCCCGGTCCGGGTTCAACCGCACCCACAGGCCGGCTTCGAAACGGAAACCCTGGAAAGCCTGGTGAATGGCTGGCTTATCCTGCACTACTTGCACATGGTCAACCTGTGCAAACACCAGCATTACCTTCAGATCCGGCATGCTGGTCCGCAGGTCAACATAGCGGGCCGGGCTTTCACGCGCCGGCCAGTCTCGGGCTGCTTCCTCCGGTGTGGCCAGGTCGGCTGGCCAGTTTAAAAGCGAGAGCGCACCATTATCCAGCAGGGCCTGGGTCAGCGCCACCGAATAATATCGTTTCCCGAATAGCACCGGGACGCGCCAGCTCAGGATATAGTCATTGGCTCCAACCAAACTGTCACCGTCCAGGTCCAGATAGGCATGACCCACTGCGCCCGTGTGTGGATCAACATAAGTCGCCTCCCAGCGGGCGTTGGCGTAATTCAAATTGATCGACGCCGAAGTGTAACTGGCAGGGTAATTGTAAAAGGGGTTGTTAACCGGTTGACCATTATCATCCAGGTAGCCAGCTTCCAGGCAGGCCAGTGTATCCACCGTCGGGTTTTCCCGCCCGACAAAATATTGCACTCCCGCTAGCAGGTCCCCGTACCGTGAAAACGTATTGACAACCGCAATGCCCGCATCCGAGAATGCATATACTCCCACTTCGTTGGTCAAGGCTGGAACCTGGACGAGCGCTGAAAGGGTGCGCCCGTT
>CAIKOL010000015.1 GCA_903829085.1 uncultured Anaerolineales bacterium | reverse complement strand
CCGTCACAGGCACGTTAATCGGAACCCGGTTTCGGAAAACAGGTTGTACCAGTGGAGGCGTGCTCCGGGTTGAACTTTGGGAAAGCCTGGGCAAATTAGATCTCATGGCGGACCCAGGATGACGATCTGTGCGCGAAAGCCATACAACAAAGCTCGAAAAATGTCCTCCATGCAGGCGAATTCAAAGCTATAGAACAAGGCGCGCAGATGTTCCCACAAACGGCGGCGGCTGCCTTCTTTTTTCAAAACGCCTTGGAATAAGTCACAGGCCAGTTGTTGGGCCTGATCCACCAGAAAGGCTAACATCATTAGCGAGGCAAATACAACCGAGAGGTTCTTTTCCCCATGTCCAAAATTGTGCTCGAAATGATAACCCTGGTTTTTGAGGGTGTTGAAGGTCTCATTCTCGATTTTCCAACGTGCCCGACCCCCACGCATGATCTGAAAAACGTTCTCCAGGGTCACGGTCAAGTCCGTCACCCAACTGAAATGCTGCGTTTCCCCCGCCTTGATTTCCCAATACTCGACAAAATTGACCAGTTCATCCGGATTAGATTCATTCAAGGCCAGCTGGTTGATGAACCGGAACCGATGCAACACCCCTGCGTTTTCACATTCGAATTCGATCGTCTGCCCAGCTTGGGTCGCCTGGGCCACCGTGGTAAAGAGAAACTTATGGTCGCCTTCTTTGACCCCCAGAATGAAGTGCAAATTGTGTTTGCGCAACTCTGCAATGTGCGGCGCATTGGAACTGAGCGCATCTTCGATGACAATCAGGGGCAAGTGGGGATGGTCTTGGCGTAATTTCTCCAGAAAACGCTTCGCGGCATTGCGTTCGCAGTCATTCTTGGTCTGCCCATCCTGTTTGATGATCGCTTCCGGTGCAAACGGGATGACTTCCGCAAAATCCGGATGGACGATCGCACCACCCAAGAGTTGATGTGCATAGCGGGTTTCGCCCGTCTTGCTGCTCTTCTTCTCCAAGCAAGATGCACAATGCACTCGATAGGATGAAAAGTAACCCGTCCCATCCAAACTCAGCAGGTAGCAGCCTTCCAGAAAGACCAGCTTCTGGATGACCTGACCACGCTGGAGTTCTTCAAAAACCTCCTTGAAACGTGGCCGAATTTCGTCCGGCTCAACTTCATCCAGAATTGTCCGCATCTGGGTGTCACACGGGATCGTTTGGATCTGATAGATACGCTTCAAGTTCCCATCGGTTGCTCGACGCTCATCAAAGGCCAGCAAGGAAGGATCCTTGAGCGAAAAAACCGCAAAAGCGGACATCGCGGCATCGGCCAGAGATACCTTTTGGTTGTCCGCGCGGAGATCTTTAATCTTTTCCAGTCCAGCATAAACCAGCTTGAAAAGCCTACTGGCTGATAATTTCGTCCGTATACTCAGTGTTTACCACCTTTTGAAAATTATCCAGATATCAAAGCGTTGCCCGGCATTTACCGAGGGGCCAGGCTGACAAGACTCTGTTCACCACAGCGATTGGCAAACAGTATATCCGAATTTACGATCACTCTTACGAAAATCCAAAACGGGAATTGCTGTGGCCACATAGAAGTTTATTAGACTTAGCGCATCACTTACAAGTTAAGGTTTTTG
>CAIKOL010000014.1 GCA_903829085.1 uncultured Anaerolineales bacterium | reverse complement strand
TTCTTCCTCTTTCCCGCCTGAAAGGTGGGAGGCAAGCTTGACAAAGCTTGTCAAACGAAGTCACGGGGCAAGGCTTTCAGACTTTAAGAAAGCCCTGATGGGTTGTACAAGCAGGATTTCATTTACTTTGAGAAAGCCGTAAAATGTCATCAGCGGGGATTTGTGCGTTTCCGCCTATAAGGCTATACTTTACGAAACACACCCCCAAATTATTGAGATGATACCTGCATAATGATACCAGTACGTTGTCAGGGAGACACAGCTCCATGAATGAACGGGTTCTTTCTTGGGAGGGTTGTAGCAATGTGCGCGATCTGGGCGGCCTGCAGACCGGCGACGAGCGCACGACGCTTTGGAAAGCCGTTGTCCGCTCGGATACTCCCGCCAGGTTGACCGGGTCGGGCTGGTCGTCGCTGTATGCCTACGGCATCCGCACGATCATCACGCTGCGTACGCACGGTATGACCGAACCTGAGCTGGATTTCACACCGCCTTACCCCGATCTCGTAACGCTGCAGGTGGCAATAGAAGACATCACCGACCAGGAATTCCTGGAAAAGTGGGCTGCCTCCGACCTGTGGAGCACGCCGCTCTATTACCGGGATGCGCTTCAGCGCTGGCCGCAGCGCCACGCGGCCGTCCTCTCTGCCATCGCGCGCGCCCGGCCGGGGGGTGTCCTGTTCCACTGCATCCGCGGTAATGACCGTACGGGCATCATCTCCCTGTTACTGCTGGCCCTGGCCGGAGTTACGCCGCAGGAGATCATTGCGGATTACGAGTTAAGCCCCGATCCCGGGCGGGATGAGCTGTTGAGGCGCGAGCATTCTTCCATCCGGGAGGCTTTGCTCGGCGCGCTGGACGGGCTGGACATCGACAGTTATCTCCGCCAGGGCGGGGCCAGCCAGGCTGACCTGGCTGCCGTTCGCAAGCGGCTGTTGGGGTAGTTTGCAGGGGGTGGTGTTCCACTAGCGGCCCTCTGCTGCCGCTCGAAACGAGCATGGTTTTCCAGAAATGGCGCGATAATTGAGTAAGAGTCTCGCCAGTCCCGCTGCTGCCGCTGCCCCCTTCGGGTGCTTCGCGAAGCCAATCCGTTGGGTTGCTACGAGCATGGGAAGGAGTAAGTTGCGACATGAACGCCGACGCCTTTCGATATCTCTATGATTATCATTTCACTGAAAACCGCAGGTTATGGGACAATTGCGTCACGCCCCTGTCACCTGAGCAGTTCACCCGAAATGTAGCTTACTCTCATGGGTCTGTTCGGGATCAGATCATTCATCTGGTAGATGTCGATGAATTGTGGTTCAACGAACTGCGCGGCATCCAACCCTCAGAACCGTTTCCTGCCGCTAGCCTTGACGATCGAAAAGAAATTCGCACAAAATGGGACCGCGTTGAGCAAAGTATGCGCGATTATCTCGCGCAACTGCGGGACGAAATGTTGTCCGATAAGCCAATAGAAGAACCAGAAGAAGACAAAGGCCTCATCGTGTGGCAAGTTCTTCTCCATGTAGTTAATCACGGCACAGATCATCGCGCACAACTTCTTAGACTCATACACGATCTCGGAGTCAAGACAACGTCTCAGGATTTCATCTTCTACATCTATGACCATCCGTAGCGATTACTTGCTGGCGAATCATGGAGATACAAGCAAGAGACTAGATCATTAACGGTAAAGCGGCCCAACATCGGCTAGCGGACACTTCGCTGCGCTCGGTGCAGGCAGCAGTTCCGCTGCTCGAACCAGGAGTGCTTTTCCAGAAATGGCGCGCTAATGAGAAGGAGTCTTCGGCGACTCATGCCGCCGAAAGAGCCTATGGCAGCTTGAGATTGAAGCATAAGCGACATGCATCCTAAAAGAACCATTCTCTATTCCCTATTAATCCTGCTCCTTTGGTCAAGCCTGCTGGTTGGGTGTGGTCAGTACCCTGATTGGTTTCCATCCGCTGCGCCGACGGTCACTTCCACAGCTCCAACCGAGGCGCTGATCGAGTACCGCAATTCCGATGTTGGTTTTTCCTTCTCATTACCTTCAAGCTGGGAGGGTTATTCCGTTCAGAAAAGCGAGTGGGAAGGTTTGAAAAGCGGCGACCTGGGGGATGAAGTTGTGGAGCGGGGTCTGCTGCTATCGATTGTCCATCCAAAATCGACAGCTCAGCAACCTCGCCAGGATATCCCGATCATGGTATTTACCCTTGAGCAATGGGATCAGCTTCAGCAAGACGAGTGGCACATAGGCGCAGCTCCGGTCGGTCCGCTTGAGCTGGGTCGCAACCGCGGTTATGTGTTCGCTCTTCCAGCACGCTACAATTATGCTTTGTTGGAGGGATGGGAAGAAGTCGAGCAGATCATCCAAACCCAGCCAATGAGCACATTTGAGCCGAGAGTCATTCCATAGACAAGGATCTGCCAGGGTTTCTTTGGGGGTGATCTGCCGGATAAAGCCGGCAGCCGGCAAATGGGTTTTGAGGCGGTTTACGAGCCTGTTTCTGGCATAAACACGCCGGAACTCCGCCCCGGCAGAGCACCGGGATGACACGGCAGGGAATGACCCCGACAACTCATGTTGTCGGGGCTACCGATAGGGGCTTGGTGCCCCTTCGGTTAGTGCACCTTTATGATAGAACTAATGTTCTGGTTTGTCAATGAGGAAAAAGGGAAGAGAACAGGCAAACAGGCAGGGCGGGGCAAGCCAGGCTGACCTGGCTGCCGTTCGCAAGCGGCTTTTGGGGTAGTTTGTACTCAACAAGCCGCCCAACCCCTGCTCCACCGGACTGGGCTGCACCCCAGGCGCGCAGGCACGATTTGCCAGAAATGTGCAATAATGACAGTGGAGTCTCGCGTGTTCCACCCCGCCGATGAGCCCTGCCGTTGGGCCTCACTTATACCCCGTTTCCATCAAAATGCGCTCAGATTCATGAAATAGGAAACAACTATGACTCTCAAAGGATATTTCTTCTGGTTCAAGGAAAATTGGCAAAAGACCGGTGTGATCGTTAGTATTTTTTTGACAATCTATCTGGTCGTAATTGTTCTACCCAAAAGTACGATCTTGTTCGCCTTGCTTATGTCCACTCCGCTCTATATGCTCCACGAGATTGATGAATATATTTTCCCAGGTGGATTTGCCCAATTTATGAACCAGAATATTTATAAGATGGATCCTGAAACTGGACTCGTTGACTCGACCGCTATATTTTGGATCAACATGGCTGTCTGGTTCTTTTTTCCACTCGCCAGCCTTAATGCAGTGGCTGACGTGACTCAGGCGGCCTGGATACCCTATTTCTTCATCTTCCAGGCTGTGATCCATCTTGTTCTTGGAATAGTTGGCAAACGGTTTTTTAACCCAGGTATGGTTACTGCGTGGTTGGTTCATGTCCCATGGGGGATTTGGACTATCTGGTTATTGATTCAAGCGGGAGTGATCGTCAACCCGTATTGGAATGATTATCTTCTGGATGGCCTGTCGATCTGTTTCTACATGCTGATAGCTGGTGGAATTCTGTATGTCCGTCACAGACTCAAGCAAAGGTCTCGATGACACTGTAAAAAGCCAGTGGGATAACAAAAGCTGGCCCAACACCGGCGGCACTTCACTGCGCTGCGGGATACCTTACGGGTAGCATGTGCTTTGCACAGCCAATGCGTTAGTGACACCAATAACGTCTTATAACCAAAGTAAGGAAAGGATCAATAGATGGCGACCAATTTACCCAAACGGCAAGTCCCGAAGCCAAAGAGATCGGTCATAAGGTGGTTGCTTGATTCTGACCCTTCGATCCGCTGGCAAGTGATGCGGGACTTGACCGGTGCGCCGGCGGAGGAGGTGGCGGCCGAGCGGGCGCGGGTTGCCACCGAGGGTGTGGGGGCGCGGCTACTGGCTCTCCAGGATGCCGACGGGCAGTGGGGCGGCGCGGCGTGGAACCATGGATGGAATTCTACGATGCACGTCCTGATGCTGCTGCGGGACCTGGGTCTCGATCCGGCGAGCGACCAGGCACGTGGCGCGGTGGGGCTCGTCCGTGACGGTGTGACCTGGAAGGGTTGCGGCCCGCAGGAGTGTGATGGCAATCCTTTCTTTGCCGGTGAGGTGGAGCCCTGTATCAATGGACAAGTGGGTGCGGTCGGCATATACTTTGGTCAGGACGTCCAAGGCATCGTCGACCGGCTACTTGCCGAGCAATTGCCTGACGGTGGCTGGAACTGCGAGGCCGAGAACGGCTCGAGGCGGTCTTCGTTCAACACCACGATATGCGTTTTGGAAGCCCTGCTTGAGCACGAGTTGCACATTGGGAACAGCCCGGAAGTAAGCGCGGCTCGTTTCCGCGGGCAGGAGTACCTCCTTGAACGCCGCCTCTTCCGCCGCAGGTCGAGCGGCGAGGTGATCGAGCAAGATCGCAAGAGCGGTTCAGCGTGGAGCCGCTTCGCCTTCCCGACATGGTGGCACTATGATGTGCTACGGGGTCTCGAGTACCTGCGCTGCGCCGGCGTCGTACCCGACGAGCGCGTGGCTGAGGCGATCGACCTGGTCGTGTCCAAGCGCGATGGCGATGGGCGGTGGCTGCTCGAGGCCCGGTATCCCGGCGTGATGCCGGTCGAGATGGACGAGGATGAGGGCCAACCGAGCCGGTGGAACACGCTGCGCGCCTTACGAGTGTTGAACTGGTATTCAGATGGAAAAGGCACATGAAATGGGCGCAGATGTTGTCAGTGTGTTACACATAGCGCCGGCATATAATAGCGATTTTTGTAAAGTCATATCTCAAGAGTTGGGAAAACTTGGTGAATCTGCTATAAGATTTGGAAAAAACTGGTAAACACTGAAGGAAGGTTTATCAGTGTTGGCACAGAGAAACTTTTTGGTAATATATCCGAAGCACAATTTCCCGAAATCAAAGCATGGGTAGAATATATTTATGCTCGTTATAAATGGGTTCGTGAGTAATAAGAATGCCACCTAACATCGCGCACATCAGACGGGTGGGGCTGTCCATTATCCCAACTCTGTGCCCCGGGATACCCTGCGGGTACGATAAGCTTCACAAAGCCATTCCGTCCGGCGACCAACTCGACATTGTTACAGGGTACTGCGCAAATATCTATACCAAAATCGTTGTTTCCTCCTTGCTTTGCGGCAAATTCAGTTTAAACATCTATGCAAGGAGCAGTAGGTTAACGCTATTTACCACAATGGACACGAAGGTGCACGACGGAAGCACCGTTTCTTCTTCCCTGGGTGTTTCTTCGTGACCTTCGTGGTGAGGGCTTTCTCTTTATGCAAACTGGAAAATTGAGGCAATCGTTGTTTGCGGATCTCGAACGGATCCATGCGCGCCCTAGGCCATTTGAGTTCTACACGGCGAGTGAACTTTGGACAGACGAATACACCTCCGCCCAAATGCTTGCATTCCACCTGGATGAAAATGTTGATCTTTCTTCAAGGAAGACGGCTTTCATCGATCGATCCGCAGATTGGCTAATCGGTCATCTTGGCATTACCAGCGGGGTCAGTGTGGTCGATTTTGGCTGCGGTCCCGGGTTATACACTTCCCGCCTGGCAAAAACCGGAGCGGAGGTGACGGGGATCGACTTCTCGGCCAGGTCGATTGCGTATGCCAGGGATCAAGCCCGAACCATGGGTCTCGAGATCAACTACGTGAACCAGGACTATCTTGACTTCGTCACGCAGGACAGGTTTGATGTGGTCCTGATGATCTTTTGTGATCTCTGTGCGCTGAGCCCTGCTCAAAGGGCGATCATGCTGGGGAAATTCCGTTCCCTTTTGAAACCGGGCGGGCGGATCGTGCTGGATGTCCACTCCCTGGCTGACTTCGAGCAGTTCAGCGAAACCTCCCGTTGTGAGCTGAACCTCCTGAACGGTTTTTGGTCGCCCGAACCCTATTACGGTTTTCTCAACACCTTCAAGTATGGAGAAGAGAAGGTGACGCTGGATAAATACACCATCGTGGGACGCAGCACAACGAAGACCATCTATAACTGGTTTCAATATTTTTCGGTGGAGAGCCTGACCAGGGAGTTCAGCCAGGCGGGCCTGGCAGTGGCCGAGGTTTTCTCGGATGTGGCCGGCAAGCCCTTCGATGCGGGGCTGGATGAGTTTGCTGTGATCGCAACCCGGGCGCAAGCGTAACGGCGGGGAACACAGGATTCGGCGGCGCGCACCTGTCACGAGGTCACATGCTGAGGTTGGCCGGATCGTTCCCATCCAATTCCCATTTACCAGGATTATCAAGAATATACCGGCGGATCTTATTGCAGGCTTTTTCGTCTCGAATGATGGCCTCGTAAAAGCGTGCCTGCCATGCAAATTCCTTGAAACCGTTCAGGCCTGCCAACCTGGTGACGGCCGATTTGTAGGAACGCATGACGACGCTCAATGAGCCGGCCCGCTTCATTCCAGCGGTCCATCTACCCCCTCCGCCCTATGGGGCACCTCCCCCAAATGAGGATCACATTGTCCTGAATCCCTTACAGGATTTTGGGGACACTTGTACCCGGAGCGCAGCGCAGCGGTAGGACAGCTGGGGGTTGGAACGACCGGAGTCCAAGACCTGACAGGTTTACACAGAGGCATGCTCATCAAAGCGTCTTTGACGCACAGGCTCTCGATCAACGAAGGATTCGGTAAAACCTGTCAGGTCTTAGTACCGTGAAACAAATTTAGGCTTTGTTTCACGGTACTCCCCCCAAAAACGAATACTTTTTCCTAAAAACCCCATTTTTTATTGAGCAGTCCTTTCATATATTAACATGGTCTCTGCACACGACAATTTATTTGTTTCGTTTTAGTCATACCAGTACGTCCTCGCGTCGATTTTTGGCATACTGCGACCTCAAGTCGCAGTATGCCACTCCGAAGGCATTGGCCTTCGGAGTGGCTGCCTTCGCGTAGCATCCCCGGAGAGAAGCGGAGGGGACAAGTCGCACATCGTCCCGGTACCTTGCCGGGAGTATGCCACTCCCTTGCGCCCACTACCCCCATATCTCTACCCCAATCCTGGCAGCTTCCAAAGAGCCGTGATGACAGCCAGCCTGGGTGGAGACGTTGCGATGGTCGATCATTGATCAAAACAATATCTAATTTCGTAGGGTTTTGAGCTCAGCGCGTACCCTTCCGCAGTCTGCACAAAGCTGAAATCCTCGGACGCGCTGCTGGCAAGCGTGGCGTACACGGGGCCGGAGGCGGTGAGGGTGATCATGCCTGCCAGAGTGGGCATGTATTTGTAATCCTGCCTCTGCTCATCGAATTCCAGGGGAGTGATCAGCAGGGGGATGCGATCCTCTCCAGCCCACCAGTTGGAGGGGTGGGTGTAACTGCCGGACTGGACGATCAGGTCATAAGGGTCCAGACCCAGGCTGAGGGCGATATCCGGGAAGATCTGCCCGGTGGTGAAATCATACCCGCTGACCAGGCTGCCACAGCCGCCCGGCCCGGCCCCCCAGTAGGTGACAAAGGCGCTGCGCGAGGCGTTCCACCCGGCCAGCCCTCCAAAAACCTTCGCCTGCACCAGCGCCTCCTGGCCCGGATCGGCAGGCAGGGTGATCACCTCCGTTCCAACCGGCTGGTTGATGTCGTCCAGCACCACCACCAATTCCCCGCTGGCGCTCCAGTCCAAAGCCCCCACCCATTGTTTCTCCCGGTTGTCGATGAACAAGGCCGGGCGCGGCTGCCGGGACCCGGCCTGGAGCAGGCGCACCACTTCGCCGCAATCCACGGCGGTGATGCAGGCCAGGGCGGCATACGCCAGCGTTTGCCCATCGGGAGAGGGCGCAATATAACTGCATCCGCCCAGCCCCTTGACCCCCAGCCATTCATAGCGCCAATAGTCAATGCCCGGTTGGCGGGTGAGACATTCCGATGGAAAGAACATGCTTCCCGCCGGCGGCACCGGCAGGAGCTGATGGCTGGCCATGACCGTCTGCGAGTAGAGCTCCCAGACCTGCTCCGGGCTGAGGGCCAGGGCATAGATCTTGAAATCATCGATGGCCCCGTCGAAATAGGAAAGCCCGTCCGGCCAGCCGCCTACCACCAGGTTGTTGCCATCCCCCAGAACGGCATCGGTGGTAGGCCAATCGTTCACCAGCGTGCCATCCCTGTATTCACGGAGATGGCCGCCACCGTAGGTGACCACCTGGTTCACCCAGGCATTGGCAGTCAGGCTGTTTTCGGCATTGCCGAGATCAGGCAGATCCAGGCTGTGGCCGTCCGGGCCCCAGAACCTGGGCAAGTCCGTCGCCAGAACCCAGCCGGAGCCAGTGCCTTCTTCCTGCCAGGCGCCGCTGGCAAGTTTCTGGCTGGCTTGCGGCTGCCCGGTATTGAACCACAGTGAGAAGGAAAGCTCATTCCTGCCAGCCACCGGGTTGCTCTGCGCTTGGATGTAGCCGTTCCCGGAAAAGGCGATGGCCTGCAGACCGGAAATGCCCCGGGTGGTGGCCACCGTCCTCGTGACCTGGGCATCATAGCCGTTGCCCGAACGGTCTTGAACAATGCCGGAGGCCAGGAAATTGCCTTCAAAATCGTACCAGACCAGCGGCTGGGGGGCGGACGGGGAGGATTCTGCAGAAGGTGTTGCCTGGATTGCAGTAGATACTGGAACAACCGGGGCAGGTTCAACGGGCTGTTTGGTTGGAGCGGCCTGGATGGGGCTACAGGCTGAGAGCGGCAATAATACCAGGGCCAACAACAGGGATGTCGCTATTTTAGTAATTACCTGGATAGGCATGCAGTTCTCCTGTCAAATACTGGCGGCGGGCTGGCAATGAGCAACAGAGACGTTGCGTGCAACGTCTCTACGGAAGGTTGAGGCACACGGCGTGATCCAGGCTGCCATCGAAATAGATCTTGCCCTGCACCTGCACTTCCCAGATTGTCGTATCCGTGGAATTGACCCGGCTGATATAGGCACCCGTGCCTTCATAGCCGCCTGAGGCCATAACGGCTCCGGACGGGCAGGTCATGGTGAAGTTCAACGCATCCGCACCGCTGCCATACGTGACTTTATCGTCCCGGATCAGCGTGCTGGTCAGGCTGCTGCCCGACAGGCAGACGGCATAGACTGTGATGGGCTCGTCGGCATTTTGATCGGGATGCGCCATCACAGACCAGGCGTTACCGGGGGTGTTCGAATCCCCGAGGGGGGTACTGATATAGACTTCCAGGCTGCCGGTACCATCGGCATAGCCTCCACCGGTGACGATCTCACCAGCCGGGCAGCGGGCGATGGGGGCACCGCTGACAGGCACCTGGGCAGATACCACCTGGATTGTCCCGTCTGCGTTGTGCAGACAGGAGGCATAGGCGGTCAGGGTAAGGGCGCCGGCAGTGTCGTTCAGCCCGGTCACCAGCCAGCCGGTGGGGTCAGGCATGCTGGCGATAACCTGGAGGCCCTGCGCGGAGGCGAACCCGCCGCCCAGCATCAGGCTGCCCGTCGGGCAGGCGGCAACCGCCGCAGCGCTTTCCCCGGCGGGGACAGTGGTTTGAGCGGAAGCCTGCTCGATATAGGGAGGCCCGGAGCTGGCTGGAGCTGCCGGAACGGACGAAGCAATTGTAGCGGTTGGCCCTGCCTGCCCATTGGCAGCCGGGGTGCTGCCGCCTGAAGAGGTGGAAGGCGTTTTGCTGCCCGAAGGGCTGAGCGAGCTGCAAGAGCAGGCAATGGTTACTATTACCAGGAAGAAGGAGACAAAAGTAAAGAGTACTTTTCGATTGGGGTTCATGCTTTCCTCTTGATGAAAGATTCGGGATGATGGTTACAACCTTGCTAAAAACTCCGCCGGGCGCAGAATGGGGATGTTCTCAAAGGATGCCAGGTCGAGCAGGTCCAGGTCACCTGAAACGATACAATCGGCGCTGGCAGCCAGGGCGGCCTCGAGAAACTTGTCATCCTTGGGATCGCGGCAGGCCGTAACCTTGCGTTCTGGAATTACCAATTCGCCGCGCAGGCGAACAAGGTTAATAAGGATAGCAAGGTCGTCGGGCTCAATATGATACTTGGTGCGCAGGGCGGGCCTTCCGAGCACATCAATGATCTCCACGAGGATGCCGGTGGTGTATATGGCAATAAAGCGCCTATCACGCAAGGCGTGTAATACATCGCCAGTGATTCCCTGAGGCCGAATCAAGGCGCTGACCAGGACACCCGTATCAATGACTGCTCGCACCGGTCATCCCCGGGCCACCTGGATATCGGCGGCAAGTTCATCATCCCCGACCGTGGCATTCAGTTGGGCAAGGCGGTTCCAGACTTTATCGAAGCGCGCCAGAACCTCGCTTTCCTGCATTTGCTGGAAGCGCAGGTATTCTTCGTAGGGGATGAGCACCGCTTCGGGGCGCGAGCCGCGCGTCAGCACCAGGGGAATGCGCTTGCTGACCACATCCTCAAAAAACGAGCGGAATTTGCGCTGAAGTTCAGTCACACCAATGATTTGTTGCATATCAGACTCCGTACTATATATTATAATATGTAGTATAGCACATATTCACCAGGGGAACTTGTACGCCACCCAGGCGCAAGGTCTTGCGCTCCTACCAGTACGGTTCTCTGGGAATCGCCGGAGTGATTGGAGAAATAGGGGGTGTTGGGAGAGCTTTGCCCGCCCAACACCCCCATATCTTTACGTCCATCCCGGCAGCTCCCAAAGAACCACCAGTACAGGCGGGTTGCCAACCGGCTCTACTTCTTCTCCACCTCCACCCACAGACGGGCGCCATCGGTGGAGAGGTCGATCCAGCCGTTGCGGTCGGTGCGCAGCAGGGTAAAGCCGGAAAGCTCGTCCAGCACAGCCGGATCGGGCAGACCGTCGGGGTCGCCGGCAGCCACGCTGAGCAGCACCACCTGGGGGCGCAGGGCGCTGATCCATTCGGGCGGGTTGAGTGCGGCGCTGCCCGAACCAGCCAGCAGGAGGGCCGTGACCGGGCCGATATCTTTCCCGTTTTCCAGTTCTGGCAGGGTATCCAGGTTCATGCCGACCGGCAGAAGCGCCCGGAAGCCCTGCCATTCCACCAGCAGAACGGCGCCCAGCGGCGAGAGGCTGCGCACCTGGAGGGTGGCGCCGTCGCCCAGGTCGAGCACAGCGCCGGGACAGGCGGGCGTGACCGGCGTGAGGTGGTCTGCCAGCCAGCGATCCAGCTCCCCGGCGGACCAGGAAGCGTCCAGGTTGCCCGACCAGAGCACGTTCCCGACCGGGAAGCGGTCGAGGATGCGCGGCAGGGCGGCGACCTGCTGTTCCTGGGAGGAGGCGATCACCAGCCAGTCCAGGCGGCGGTCGAAGGCGGGTAGGCGCGCCCCCAGGGCGCTGGAAAGTTTGGATGGGCTGGGGCCGCCGTCCACCAGGATGGAACGCCCGGAGGGGCTCTGCACCAGGATGGCATCGGCGGAGCCCACGTCGAGGAAGGTCAGGTGCAGGCGTCCATCGGGAGCGTGGAAGAGGGCGCCCCAGACCAGGAAGACGGAAATGCCCAGGGCGGTGAGAAGCACCGAAGGGGCCAGGAGGTGGCGCAGGCTCCTTTTCAGAGGCTGCTTTGCGAAGGTGAACGTCAACAGGAGAGCATAGAAAGCTACGATAAACAGGAAGGAGAAGTCCCCCAATATAATAACTCCATGCGGAAAGCGGTTGAAAAACTCCACCGCCCGGTCAGTATAGGCGGCGAAGGGCCAGGCGATCCAGGCGGCGACCTGTCCGAGCGGCATGTAGATAAAGCTGAGCAGGAGGGCCAGCCCGGCCAGGACCATGACCGCCGGCTGCACCGGCAGGACCAGGGGGTTGGCGATGACCGAGACGAGCGAGATGCGCCCGAACTGCCAGGCCATGATGGGCAGGGTGGTAAGCTGGGCAGCCAGGGTGAAGAACATGGCGGCGCTGAGTGGAGCGGAGATCTTCAGGGCGGTGGCAGGCGGGAGGCGGCGGGAGAGCAGGCGGGTGAGCCAATCCTGGAGAGGGGTGGCGTAGAGCACCAGGCCGAGGGTGGCGCCGAAGGAGAGCTGGTAGCCGACGTCCCAGAGCACCTGCGGGTTGAAGACCGCCATAAGGGCGGCAGTGGCGGAGAGGGTGACCAGGCCGTTCTGGCGGCGTCCCAACTGGCGGGCTAAAATGGCCAGACCGCCCATGAGAGCCGCGCGCACGACCGAGGGGGTGGCACCCACCAGCACGGTATAAGCCATGATGCCCAGGACAGCAGCGATGGCACCTTTGCGCCGCCCGAACAAGCGGCTGAAGAGGGCGACGAACAGGCCGGCGATGATGGCGATGTTGAAGCCGGATATGGCGATGATATGGGCGGTGCCGGTGTTCTTGTAAGCCTGTTGGAGGCTGGCGGGCAGACCGTTATCCTCTCCGAGCAGGATGCCTGACAGGAGCGAGGCTTCGGGGTCGGGGAAGATACGGTAGAGGTGGGCAACCGCCAGGGTTTTGAAGGCGTAGATCCCCTGCAGGAGGGGACTGCCGCCGGTGAAGGGCAGGCGCGTGGCGGAGGCACTGGGCATATAGGCGAGAATGCCCTGGCGCGCCAGGTAGTCGGCGTAGGAGAAGTCTTCGTTTTCGGGCGGGGTGACCAGGAAGCCGCGCAGGCGCAGCACGTCGCCGTAGCGCCAGTCGCCGCCGGGGGGGAGGCGGGCGAGCAGCATTCCGTGGACCGGCAGGGCCTGGTCGCCGGTATCCACAGCGGTCACTGCCAGGCGCAGGTTGGTGTAAGTGTCGCGTTCATCGGGTGGGTCGGTGAGCGTGCCGGTGACCACCACCTGGTAGGAGCGGTCGTTGTACCAGGCGATGGCGCGGGCGTCGAAAGGGGGGATGGTGGACTGGTAGCGGGCCGCGCCGAGGAAGACAACAGCCAGCAGGGCGGGGGAAAAAAGGAGCACAGGCCGGTTCCAGAGCAGGCGATGTGCGGAAAGGACCCAGAGCAGGATGAAGAGCAGGAGCGCCCCGCCTGCCAGATATAACCAGACCGGCACCGAAAGCGTCCAGCGGTCGGCGAGCAGGATGCCGGCGATGAAGGCCAGGCTCAACCAGAGCAGGGGCAGCCAGGCAGTGAGATTGACGAGCGTGTTCGAGGGGAGCCGGCGGGTGGTTGGCATGGAGCAGGGATCAGAAAGCAGAAGGCGGAAAGCAGAAGGCAGAAGGAAGGACAATCGTATTTTACAGGTTATGGGGGCAGCGGGCAATAGGGTTTTTCATTGACGAAAAACCGGAGCGCGCATACAATACTTTCACAATTGAATATCGGTCAGGGTGCCTGCAAGGCACAATGGCGAAGCCGGTGCAAGTCCGGCGCTGTCCCGCAACTGTGAGGGTAGTCCCTACCCAAGCCAGGCCGCCCGCCCTGTCCTGTTCTACACTCTCTCGTGGAAAGGAGGTGGGAACGGCTTATTGGATCGCCTTTTCCCCCTCCCCTGTGGCACCACAGGGGAGTTTGTATTGGCATAACACCATCCCGGCTCGCCCGGGTGAGGAGAATGAATGTTGCGTAGATTATTCCTTATAATATTGACCGGGTACCTGCTGGCGGCATGCGGCCCGGCAGTGAGCGCGACCCCGACCGCGGCGGCGACCGAACTATCGGCGACCACAGTTCCTTCTGCCAGCGCAGTCCCCACCAGCCCGGTCATCACGCTGAGCGATGGCCTGGGGCGCACGGTCACGCTCAACGGCCCGGCGCAGCGGGTAGTCTCGCTGGCACCCTCGAACACGGAGATCCTGTTCGCCATTGGGGCGGGAACGCAGGTGGTGGGGCGGGATGAGACTTCGGATTACCCGCCCGAGGCGCTGAGCCTGCCCACCATCGGGGGCTACAGCGGTTTCAACCTGGAGGCGATCGTGGCGCTGCACCCCGACCTGGTGCTGGCGGGGGGCATCAACACGCCCGAACTGGTGGCTTCGCTGGAGCAGTTGGGGTTGACGGTCTACTTCCTGCCCAACCCGACCACACTGGAGGAAATGTACACCAACCTGGAGACGGTGGCGCGCCTGACCGGCAGGGAATCCGAGGCCGCGGCGCTGGTGGAGTCGCTCAAGAGGCGCGTGGCTGTGGTGGATGAGAAGATCATGCCGCTTTCCTACGCCCCCAGCGTCTACTATGAGCTGGATGCCACCGACGCAACCAAGCCCTATACCGCCGGCCCCGGCTCGTTCGTGGATATGCTTATTTCACGGGCAGGAGGCATCAACATTGGCAACGAACTGCAGGGCGCCTGGGCGCAGATAAGCCTGGAACAACTGGTGGTGGCGAACCCGACCATCATCCTGCTGGGAGATGCAGCTTACGGCGAAACACCCGAGAAGGTGGCCCTGCGTCCCGGCTGGAGTTCGCTGGCTGCCATCCAGAACGGACAGGTGTTCCCGTTCGACGATAACCTGGTCAGCCGTCCCGGCCCGCGCCTGGTGGATGGGCTGGAAGCGATGGCGAGAATCCTGCATCCGGGTGTGTTCAAGTAAAGGCAAACAGGCAATCAGGCAAGCATGAAAATTCGTCCGTATGTGTACACCCTGCTCTTCCTGTGCGTGACGGTGGTGTTGTCCATCGCCATCGGCTCGGTGTCCATCACGCCTGGGGATCTGTGGCTGATTCTGACCGGCTGGCTGGGCGGGGTGACGTTCACCGATCCGCTTAAAACCTTTGCCATCATCCTGACGGACATCCGCCTGCCGCGCACGGCGCTGGTGCTGCTGACCGGGGCGGCGCTGGGCGGCTCGGGGGCGGCCTACCAGGGCCTGTTCCGCAATCCGCTGGCTGACCCGTACCTGATCGGGGTGGCCTCGGGGGCGGGGCTGGGGGCAGTGCTGGCGATGAGCATAAAATGGCCGTACTCGTTCTGGGGATTGCTGGCGGTGCCGGTGGCGGCTTTCCTGGGGGCACTGCTGACCGTGTTCCTGGTGTATGCGCTAGCACGCGTGGGCAAGACCGTCCCGACCACGAACCTGATCCTGGCGGGGGTGGCCTTTGGTTCCTTCGCCACCGCCCTGACGACCTACCTGATGCTGCGTTCGACGGGTGAACTGCACCGGGCAATCGCCTGGTTGAGCGGGGGTTCTTCGCAGGCCGGCTGGCAACCGGTGCTGGCAATGTTGCCGTTCCTCGCGGTCGGATTGGGCATCCTGCTGCTGAGCGGGCACGCCCTGAACCTGCTGCAATTTGGCGACGAACAGGCCCAACAGATGGGGCTGCCAGTGACACGCAGGCGGACGCTGATCCTGTTGGCGGCTTCCCTGGCGACCGCGGCAGCGGTGTCGTTTTCGGGCATCATCGGCTTTATCGGGCTGATCGTGCCGCATGTGATGCGCCTGTGGTTCGGGGCGGATTACCGGCGCCTGCTGCTGCTCTCGATCATCGGCGGAGCGGGGGCGCTGCTGCTGGCGGATATTCTGGCGCGCTCGGTGATGGCTCCGCAGGAACTGCCGGTGGGGATCGTGACCGCACTGGTGGGGGCACCGTTCTTCCTGTGGGTACTGCGGAGAGCGAAAAACCAGGGGTATTGGTGAGGAGAAAAGAGAGAGGCTCTTTGGGAGCTGCCGGGATGGTCCTAAAGATATGGGGGTGTTGGGAGGGCAAAGCCCGCCCAACACCCCCTATTTCTCCCATCACTCCGGTGATTCCCAGTGAACCAAGAGAGATGAGAACAGAGAACAGAGAACAGGTAATCAGGTGATAAGGGATTAAGGAACAGGGCATGTTACGCATTGAGAAATTGTCGGTTTGTCATGGGGCGCGGCGGGTGCTGCGCGATGTGTCGCTGGAGGTGCACTCCGGGGAAGTGCTGGCGCTGATCGGCCCAAACGGGGCAGGGAAATCCACGCTGGTGCGGGCGGTGAGCGGGGTAACCCCGGTGGACTCGGGCTCCATTTATAGTGACGACTCGAGTCATGCCTACGATCTCCTGTCGCTGGCTCCCATGCAGCGCGCCCGCTGCCTGGCGGTGGTGCCGCAGGCGGTTTCCATGCCGCCCGCCTTCACCGCCTGGGAGACGGTGTTGATGGGGCGCACACCGTATCTCAACTTCCTGGGGCAGGTCTCAGCCAAAGACGAGGAGATCGCACGGATGGCGCTGCAAAAAGTGGACGCGCTGGAATTGTCAGGCAGGCGGGTGGGGGAACTCTCCGGCGGCGAGCAGCAGCGGGTGCTGCTGGCGCGCGCCCTGGCACAGTCCACGCCGATCCTGCTGCTGGACGAGCCGACTTCCAACCTGGACCTGCATTATCAAGTCAGTTTTATGGAAACCGTGAGCACGCTGGCGCACCAGGACGGCCTGGCGGTGCTGGTGGCGCTGCATGATCTGAACCTGGCGGCTCGCTACGCGGACCGCGTGGCCCTGCTGGTGGAGGGGAGCATCCAGGCGTCGGGCACGCCGGTGCAGGTGCTGACGCCGGAGCTGATCTCAGCCGCCTACCATCTGGAGGTGCAGGTGATCCCGCATCCATTTGCGGATGTGCCGCTGGTGCTGCCGGGAAAGTAGGATAAAAAAAGGATTTGCGAGCTTCTTCCGCAAAATCCTCTTTTTTATTATTCCCTGGGATACCTTGAGGGTACAGATCCGATGTTTTTACACGCTGACCAGGTTGGGATCCATGATGTATTGCCACCAGTTGTTGGCCACGCCACCCGTGCGCCCGGCGACCTTGGGCAGGTGCTTGAGCCACCAGGTGTGGTGGGCACGGATCTCGCCATTGCCCCATTCGTCAGGCCCCACCGGGCGGACATCCGCCTGGAAGTTGGGGAAGTTGTACCAGCCATAGCAGTTGCTGGAGACGATGCGGGGGTTGTTCCAATCGTAATCATGGGTGCCATTGGGGGGGTAATGAATGGATCCAACGCCGGCCTTGCCAGGGGCGATCAGGTCAAAACTGAGGAACTGCTGGAACAGGTTGGGGTTGGGGCCCAGGGTGGCAGGCACCCGCCCGGGCGCGTAGGCCCAGACCACAAAGTCCTGGCAGTTGAAGACCTTGGAGACCAGGCTTTCGGTGCGGTGCCCGAACGATTCGAGCATTTCGCCGACACCCCGTTCATAGGAGAAACCCATGACGATGAAGCGGCGGGTGCAACCAGAGCTCCAGGACATGGGCTGGGAATTGCACCAGAAGGCGCCCGCTCCGCCCATGCTTGATTCGTAGAACCCGGCATTGGGGAAGGCAAATATCCAGACCTCATCTATATCGCGCATGGCAATGCGTGGCAACACGTTCAGCCCGGTCAGAAGGGCCTGGTAATCGGCTCCGTCGGGCTGATGCGCGGGCTGACTTCCTCCCATCACATCCTGGTAGGATTGGGAGTCATAGCGAAACCCATCGACTTTCACCGGGAACTCGTTGAGTTCCACGCGCTGGACGATCTGATAGCGCGCCATCCCACCGCTGGTCTCCAGGATATCCTGGATATACCCATTGGCCAGGTCATCCGGAGACTGCCAGTGCATGAACTGGGACAGCTTGATGCCTGAAACCGGATCCATGACCGGGTTGTAGATGACCAACAGCACGCGGGATGTGACAATGTGCACCGGCTCAATGGTATTGTCGGGTGGAACCACGTGGGCGGGGAGGGTGGCCTTGGGGCGTTTGAACATCCTGAACAACGCTTCCATGGGGGATAATTTATATTTGTCGGTTGGATTTGTCATTCTGCCTCCTATGGCACATTGGCGGCGTAGAACACTTGATAGCCGATGCTGAAGAAAACATTATGGTTCGGGCTGATGGTCATGGCAGTGGCAGGACCGTCGAAGAGGGTATTGCTCTGCTCCACGCCAGCCCGGAATTGGCCACGCAACTCGAGCGAATCGGAACGTGGACTGAAGTAATAGACTGCGCGCGTCAACGGTTCGAGCAGGTAAAGCAACGGGTCGGGTGCAGCGGAGAAGGTGATCTGGTTGAAAATGGCATCGGTGATGCTGGGGCCGGGTTGCCGTTCGGGACGGTTATCAACAAAGGTGGCAGGATCGGTGCAGCGCAGAGGGACGACATCATAATGACTGGCCGGGCAGGAGGTGACATGCCCATCCTGGAAGAGCAGGTACAGGTCGGAATTATTGGCAGCCAGGTCAATGGTGCTGCCCATATTCTGGGGTACCTGTTGGCCGAAGAAAATGGTGGGGGAATCATTGAATTTTCCGGAAGTGCCCTGGTAGACCCAAACGGTGTTTCCCAAGGGATCCAGCACGTACAGATTCTTGCCGTCCATGTCGAGAGAGAAAGCAGCAATTCCCTGCCAGCCGAGAGGCGGCGGGGGGAGAGGCACAGCCTCCGGATCCATATTGAACCCACAGTAGAGTAGAGTCCCGCTGCCATCGATCGCCATAACACGGGCATTGTAATCATTGCTCATTTGCAGGGCTTCGATATCAATCAGGTTTCCGACCGTGAGGGTGCCATACTGCCCCGGGCCGCACTTGAAATCCTTATCCACCTCGTACCCCTGGCTTCCCAGGGCGGCGCGGATCACACTACCGCGGGAGGCGTCGAGCAGGTACAGGTCGGTGTTGGTGGCAGCCATGCGAGTGACCTGCACGCTGCGGTCCAGGCCGCCGACAATCGCGGGGGCGAAATCCAGGCGGACAATGCTATCCAGGTTGTCGAGGGCAACCTGCGCCTGCTGGCGCAAGCTGAGCGAGTCCTGGGTAACCTGATAGGTATCGGCCTGGTCGAGGTAATAAAGGGTGCTATCCCAGGCGTGACGCACCTCGGCGGGGTCGGTCTGCCCGTGGGCCTGGGCTGCCTGTGCCAGGGCCTGGTTGTAGCTTTCCTTGTATTGTTCCGTCCTGCCAGTGCGGGTATAGACCAGGCCCGCGATGGTGATGATGATCAGAGGAATGGCGATGGCCAAGAATGCCAGGCTGAAACCGCCAACTTCCGCTTCGCCCTCTTTGGCAGTGGGAAATAGATTTGGCAGGAACCGGTCAACTCCGGCTGAAATTTTCTGCGTGCCCAGCCTGATGCCCTGGATGACTTTTGCCAGCCCGCGGGTGACGCCCTGGCGGCGAACGGCGGGACGCTTGATCTCGGGCAGGTCGCTGGTGGGGCGCCTGGACACAAAGCGCTGGGAAAGCGGGAGGCCTGGACGCGCCTCCCTGCCGGTCGGGCCTGGCAGCGGGCGGCGAACCGGCTGCGGAGTCTGAGCATTCTGGGGCCCTGGCTGGGAGGTGCTGACGGAAGTCCCGGTTTCGGGTGGAGCAGGCTGGGGGAGGAATTTATCGTCCGAAGCATCGGCCGCTGACCCGGCGAGCAGGCTGGAGAAACGGCTGGCGGGACGGCTGCTCTCCACCTGGGAGGTGGGGCGCACCGGAACTGGAACAGGACTGCCTGCCTGTGCCCCCTGGCGGTCTGGAAACGGGACTGTCGCGTCCCGTCCCGCAACAGGTTCGGGAGGATGTGCTGAAACCGGGATCCCCTCGGGAGCAGGCGGACGGGGAGAGGTGGCCGGATTGTGAGCGGAGGAGGATGGCGCTTTCTGGATGGTCAGGCTACCCTTGCCCGGCTGCACCTGGACCAGGATGGCGTTCAAGTCGTCCGAAGTGATAGTGAGCAATTCGCGACGCAGGGCGTCTGGTGAAACAAGGCGCTTTCCCAGCAGGGCGGTCTGCCAGCCGGGGGGCAGGTCGGCGCACAGCACCAACTGGTCGCCAGGATTCAGGTCGAGCTGGGCAAAGTAGATGGGCAGGTTCTGACCAACACCCAGGCCGCGCCCAGAGACCTGGGCGTCATGGATGTGGCGCGTTTCACTGCCAGTCAGGTGAAAAATATGGGTCGGCCCGCATTGGGCGAAAACAAATTGCGAACCGCGCAGGACACCCAGGATCAACCGGCAGATATTGTATTGCCCCTTGATGCTGGTGTGCAGGTTGCGTTCCACCAGCGCCTGGTTGAGACTCTCCCCAACGGTACGCATGGCGGAAGTTACAGTTCCGGCGGTCTGGTAAAACCGCTGGGCCATCTGGACGATCATCTGGTTATATTCCCTGGCAGAAAGAGGGTCGTTGCCTGAAAAAGTCAGGTAGACCACCAGGCGATCATCCTCGCGGCCGCGGGCGGTGCGGCGGGGCGGCGTCAATGCCAGCAACCCGGGCAACTGCGGCCACTCCTGGCCTTTGATGCGGTAAAACGGAAGAAGGTTGAGATTAAAAGGAACAGCCACGCTCCCATTATACTGGTAAAATCTCTTTATGGATTTTACCCTTCAGCGCAATTTTACAGAGCTTGACCCGCTGGCGGCAGAATGGAACGCACTCCTGGCCGAAAGCAGCATGCATGTGCCCTTCTTGCGTTACGAATACCTGCGCACCTGGTGGGAGACGCGCGGTGGGGGCGAATGGCCGGACTCGGAACTGGCTGTTGTGCTGGCCAGGCAGGATGGGCGGCTGGCCGGGGTGGCTCCGCTATTTGCCGCCAGGAACCGGGAGGGAGCCCCGGCACTGTTGCTGCTGGGCAGTATCGAAATCTCGGATTACCTTGACCTGATCGTCCGTCCGCAAGATCTGCCGGCCTTTTTGAGCGGTTTGCTGGATTTTCTCGGTCATTGCGGACCGGCCGGGTTGAGCGTGCCCGCAGCGGAGGCAGGGTCGAAACCCTGGCAGGTGCTGGATTGGCAGAATCTGCTCGAAAGCTCGCCCACGCTCCCGTTGTTGAAAGTGGAAGCTGAAAAGCACGGCTGGGCTTTTACGCAGGAGCAGACCTACCACGCCCCGTCCATCCCGCTGAAGGGCGACTTCGAAACCTACCTGTCCGGGATCGACAAGAAACAGCGCCACGAGATCCGCCGTAAAATGCGACGGGCCGAGGAAAGCGGCCTGGACTTGCGCTGGTATTGGGTTACAGACGAAACGACCCTGGCGGCTGAAATGGAAGCCTTCATGGCGATGATGGCGGAGGAGCCGGACAAGGCGAACTTCCTGAGCGAGGCGATGCGGCGGCAGATGCAACTCTCAAGTCGCGCTGCCTTTGAGAACGGCTGGCTGCAACTGGCTTTTCTGGAAGTGGACGGGCAGAAGGCGGCCGGTTATCTCAATTTTGATTATTTGAACCGCATCTGGGTCTACAACTCCGGGATCGCCCGGCGATTCCTGGAGCTCTCCCCTGGCTGGGTGCTGCTGGGGTACCTGCTGCAATGGGCCAACGAGAACAAGCGCGATGAATTTGATTTCATGCGCGGGGACGAGGATTACAAGTATCGTTTCGGCGGGGTGGATAAACTCGTGCTGCGGGCCAAGGTGAGCCGTTAAAATGATACAGCCTGAACTGCTGCTGGACGCACGCGCTGACCTTGGGGAGGGTCCCGCCTGGGATGCCGGGCGCGGCCGGTTGACTTGGGTGGATATCCGGGCCGGAGACGTGCATTTCTTCGACCCGCAAGAGAAGACCGATGCCCACATCGGCCTGGGCGAGGCGGTGGGTTGCGCCGCGCCATGCCAGGGCGGAGGCCTGATCGTTGGTTTGCGCAGCGGTATCGCCACCCTTGACCCGCTCACCCAAAAACTGACCCGCCTGCTTTCCCCGGAACCGGACCTGCGCGGCAACCGTTTCAACGATGGCAAATGCGACCCGGCCGGTCGCTTCCTGGCAGGAACAATGGATGACGCGGAGAAGGAAGCCAGCGGTTCGCTGTATTCCTATGCTCCCGATGGAACGCTGAAGACCCTGCTGAGCGGCTTGCGCATTTCCAACGGGCTGACCTGGGGTCCCGACCAGCGGACTTTTTACCATATCGACACGCCCACGCGGCTGGTGAGCGCCTATGATTATGACTTGGAGACGGGAGCCATTGCCCGCCCGCGCCCAGTGGTGCACGTGCCGGAGAAATTGGGCTGGCCGGACGGGATGACCTCGGACATGGAAGGAATGCTGTGGGTGGCGATGTGGGGAGGCGCAAGCCTCACCAGGTGGGACCCAGCCGGCGGGCGGCTGTTGGAAGTCATCCCCTTCCCAGCTTTGAACGTCTCAGCCTGTGCTTTCGGCGGGCCGGACCTGACCGATCTTTATGTCACATCGGCATGCAAGGGCATGACGGCGGCGCAGATGGCGGAGTATCCACACTCCGGAGGCCTGTTCCGATTCCCGACCGGAGTGCGCGGGATGCCGGCATTTGCATACGGGGCGTAAACTCAACGGGCAGGACTTTCACAAAGTATGAAAGCCAGGTTGTCCCACACCCCGGATATTTGAGAAGATAACGATAAAACTTGTATCGCCAGAGGCGCCGAAAAGCATTCCGATTGAGTTCCTGCCTGTTTTTTTCTGAATTTTCCAAGGAGAAAGAACTATGAATATTAATGGAAAGGGTCGCTACGCTTTCTTTATCCTGTTCAGCATTGCAGCCATGCTGCTTGTGACCATGCTCCTGCCTGCCTGGTTCTCACAATGGTTTTGGATATGGATGCTCAACATGGCCCTGATGTTCGTAATCGCAGGGGTGATTGGCTTGAGCATCAAGGGCAGCACCGGGTTCTGGGCCATCTTCGTTGACTACCGGAGAATGGTCAGCCTGTCCCGCTTCCAGATCGTCCTGTGGACGATTGTCATCCTTTCCGCCTTCTGGACGGTAGCCATTGGCCGGGTGGGTGATTCCATCCGGAACCCAGCTGGCTATCAATGCACATCCCAAAATGCAACCACGTGCTCGGCTCCGCTCGCTCTCACCCTCCCGCCCATCCTGTGGGCTTTGATGGGCATCAGCATCACCTCGTCGGTCGCTTCCCCGTTGATCAAAGAGGAAAAAGACAGAAGGAAAACGGCAGCAGCAGACACAGCCATTGCATTACGAAACGCTGACACGAACGATGCAATAAAAACAGCCGCAGCAAACAAAGCCGACGGAGAAAGGCTCTTTCGTAAGGGGCCTGACTTGAACCCTGAATTCGCCGATATGTTCCACGGCGAGTCCAATGAAACCAAGAATTTTGTGGACATCGCCAAGGTCCAGAATTTCTTCTTTACCCTTGTGGCACTCGCCGCATATGTTGCCGCCATCGGGGCGGCTCTCAGCCAGGTGCACAGCATTGCCTTGTTCTTCCAGTTCCCCCCGATTGATCAGAGCCTGGTCACCATCCTCGGCATCAGCCATGCGGGATACCTGACGAGCAAAGCGGTGACGAATTAACTGGTAAAAGTTGCATCCCCCATTTCCCTGTGCTACAATCATGATACGGATTCACTCCATAAACCGGGGAGAAGGCATCTCCATCCTCCTTTCCCCTGATGGGTGCATACCAAGATACTTTGAACGGTGTCGGAGCTGAGAATGCCGGATATGGTTGAAGTAGTGATCGATAGTGTGCGCGTCAGCCTGATGTCTACGCAGCGGGTGGTGGTGCTGCGCCAGACCGATGTGGAACGTTACCTGCCCATCTGGGTGGGGCCCTTCGAGGCCGAGTCCATTACGGTGGCGTTGCAGGAAGTGGAACTCAGCCGCCCGATGACCCACGACCTGCTCAAAAATGCCTTCACCCTCTTAAATGGCAAGATCCTGCGAGTGGAGATCGTTTCGCTGAAAGAGGATACCTACTACGGGAACATCGTTGTCGAAGCAGACGAGAAAATCATCAATATCGATGCGCGCCCATCGGACGCGATCGCCCTGGCAGTGCGCGCACACGTGCCGATCCTGGTCAGCCAGGCAGTGATGGATGAAGCGGGTATTGTTCCCGATAGAAACCTGCAGGAAGAGACCTCTTCCGAATCAGCCGAGCAACTAGCCCCGGGGGGAGAAGCCGAGCCGGAGGATGAGAAACGCCTGGATGTCTTCGAAGACTTCCTAAAAAAACTTGGTGCCGAACAAGATGATTCGGACAAACCAAATTCGTAGGACGGGCAGCCCCTTTTGGGGGTAGCCCCCTGCCCAGCCCCCTGGAAAAATTAATGGACGACCTGCCAGTTCCCGAAGAACCCACGACCAGCCCCGCTGAAGAGCGCCTGCCCGAATCTATTGAAGGCAGTTCGCGCCCATCCACGCCCGTCATTCCCCACAACCGTGAAGCCGAAGAAGCCGTTATGGGGGCGGTGCTGATCAACCCCGAAGCCTATTATGACCTGGCCCAGTTCCTGCAGGCGGACGACTTCTACATTGTCCGCCACCGCTGGATCTGGGAGGCTTTCACCCGCCTGCACGAAAAACGCATCCCGCTGGACTTCCTGACCATCACCGCCGAACTGGACAGCGTGGGGCAACTGGGCGAGATCGGCGGCCCGGCCTACCTGACGGCGCTGCTCAACCAGGTGCCGACCTCCCTGCACGCAGAGGCTTATGGACGGATGGTGGAGGCGGACGCCATTCGCCGGCGCATGTTGACCGCCGCCAACCAGATCGCCACCCTGGCTTACAACGAGCGGGAGTCGGTGGAGAATATCATTGAGGAGTCGGAGAAGTCCATCTTCAATGTCAGCGAGCGGCGGCTGCGCCACGATGTTCGGCCCATCCGCCAGGTGATGAGCGAAGTCTACGACCATATCGGCGAACTGGCCAAACGCCCCGATGAAATCTTCGGCGTTCCAACCGGCTTCATTGACCTGGACCGCAAGTTGATGGGCTTGCAGCCTTCGGACCTGCTGATCATTGCCGGGCGCCCTGGGCAGGGTAAATCCGGCTTCCTGCTTTCTGTGGCGAAGAATGCCGCCCTGCTGCACAAGAAGCATGTGGCGATCTTCTCGCTGGAAATGTCGAACGAGCAGGTGGCCCAACGCCTGATCACCCAGATGACCGAGATCGACTCGCAGCGCATGCGCACCGGTAAACTGGCCGAGGATGAGTGGCCGAAGTTCACCCATGCGATCGAAGTGCTTTCGGACACACACATTTATCTGGATGATACCCCGGCCATCACCCCGCTGGCGCTGCGCACCAAGTGCCGCCGCCTGCACATGGAATTCGGCCTGGACCTGATCATCCTGGACTACATCCAGTTGATGAGCGGGGACACGCGCACTGAGAACCGCGTCCAGGAGGTCTCGTACATCTCGCGCAACCTGAAGGTGCTGGCACGCGAACTTAACGTGCCGGTGCTGGCTGCGGCGCAGTTGAGCCGGGCGGTCGAGCAGCGTACCGACAAGAAACCGGTGCTGTCCGACCTGCGGGAATCGGGCTCCATCGAGCAGGACGCTGATATCGTCATGTTCATCTACCGGCCCGACCAGTATGAGAAGGATACCGTCAAGCAGAACGTAGCCGAGATCATTATTTCCAAGCACCGCAATGGCCCGACCGGCAGCGTGGAACTGGTGTTCATGAGCCACCTGGCCAAATTCGTGGACGCAGCCACGCGCAGCGTGGATCTGAGCCAGGTGTAATTCCCCTCACCCTGTCCCTCTCCCACTTCGCTTCGGGGACAATGGTCCCCTTGGGAGAGGGGAAATAAAAATGGATAAATTTAAAGGCTTTACCGATACAGAAACGTTCACCAAGATCCCCGACTCGTTCTTCCGGCACCTGATGACCGAGATGGAAGATGCGGACGAGTTGAAGGTGACGCTGTACGCCCTGTGGCGTACCGAGCACATGGAAGGGCGGGTGCGCTTTTTGCGGGCGGAGGATTTTGACGGCTGCGTGCCGGACCCCACCCCGGCGCTGGAAAAAGCCCTACAGCGCGGCAGCCTGCTGCTGGCGAGGAAGGATGCGCAGGCGCTTTACTTCCTGAATTCCCCGCGCGGGCGGGCGGCTGCGGAAGCCTTCGCCAAGGGACGCTGGAAGCTGCCCGAAGGGGGAGCGATCCCATCCACTCCGCCTCCGGAACGCCCGAATATTTTCAAACTCTACGAAGAAAATATCGGCCCGCTGACGCCGCTGCTGGCGGATGCACTAAAGGATGCCGAGCAGACCTACCCGCCAGAATGGGTGGCGGAGGCGCTGGAGATCGCCGTGAAGAGCAACAAGCGCAACTGGAAATACGTGGAAGCGATTTTACGCCGCTGGAAGGAAGAAGGACATGCCAAAGAGCAAGATAGAGGCGACGCTAAAGAACCTCGCGGGAGTGACGTCGCACGCAAAGTCGAAGACTTCCTCAAACGCTAACGCGCAGGCTGCGAGCCTGGGCGACCCCGCCTGCCCGCACTGCCACGGGCTGGGTTACCTGCGGCGGGACGCCGAACAAGGTTCCCCCGACTTCGGCAAGCTGGATATCTGCGTCTGCCGCCAGGCACAGGTGGCGCAGACGGTGCGCGAGCGCCTGTTCTCGCTCAGCCACCTGGATGAGCTCCAGGGGCTGACCTTTGAGAGCTTTAAAACACGCGGCCGCAAGGGGCTGGGGGAAGTGCAGGCCAATTCGCTTGAATGGGCGTTCAACCGCGCCAGACAATACGCGGCGGCACTGAACGGATGGCTGCTGCTGCAGGGCGGATTCGGCTGCGGCAAGACCCACCTGGCAGCAGCCATCGCCAATTCCGTGGTGAGCATGGGCGTGCCCACGCTCTTCCTGACCGTACCCGACCTGCTGGATACCCTGCGCTTTTCCTATGACAGCGAAGATACCACCTTCGAGCAGCGCTTCGACGAGATCCGCAACGCGCCGCTGCTGGTGTTGGACGACTTCGGCACGCAGAACGCCACCGGATGGGCGCAGGAAAAGCTGTTCCAAATCGTGAACT
>CAIKOL010000013.1 GCA_903829085.1 uncultured Anaerolineales bacterium | reverse complement strand
CAGCCAGAGAAGCTGCCCGGCAAAGATCTGGATGAAAAGCTGCATGTCAGGCTGTACGAAAAGGCGTGCCGGACCGTACAGCATATAAGCAAAAGGAAGGGATTTGGCAATCGTTTGCAGCCAGGCAGGATAAAAATCCAGGGGAATGAGCAAGCCACCCAGAACAAAGGTGAGTTTCTGGTAGATCCACTCAAAGGGAGCCACTTCCTCGACTGTGAAGGCTGATAATCCGATCAAGGCGTTGACACAGAAGTGCAGCAGCCAGGCACCGACCAACGCCAGAAACGCCAGCGGCCAGTTAACCAGGGAGGGGGGCGGCCCGGCCATGAACCAAACCAGGGCGCCACCCAACACGAACAACATGCCCATGCGCGGCAGGGATTCGCCCAGCCCGCTGGAGAGCTGATAGAGCAGGAAATTGTAGGGTTTATTCAGCAGGTAGGCAATGGAACCATCCTTAACCTGATCGGAGATGACACGGGCCAGGCGCGGGCGACCCAATTCCAGGGTCTCAGCCAACAGCAGGTACCACATGGTGTCGCGCAGGCTCAACCCATTGATGACCTCCGAACCGGCAGCGGCGAAAGTGATGCGCCATAATTGGAAAAATATCCACATGAAAAGCAGAATCATGGCGGAGCGCGTGACAAGCTCGGCAGGGTAAGCCAGGCTGTTGAGCAGGTTAATCTTGAAAACAGCGAGATATTTTTTCACTTGAGCCTGACCCGATCCATCTCCCTACAAAGGAGATGAGGAGGTGTCTTTCCCGTAGATGGCGGCGATCACTTCCTCGAGCGGTGGGTCGGATACAGTGATATCCACCAGCGTCCCAGAGGCGGAAATGGCAGCCATCACTTTTTCGACCGGGGTGGAACGCGTGTCGAAACGCAATTTCACACCGTAACGTTCCTTCGCCACTTTGAGTGTCTCGGTGCCTTCGATGTGGAAATCGGCGGAAATTTGATCGGCGTAACGCACCTCGACCAATTTGGAGGTCAGGAAGGAGCGTTTGAGGGTTGAAACTTTGTCCTCGTATACAATCTGCCCATGATTGATAATGATCACCCGCTTGCAGAGCGCTTCCAGGTCTCCAGCGTCGTGGGAAGTCAGGAGGACGCCCACATTCTCCTGTTTGGCCATCTCGCGGAGAGCGTCGCGGATATGCTGCTTGGCAACCACATCCAAACCGATGGAAGGCTCATCCAGCAGGAGCAATTTAGGTTTGTGGAGAAGGGAGGCAGCCACTTCGCAACGCATGCGCTGGCCGAGGGAGAGCTTGCGAACGGGCGTCTCGAGCAGGTCGGTAATCTCAAAGGCTTCCGCCAATTCGGCAATCCGGTGTTTTGTCTCCCGGTCATCCATCTCGTAGATCTTGCCGAACAGGGTCAGGGTATCAATGGCGGGCAGGTGGTACCACAATTGTGGGCGTTGTCCGAAGACGGTGCCGATGTGATAGGCCAGTTTTTGACGTTGTTTCCAGGGGACGAAACCAAGGACTTCAACCTGGCCTGCGGTGGGGAACAGGATGCCGGTGAGAATTTTTATGGTGGTGGATTTGCCGGCCCCGTTTGGGCCAATGAAACCGAGCAATTCGCCCGATTCCATCTCGAACGACAGGCTACGCACTGCTTCAACCGTCTGATATTCCGGGCGGAACAGCGAGCGCATGCTGGCGCCCAACCCGGCGGCCTTGTGTTTGAGGCGAAAGGTTTTGGTTAGGTCAGTAACCTGTATGGCGGGCATATCTAATTGTACATCATGAGCCGTTCCGTTGTACAATAAAGCGGAAAAAATAGATGGAGCATGGGTCAATTTCTTGTGGGTGAAGAAGATGAGTGAAATTAAAGCGCGGGTCGATATTCCAGTTGCATGGGCCGAGCAAGGACGTTGCCCGGTGTGTTCAACACCCAAAATGCAGGTACAACATAAAAATGGAAGCCCTGATCAATTAAGATGCATGGCATGTGGAGTAGCGTTTGAAGTGGAAGCAGATGGCGCACACCTGCACATCACCCAATGGCCAGATTCTGTGGCAGTGCCGGGTGGAAATGTGATTGAAGGCTGGTTAACCGCGGTTGAATTGCATCGATTGGCGCAGCAGCCTGATTCCAATCCAGCCTCTTCTGCGCCCGTTCAAAAAGATTTGCCGTCCAAACCCCACCTGCCGGAGGATATGATCATCCGGGCCAGAAAATTGAAAGATTTAGGAAATTCACCTGCTCAGATTCGTACCATCCTAGCACAGACAGAAAAAGACCCGGAGCGAATCCGGGCTGCAATGGAAATTGCACGTCAAATAGAGCAACAGGAACAGATCCGGCAGCGCAAGAAAATACAGGTATCGATGGGTATAATCGGTGCAATCGTAGTCATCTGTGTTGGGGCAGGAGTCTTCTTACAGAGAATGGTCTTCAGCAGCCCAATAGGAATTGCTGCACCGCTCCAGGCCACCCTGGTGCCCAACCTGGCGAAAATACTGAATTTGAGTACACCGGTGGTGCAACGTAACGTCGCTCCGCCTGGCTCCAACACAAGCAGCACGGAAGGCTGCCCAAGAAACGCGGCCGCAGCCGCAGCCATGTTTGGAGGCCAGGCGGATAAATGGTCCTCCCCGGCAAAATCCAACGGTTGGATCATGATCGACATGAGCCAGGGGAATACCATCTTTACTCCAAGAGGTATGACGGCAGCCTATCTCCAATTGGGAAGCAATGTGATATTGGTCGAAGTGATGGGGCCGGCAACCCTGAACAATGTATACTATATTGCCATCAGCTGCCCATGAGTAGCAGCTGACGCAGGTAGAAACTTATGGAAATTCCTTCGGAACTCATCCCTTTTCTGCGTTCTTCTGGTCGGATCGTGGCGTTGACTGGTGCAGGCGTTTCACAAGAATCCGGGCTGCGGACATTCCGTGACCCGATGGAAGGGCTGTGGGCGCAATACCGACCCGAAGACCTGGCCACACCTGAAGCTTTTGAGCGGACCCCGGAACTGGTGTGGGAATTCTATGCGCGGCGGCGATTGAAAGCCGGTGAAGTGCAGCCCAATGCCGGTCATTTAGCCCTGGCCGAGATGGAACGTCATGTCCCACACTTTACACTTGTCACCCAGAACGTGGATGGTTTACACCAGAGTGCAGGCAGTGAAAATGTGGTTGAGTTACACGGCAATATTACGCGGGTCAAATGCTCACATGGCTGCGGTGTATTTTCAGAATGGGAAGAAATACAAGGAAAAGCGCCAACCTGTCCTGCATGCGGGGCGAAATTACGCCCGGATGTGGTCTGGTTCGGGGAGATGCTACCGGGTGATGAACTGGCGACCGCCGTACAGGCCACACGGACGTGTGCCGTCTTCTTCTCGATCGGCACTTCCGGGCTGGTCCAGCCGGCAGCCGCGTTGCCATTGCTGGCCAAACAGACCGGTGCGGTGCTGGTGGAGATTAACACTGAATTGACACCCCTGACGCCTTCAGTGGATTATTTCTTCCAGGGAAAAGCGGGGGAAATCCTGCCGGAGTTGGTCAGAGCTGTCTGGGGTTGAAGGAATCGGCTGGCATCAGGAGATAAAATATCAGGAGCGCAGGGCGCGGGCGAAATCGGAACCTGCCGGTTCCTGGAAGAGACGTAAATCGAAGAATCCAGCAGCTGCCAGCAAGTGATCAATAATTTCGGCCTGGATCTGTTCGTACTCGCTCCACTTGGTGGTCTTGGTGAAGACATACAGTTCAACCGGCAGCCCGGTTGAAGTGGGTGCCAGTTCGCGAACAATAAAATCCATTGTTTTATCATGAATCAGGGGGTGGTTTCTTAAATAAGCTTCAATGTAAGCCCGGAAAATCTCCAGGTTGGTCACCTGCGGACCATCCAGGGGGGAATCGAGGGGGGCGTGTTTCTCCTTATAATCGTTTACTGGAACCTGGCGGCTGGCTACATAATCGGCAATCAGGTCAATTCGACCATACCGTTCAATCATTTCAGGGGTGCAAAACTTGACCTCGTTCTGGTCCAAGCGGATGGAACGCATGATACGGCGCCCGCCGCTTTCCTGCATGCCTCTCCAGTTCTTGTAGGCGGTTTCCATGATCTTGTGGGTGGGGATTACACTAATGGTCTTATCCCAGTTCTGGATCTTGATAGAATAGAGGCTCATGTTAGTCACAACACCATCAGCATCGAACGAGGGAACTTCCAGCCAATCGCCTTCCCTGACCAGGTTTTGGGTAGAGATCTGGATGCTGGCAACAAAAGCCATGATGGTATCTTGAAAAGCAAACAGCAGGACAGCGGTCAAGGCTCCCAGCCCGCCCAGGAGGAGCAGCGGGGATTCGCCAGTTATGGTTGAAATGCTGAGGATGATACTTACCAGGAAAATGAGAATCTTGGCAATATCCAGATAGCCCTGGATGCTGACCCCTGTAAAAGAAGGAAGTTTTTCATAGATGTCATTAAACGCATCCAGCAACCCGATCAAGGTCAAGGCTGACAGCCACAGGATAAAAAACAGGGCAACTTTCTGGAGGATGGTTTGATATTCGGGTACCAGATAGGCAAAGGAATAAGCGACTATGAACGGCGCCAGCCAGGAGGCGCGATTGGGACGCAGCTTCTGGACAACGATATCATCGAATTTATTCTTTGTCCGGGCTGCGATGTAACCCAAGCCGCGACCAAAGATCAGGCGGGCGACCAAATAAATAACCAGGAAGAGCAGAAAGGTAGCTCCGATGGTGAGACCGGGGTTTGCGGCAGTCCAAGCATAGAATTCAGGGATATTCATCGCAATGTCCTTTGACCAAATCATCCTGGGCTTGCCATGGGAACCAAAGGATCCAGGTTCGAAACTTCAAGCAGGATGTACCAATATTGATATATTTGGTATATTATATCAAGTAAATTGAATTATTAGCCAGAAACTCCTGGAAATATGTGCGGGTAGGAGAAGCGGATGGATTCAGGTCACCCGATTAAAACGCCATTCCAGGGTGAAAGGTTGAAGGATAATTTTCCAGCATTGACGGTTAATTTTTCGTGGCTGATCAAGTTTTGAACGACCCGTCCATCGCTCCATCCCATGGCAGTGCAGGGCACTTCAATCCTATTTGTCCGCGAGGAGGCGTTCATTGCCACAAGAACTTTGTCCTCGCCCAAAGTGCGGGCGAAGGCATAATGACCGTCTTCAGCCAATAAACGGAGGTATTCACCGCGGCGCAGGCAGGGGGTGCGCTTGCGCAGCCCGATCAGGGTCTTGACCCATAAGCGCAGTTCCTGATTCCAGTCAGCTTCCTTCCACGGAAAAGCACGGCGAGAGTCCGGGTCTTTTCCACCTTCGAGCCCGATCTCGTCACCGTAATAGACCGCCGGTGCACCGGGAAAAGCCATCTGAAAGAGAAACGCCAATTTAAGTTTATCAATATTCCCGCCGACCTGGGTTTTTAAACGCTCAGTATCGTGACTGTCGAGCGGGACATACATGGAGGAGATGTTTTCCGGCTTGTAGGTTTTGAACAAGGTGTTGATGCGTTCACCAAACTGGAGGGCATTTTCACGACCCTGGAGCAAAGCCAGAAGGGCTTCCCGCACGGGGTAATTCATCAGCCCATCGAAGTGATCATCATTCGCCCAGCGCGGGTTCACATCCCAAATCTCGCCGAGCAGATAGGCATCCCGGTTGGCAGAACGAACCACCCGACGGAATTCGGCCCAGAAACCATCATCATCAATTTCATTGGGGACGTCGAGACGCCAGCCGTCAATTCCCTGATCGATCCAGTAACGAGCCACATCGAAGATATATTTGCGGACCTGAGCATTACTGGTGTTGAGCTTGGGGAGAGCTTTGTAATTCCACCAACCCAGGTAATTATTCGGCTGTCCGCTCCCGTAGGCATCGAGGGGGAAATCTTTTATATAGAACCAGCCTTTATAAGGGGAGTTGATCCCATTTTCGAGAACATCCACAAAGGCGAAGAAGCCACGTCCAACGTGGTTGAAAACACCATCGAGCACGACGCGCACATCATTGCGATGGGCAGTATTGAGCAAGGCGCGGAAGTCAGCCAGCGTACCGAGCTTGGGATCAATTTGATAATAATCGGTGGTGTTGTAACGGTGAGTGGAAGTGGAGGTAAAAATAGGATTCAGGTAGATGGCAGTAATTCCCAGGTCGAGCAGGTAGTCAAAATGCTGGATGATGCCGCGCAAATCGCCGCCCTGGAATCCCCAAGAAGTGGGGGCAGAGCCCCACTTTTGCAGGTTGGGCGGATCGTTGGTCAAATCACCATTGGCAAAGCGATCTGGGAAAATCTGGTAGAAAATGGCATCTTGTACCCAGTAGGGAGTAGGCATGTTATTATCCACAGACGAATTCTGGAACGTGCGAATTTTACCCTAGAAAAGTATCCCGCTGACAAGATTGATATGAGGTATTGTGGATTCGTTTTAGTTATCCGGAGAACATCCGGTAACTATGCGACGCGCCCATCCCCGCTTCCCTTCGGTAAGGGGGAAAGATGTGAAATTGGGGATTGCGAGCGCGCAGCGCTCGCAATCCCCAATTTTGCTATCATTTCCATGATCTGAGGGGCGTTACCGAATGCTTTCATCCGAGCTCGTTGCGCATGGTGAAGATGCTAGCCACCGACCGTGACGCCGATCAGCCGGCCCACGCCGAAGACCAGCACGGCTGCAAGGATCCCGATCAGCACCTGGCGGAAGCCGGAAACCCACACGCTTCTACCGGTCATCAGGGTAATGGCAGCGCCAGAAAGGAAGAGTGCCAGCGCTCCCAGGGAAAGGCTGAGGATTATAGCGGTCAACCCCTGCAGGAAAATATAAGGAAAGAGGGGGATAAACGCTCCACCAGCAAAAAGAAAGAACGAGGTGATGGCGGCTTCCCAGGGTGAACCGCCCAATTCCTTAGGGTTAATACCCAGTTCCTCGCGAGTCAGGGCATCAAGAAAATTATCCTTGTCGGCGGTGATATGGGCAGCCATTTCGCGGGCGCGTTCGAGCGGCAGGCCCTTGGCCTGATAGATCAGGGCCAACTCCTCCTGTTCTTCTTCGGGATGGTCGGCGATCTCATCGGCTTCGAGGGAAATCTGGCGTTGATACAATTCACGCGAGCTTTGCACTGAAAGCCACTCCCCCAGTGCCATGGAGCTGGCGCCGGCGAGCAGCCCGGCAATGCCAGTAATGAGCACGCCGTGCCCGGGCAGGTTGGCACCGGCCGCGCCCATGGTCAAACTGAGAACGGAAACCAGGCCATCATTCGCACCCAGAACGGCAGCGCGCAGGGCATTGCCGCCACCAACACGGTGACGCCCTTCCATTTGCGCCACCGCACCACCTGAAAGGCCGCTCTTACCACCAGTGACCTCCTGCAAGAGGCGGGCGTGAGATTTCTCATCTGCAGACATTGCTTCGATACCAGATTCGGGCTGGCTGTCATATTCGCTGCTTGTGATCTGTTCACCGGAAGTAAGCGTTGGCAGGATAAAATTAACCCCGAAGCGACGAGCCAGAAAACTCATCGAGCGGGCGCGCCAGGAAACCCTGCGTCGAGGAAGCTTGACCCCAGCTTGCTCAAGTCTTTTTTCCCAAAAAGCAGTGTGTTTTTCTTCGCTGGCCGCCATGAGGCGGAAGACTTCAGCCAGCTTGGGTTGCTTTTCGATCTCAGCGAGGACGAGATAGAGGGCTGTGCCGTCGACTTCTTTTTGCCAATTTGCCAGGTAGCGGGTTTCATCTTTAGAAGTGTCCATTGCGGGGTTCTTCCTTTATTGGAGCTTGCGAGAAACAACATCAATCCGGGACAATTCCTCACCAGTGAGCAAGAACTTCATAGCCCCGGCGCTTTCCTCAGCCTGGCGAACCTTGGTGGCACCCGGGATGGTAACCACCAGCTCACCGTTAAAGTTGATCAGCCAGTTCAATGCCACCTGGGCGATCGTGGCTGCGTGCAGCGTGGCGATCTCAGCCAAGACATTGATGAGAGGCCGGGTGCGTTCGAGATTGCGCGCCATACTGGCCCTGCGCCAGCCAGGTAAGCGAGCCAAGAGGGCTGGATCCTGGTGATATTTTCCGGTCAACAAGCCGCGGGCGACGGGGGAGTAGGCAGTGATGGTTACCCCCAATTCCCGGGCTGTATCCAGAACCCCGTTCGATTCGATCTGGCGATGCAACAGGTTGTAATGGACCTGGTTAACTGCCAGCGGAATACCCCTTTTCGCCAGGGCGGCATGGGCGCGCCGCATCCGGGCGGGGTTGAAGTTACTGACACCCACCGAGCGAATCTTACCAGCCTCCAGCAGGTCAGCCATGGCATTCATCTCGGCTTCTGGAGAAGAGAAACTGTATGGCTGGTGAACCATGTAATTTGCAATGCTGAATCCATCCAGGAAGTGCAGGCGGTCTTCGATGCTATGCGGGATATTCCTCGCAGTCCGTAAAATAGGCTGCCATTTCGTGGCGATGATAACATCCCGATCGGTTTTACCGGCTGCTTTCAGGCCAATCGCCAGGGAGCGTTCGGAGACACCCGCACCGTACATTTCCGCGGTATCAAACCAATTGATACCGCCATCCAGCGCGGCTTTAATAATGGCATTCTTATCTTCCTGGGAAATGACCGGGAACATGCGACCGATCAACCCACCTCCACCAGCCAATTCCATGACGCCCAATCCGATCGGCGTGACCAGGATGTCCGTCTTTCCAAGATGCCTCATTTGAATCGATGTGTTTGTTTCCATTATTACATTTCTCCTGATAACCTTGAGTAAAGAGAGCCAGCCTCCCCTAATTTACTTTCAAAAAAAGGAGAGGCTGGATATTTATGTTGTTGTGGGTTGAATCCCTGTCGGGCTAGATCTCTTTTCCTTCAAACTGGCTGTTGTAAAGGTCAGCGTAGAAGCCTTTCTTTGCCAGTAGCTTGGCATGTTTGCCTTGCTCAACAATGTCTCCATCCTTCATCACCAGGATCCAGTCCGCGTCGCGGATGGTGGAGAGGCGATGAGCAATGATAAAGCTGGTGCGGCCTTTCATCAAGGTTTCCATTGCCTTCTGGATGAGTACCTCGGTATGGGTGTCCACCGAACTGGTGGCTTCATCCAGGATAAGGATCTTGGGGTCAGACAGGAAAGCGCGGGCAATGGTCATCAACTGCATCTGGCCCTGGGATATGTTGGTGGTTTCTTCGTTGAGAACCAGGTTGTAGCCTTCCGGAAGAGTGTGGACGAAATGGTCAACGCGGGACGCTTTGGCGGCGGCGATGACTTCCTCGTCCGTGGCAGAGGAACGCCCGTAGCGGATGTTCTCCATGATGGAACCGTTGTAAAGCCAGGTATCCTGCAAAACCATGCCGAACATGCAGCGCAGGTCGCCGCGGGTGAAATCCTTAATATCATGGCCATCCACCAGGATGGCACCGCTATTGACATCATAGAAGCGCATCAACAGTTTCACCATGGTGGTCTTCCCGGCACCGGTCGGGCCAACAATGGCAATCTTTTGGCCAGGTTCGGCGTAGAAGCTAAAGTCATTGATGATGATCTTATCCGGGCTGTAACCGAAGTGAACATTCTTGAAATCCACGCGGCCTTCGATGGTTTCCAAATGAACAGGAGTGGTGGTATCGGGAATTTCCTCGGGTTCAGCCAGGAACTGGAAGACGCGCTCGGCGGCAGCCATGGTCTGCTGGAGGACATTGGAGATGTTGGCAATTTGCGAAATCGGCTGCGTAAACGAGCGGACATATTGGATAAAAGCCTGGATATCGCCGATGGTAATGGTGCCGTTGACAGCCAGATAACCGCCCAGGATACAAATGGCGACATAGCCCAGGTTACCGACAAAGTTCATAATGGGGAATAACAAGCCGGTCAGAAATTGTGATTTCCAGGCTGAGTCGAAGAGGGTTGCGTTGATCTGGTCAAATTGCTCCACGCTTTTAGCTTCGCCGTTGAAGGCTTTCATTACAACGTGCCCGCCATACATTTCCTCAACGTGACCGTTGATATGGCCCAGGTAATCCTGCTGGCGTTTGAAAAACACCTGCGATTTTCCAACGATCACGCCAATGATGCCAAATGACAGGGGTAGGGTGGCAATCGCCACCAGGGTCATCTGCCAGCTAATGGTGAACATCATCACAAGCACACCAATAACCGTAGCAATGGAGGTAATAATCTGAGTCAGGCTCTGGTTCAGGGTCTGGCTGACCGTGTCCACATCGTTGGTAATGCGGGAGAGCACCTCGCCGTGGTTGGTGCCGTCGAAGTATCTGAGTGGCATGCGGTTGATCTTTTCAGCTATATCCTTGCGGAAACGGTAGGTGAGGTTCATGGCCACATTGGACATGATCCAGCCCTGGCCGTAACTCAGTAAAGCGGAAACCAGGTACAGCATGAGGGTTTCCACCAGGATATTCCCGATGTAGGTAAAATCAACAGAACCAGTCCCGGCAATCTGGGCCATAACGCCTGCAAATAACTTTGTAGTGGCGTTCCCAAGGATCTTGGGACCAACAATCATGGCGACCGTGGATGCAATTGCCAGTAACCAGATGAACAGGATCAAAAGCCGGTATTGCCCAAGATATTTAACAAACTTGTTCAGGGTACCTTTGAAATCACGAGGCTTTTCGCCTCTTCTCATCATGGCCATTGGACCGCCGCCCATGGGACCACCCATGGGGCCACGACCGCCTCTGGGGGCTGCACCAATTCCTGGCGTGGGATTGGTGGTGGTATTGTTATTTTGCGTAGTCATGCCAACTCCTCCTTGCTCAACTGTGATAAGGCAATGCCTCGATAAACTTCACAGTCCTTCATAAGTTCATCATGGGAACCCTTGCCAACAATATTCCCTTCATCCAATACGATGATCTGCTCGGCATTCTTGATGGTGGCAATACGCTGGGTAACAATCATCATGGTACTTGAACCGGTATGTTCTTTAAGCGCTTTGCGTAAAGCCGCATCAGTCTTGAAATCCAGGGCGGAAAAACTGTCGTCGAAAATATATATAGCCGCTTTCTTAACCAGGGCGCGGGCAATCGAAAGGCGCTGTTTCTGCCCGCCGGACACGTTCGTCCCGCCTTGGGCTACTTCGGTCTGCATGCCGTCTGGATTGGTGGAGATGAACTCGGTTGCCTGGGAAACGTCAGCCGCTAATTTCAACTCTTCGTCACTGGCGTTTTCATCACCATAGAGCAGGTTGCTTTCGATCGTTCCGGAAAACAGGGTGCCCTTTTGCGGGACATAACCGATGTGAGCGCGCAAGTCATGCTGGGTGATTTCCCGTACATCTGTTCCATCCACGTAGACAACACCCTCCGTGACATCATAGAAGCGCGGGATCAAGCTGACAATGGTGGATTTGCCCGAACCGGTGGTACCGATGAGGGCAGTGGTCTGACCGGGTTGGGCAGTGAAGCTGATATTATGTAGAACATCCTCTTCTGCGCCCGGGTAACGGAATGAGACGTTGCGGAATTCGACCGACCCCTTGAACGGCTCGATAAAATGCTTTGGATCCTGCGGGTCTTTGATTACCGGTTCGGTTTCCAAAACATCAGCGATACGATCGCCGGAAACTGCCGCTCTTGGCAGGATGATGAACATCATTGCCAGCATGAGGAAGGCCATGACAATCTGCATGGCATATTGCATAAACGCCATCATATCGCCAACCTGCATCGAAGACTGGGCGACCTGATGGGCGCCGACCCACAGGATCAACAGGGTCACTCCGTTCATGACCAGCATCATTACCGGCATCATGATAACCATGACCCGGTTGATAAACAAGCTGTTGCTGGTCAAATTCTTGTTGGCTTTATCGAAGCGTTCTTCTTCAAAGCCTTGCATATTAAAGGCCCGGATGACCATCATCCCGGACAGGTTTTCACGAGTCACCAGGTTAAGCCGGTCGATCAAGGTTTGGATGATCTTGAATTTAGGCAGGGCAATCGAGAATACGGTCAGGATCAAGCCAAGAAGAACTACGACCGCCAGGGCAATGATCCACCACATGTTGGCGCTTTTACCGATGGCCCGGATAATGCCACCTATGCCAATAATGGGGGCATAGAATACCATGCGCATCATCATGATGACGACCATCTGGATCTGGGTGATATCGTTCGTAGAGCGGGTGATAAGGGAGGCCGTGGAAAACTTGTCAAACTCGGTAGCAGAAAAACTTTCGACTTTATTAAACACATTCCGGCGCAGATCACGCGCCAGACCGGCAGCTGTTCGAGCAGCCAGGAAACCGACAATAATCGTGCAGGTGCCGGAGAGTAAAGTTACCAGCAGCATCAGCAAGCCGATGTGAATGATATAGTCGGACGACAATTTCCCGGTATCCATTCCGAGAGCAACATACTCGGCCTTGACCGGTGCGGCCGCGGCCTGGATGATCATGCTGTCGCCCAGGGCAGCAAACTTCGAATCAAAGGTGCTGGTCAACTGGGTAAGCTGTGCCGCGGGAATCTGCGCAAGCACTGTAAAAATATCCATTCCAGCTGGAAGCTTGGTCAGGTCGAAGCCCATTCCACCAGCCATTGCAGCAGCCTTGGTCGGGTCTGCCAGCGCTTGCTGAATACCTGAAACGACCAAGAAGGCCTTGCCCATCACGGGATCCAGCCAGGTGGTCTCTGTGCTGCTGATCTTGTTCAGGACATAAACAGGTTCTTTGGCAAGCCCGGGGTAGAGCTTTAAATTCGCGGCATAATCGGGGGAAGTTGTATCCACCAGGGTGTAATCAGAAAGCACCCTGGTCTTATCCCCAGCGGCCATGAAGATGGTGAGTCTGTTCATTTCAGTTTGGCGAACTGCCACGGGGATGGCATTTGGCACACCACCCTGCTGGATGCCAATATTAACAATTTTGGACATATAGTCGGGTAATGCCAGGTCGGCATTCGCTTGTACAAACAGCAAGACGATGGCGAACAGGATCAATAGAACGTAAGGTTTTAAGTATTTAAACAACCGTAACATGGGTACAGGTACTCCTTATCAAAGTAAAAATCTAGTCAGAGTTTATCAACAGATTGTGAATAGAATGTGTAGACAGTAACGATAAGCTGTGCAGGCAAAGGACAAATGATTTTTTTGTTCCTTTCATGAACTTTGTGGTAACTTCTCAATAAACGGGGGGGTGGGTGGTGTGCATGCGGTGTAGCCGCACGCACACCACCTACTGCTCCGCCCCTTATTGATAAGATACACTTTGTGACTAAAATGCCTTTCCCAGGCTACTCTTTTGTCTTTTGCGCTGCATCAGTAAGCAGGGTGAGCGCAGAAATAATCATGTTTTGCTGGTCTGAGGTCAGTACATCCATGAGGCCCTCAATCCATTTGCTGCGGGCTTCGATGCCTTGCTCAATTAATACGCGACCTTTTTGGGTCAATGCCAATCGCTTGGTACGGCGGTCATCAGGAGCCTCTGTCCGTTCGATCAGGTCCAACTGCACCAACCGCTCCACGGCCTGGGAGGCGGCAGCGTTGGTTACACCCATTTGTCCACCTATTTCTGAGACACTGGTGATGCCAGCATGGACCAGGCGCATCAGGATGTTGACCTGGGAAAATGACAACCCCGTCTCATCCATAAAACGCTTGAAATCACGCATGGAGCGCTGCATGAAAACTTCGGACCATTCTCGTATTACCTCAGTTAATTGTTTAGACGACTGCATAGTTAATATCCTTAATTAGTTAAGCGGGGTGTACTATATCTGCATATTCTTTCCCTGTCAAGAGGCTGGAATATAAGAGAACGATTAGAAAAAAAAGCACACCTGATCTTAGATCATACAGGTGTGCTTGTGAGTAGTTCAGCGCGACGCATTACCCGGAGAGTGGGATCAGCAGCAACGGAATCCGGGTGCGGCGGGCTACACCGGCAGCCACGCTGCGGTTCCAGAAAGCATCGAGGCCGGCGCGGCCGTGCGTACCAAAGATAATGAGATCTGCACCAATTCTATCCCCGGTTCTGGCAATCACCGGTGCTGGATCGCCGCGGGCGATCTCGGCAGAGGCAGGGAGACCTGCTTTTTGGAATTCATCCAGATGAGCCTGGAAGTGTTCCTGGGCGATCTCTTCAGCGATATCCAGGTAGGCAGTTGTGGTGGCAGGCATGAGATTCGCGGAAGCAGCCTGCTCGCCGGAGAGCGTTGCGAAGGTGGGGATGACGCATATCAGGTCCAGTTGCGCTTTGAAGGTGTTCGCCAGCTCAACGGCAATGGGTATGGCCTTATCGTGGATGGACTCGTTATCCAGCGGGACGAGGATGTGGGTCAGTTTAAATGGGGAGGATGACTCCACCGGCTTGATAAGCATGACAGAAGCCTGACTGGCAGCGGCAACCTGCTGGGCGATGTTTCCAAAGAACAAGTCATGCATCCCGCTATTGCCATGCGAGCATAGGATGATCAGATCGGGTTGAAACTCATCGGCAGAATGGTCAACAATGCTACGGGCTACGTCCGCCACTGCGGCAGTGTGTACGTGCCAATCCACTTTGATTGTTGGAGAGAAAGCATGCCTGGCAGTTTCGGCAAGGTAGGCTTCGGCCTCTATAGAGTTGGTCAGGTGACGGTCGCGATGGATTTCGGCGGGTGCGTCCTGCTCGATGATGTGCAGAAGGGTGACGGGCGATTGAAGCATTTGCGCCAGAGACTCAGCAACTGGCAGTGCAGCTTCGGCCAATTTTGAACCGTCCAGGGGAACAAGAATGTGTTTGAACATAGGCTTATTTCCCAAAGAATGTCTGATAGAGAAGATAGAAGTTGAGGGCGACAATCAACGTTGCAGCCAGGCAGGCCAGGATTGTGGTGAAGCGCTGGTTGACCAGTGTACCCATGAGCTGCTTGTTGCTGGTGAACATCACCAGCGGAATGATGGCGAATGGCAGGCCGAAAGAGAGCACCACCTGACTGATCACCAGCGTACGGGTCGGGTCGAGACCGATGAAGATGACAATCAACGAGGGGACGATGGTCACAATCCGGCGGATCCAGGGTGGAATATGGTAGTGCAGGAAACCCTGCATGATGACCTGCCCGGCCATCGTCCCGACCGAGGAGGAGGAAAGCCCGGATGCCAGCAGGGCCACCCCGAAGACGACCCCCGCGGCGCGACCAAGAAGAGGCTGGAGGGTCAGGTAAGCCTGCTCCAATGTCCCAACATTCATCCCACCGGCGTGGAAAGCGGCTGCTGATGTGATGAGCATGGCAGCATTCACCGAACTGGCGATGAGCATGGCAATGCCCACGTCAATGATCTCAAAATGAAAAAGTCGCCGCTGTTGTTCCGGTTTTTTGACCACCACGCGTCCCTGGGTGAGGGCCGAGTGCAGGAAGATGGCGTGCGGCATCACTGTGGCACCCAGGATACCGGCGGCAAGCAGGATACTCTCGGAGTTGGTGAAGTGAGGGACAAACGTGTCGTGTGTGACAGCCGCCCAGTCCGGATGACCGATGAACATCTCGATCACGTAGCTGATGGCGATGACCGCCAGGAAACCGGTGATGACCGCTTCAAGCGGGCGGAAGCCATACCGTTCCAGACCAAGAATTAAGAAGGTGATAATGGCGGTCAGCAGCCCAGCGATCCAGAGCGGCAGGCCGAAGAGCAGGTTAAGTGCCACGGCTGCGCCGAGGAATTCCGCCAGGTCGGTGGCCATGGCAACCAATTCCATCAGCACCCACATGACCCAGACCACCAGGCGTGGGAAACGCTCGCGGCAATGTTCAGCCAGGTTCTTGCCGGTGGCAATTCCGAGCTTGGCAGAAAGTGCCTGCAGGAGCATGGCCATCAGGTTGCTGCCGAGGATAACCCACAGAAGTTCGTAACCAAACTGCGCACCCGCCTGGATATTGGTAGCAAAATTGCCCGGGTCCACGTAGGCGATGCTGGCGATGAAGGCTGGACCCAGGAAAGGCAACAGGCGGGCAAACCAACCCTTCTTGCTCCTGCCGGAAAGCACGGCTTTGGCGCTTTTCAGGGTACCACTGTCTTGCTTTCGGGGGCTGGGATTAGGTTGCCTGGGCACTGATGATATTCCTCTATCACTATTGTAAATGCAACGTAAAGGGTTTACAAGTATTTTCTATATTGCAGAAGGAAACGAAGTCTCAATGCAGGTAAGCATCCATACTCCAGAGCATCAGGCTGCCGCTTTTATTCGATGCGGCCAGCCAATGCCCGTCGGGACTGAAAGCCACAGAAAGCCAAGTTTGTTTTTCATGGAGGTTTACTCATTCAATACAAATTTACGGTAAAGGGCGGAATTGCAGTTCTGGATAGGAGGAGGACGAACCCTCCAGCAAGGTGGTCGGAACGCCTTTCAAGGCCCAATCGAAGAACGCCAGCGAGTAATCATTGACAATTTTAATGACGCGCTGCCCGTTAAGTGGACCTTTCAACCCCATCAATGGAGCAAGGGGAGACAAGGCGGGCAGGTCAGAAAAATCATAATGAGAAGTGCCCTGGATGGTGGCGATGGTGACCGGACCGGTCAGATGAACGGCAAGCTGGTCGAAGAGTTGCCAGTTCGTTGCGGTTGGGAAGGTTTCGCTGAACAAGAAGAGCAGGGGACGGTCAGTGCCGGTGTTGAGCACCTGGACTGATACAGGAGTCATCCAGGCATCCATGGCAAAAGCAGCCTTACAACGCGGATCGATGGAGCAGAACTGGATGGAGGCGCCACCGCCGGTGGAATGACCAAAGGCACCCACCCGTGACAGATCCAGCAAACCGGTGAAACGCCCGGAAGGATCAGCTGCATTCAGAGTAGTGAACGTATCCAGCGTATAGGACAGATCCCCGGTCCACTGTTCCAGTAATTTTCGAGCGGCAGTATCGTAATCAGAATCAGATACTCCAGTTGGCAGAATAGCGGGGTTGTTGAGGACAACCAGCCCATCCGGGAAGACAGCAACCCGGTCGGCGTACGTATATTCAAGGGAAATGACCACGTACCCATGGCTGACGAGTTCTTGTACTTGATTGGTGTTCTGGGCACGGAAACCATTCCAGCCGTGGGAAAAAAGCAGCACGGGGTAAGGCGCACCGGAAAGATCCGCGGGTGCATCAATATACGAGTTGGTTTTCACCAGAGCCAGGTGGTCGAGGAAAAAATGGGGCAGTTTGAGATAATCGGCAAGCGCCGGGGCGACGATGTTGGCATTTGCCATCCAAGGCGCCCGGACGGAATCGGGCGCGGGGGTGGCTGGGTACCAGACCTGCACGATAAATTTGCGCGGATCGTTGATGTTACCGGAATAGAGTTCGTGGCGGGAATTGTCCACAAGTACCAGTGTGGATGTGCCAATTTTATAAGGGCCGGAAGGGCTTGGGACGAAGGGGACTGGCAGTAAAACAGGAAGGGCGGTTGCCAGCAACAGCAGCAGCAGACTGGCAATCTGACCGGCACCAGTCCACGAAAGCCGCTTGAACATGCTGCTGGAGGAGCGAACAAACCCGAGGACGCCAGCCAGACTACAAATAATTACAAGGATGTAGAGAGGTACCATCTGCCAGCGGTATTTCTCAATGAACAGATGCAGCCCGGTCATCAACAAGGCCAGGAAGGGCAGGCAATTAACCATCCATGTGCGCTTATGACCAGTTAGCAATGGCCAAACCAGGTAAACGAGCAAGATGGATGGGACGATAATTTCAATGGTGCGCATAATCAATTCCTTTTGAGATGGGTTGCAACACTTCGCATATGTTTGCTGATCGGGTCATTTTTTATAAGGGTCACGAAGTGAGTATGGGAGATGGCTGGCGGAAAGCGGCAACCAGTGCCACGGCTGCAAAATCAGCCGCTTTCCTGGAGTTTTGCGTCATCCGGCGGGCTTGAAGAATCATCCAGGGGCGGCGGATGACCATCATAAGCAACTTCCCAAGGCGGAGGTTATCCTGCTCATCCAGGACAGCTTCGAGATCGAAAGGAATTGGCGACCGAGGCCCATCACTTATCGAACGGATGGAGAGGAGGGGGATCCCGTTTTCGGCAGCAACCCGGGCGATACCAGCCGTCTCCATTTCCAGAATGGGATGGGGCAGCGCACCTAATTGAGGTTGGATTACCTGAGACCCGCGGGTGGTGATGGCTGTCCCGGAAAACAGATGCGCACCCAGCCCCTGAAGCGCTTGAGCAGCCGCGTTCCAGGCTGCAGTAGATAAAGAGGCGAGAGGCTGAAACTGACCAGGCAGCCCTTTATCCAACAAGCATGAACTCGCGGCAACAATCCCATCGCCGATGTTTAGATCAGGATTGACTGCGCCGGCAATCCCGAAAGAGACCAGGAATTGTGGATGGACCTGAGTGAGAAGGAAACGGGTGGCATCCGTGGCGCGCTGCAGTCCCATCCCAGATTGCAGCATCAGACAATCCCGATCCAGGAGCTGGAAATGCCAGCCTCGATACGCGCCAAGCTGAACACGTTCCCCGCCCTTAATGCAGCGTAGAAGGGCAGCGCTTTCCTGCGGCATGGCAGCGATCAGCCCAACCGAATCCATTTACCAATTCCCGTTCATACGCTGAAAGATCTGTTCGGCTTCCTGGGGTGTATTCGTGCGCAAACCACGCGACTGCCCAACGGTAATCTCGAACTCGTCTGCGTCCAGACCTGCCAGGGTAGCCTCGGCAACTTCAGAAGGAGGAACTCCGCGGTATTCCTGTCGTCTTTGCGCACGTGCACCGCGATCGAGTTCAGTATCCACCGTGGGGGGAATGACTTCAAAAACCTTTACATTTGTGCTGCGTAATTGGTGCCGAAGCGACCAGCTAAATGAGTGGAGAGCTGCTTTGGTGGCGCAATATATGGGCATGATGGTCAAGGGGATGAAACCCAGTCCGGAGGAGACGTTCAGGATGGCGGCCTGATCCTGTTTCAACAGATGGGGAATAAAAAGGGCAGCAAGTTGAACCGGCGCGCTGAAATTGGTTTGAATTTCGTCCTCGCTGTTCAGCAGGTCGCGGGTCCCTTTTGTAAAGTCAATCTGCCGTTGGATACCGGCGTTGTTGACCAGGATGTTCAGGCCGGGGTAATTCGATGTAGTCCACTCAAATAGCTCCTTGCGATTTTCGTCGTTGGAAACGTCGCACACTAAAAATTGGAGCTTTGGAAATTTAGCTTGTGCCAGGAGAAGTTTCTCCCTTCGCCTTCCGCAAATGATGACCTGATTACCTTCCCGTAAAAAGACCTCGGCCAGGGCCAGGCCAATGCCGGTGGCTCCGCCTGTAATCAAGATGATATTGCCAGTTGTTTTCATATGTACTTCCTGACTTGAATAAACCAGAAAAGAATTGACCAGCAAGTGTAAGGAGTCCACCGCAAAACTATTAAATTATCTCTGATCATCTCAAGCAACTCGGCGAGTATGTGGAGTATTCTAGCACATCCGTCTCTGGCCCGGGGAGTGCAGAGCTTTCAAAAAGTATGAAAGCCAGGTTGTCCCCACTCCCTGCCCCCCGCCTTTGGTGATGGCTTCAGCGCTTCATGGCGCCGAAGCTACCTCGGCTAGAAGAAGATCTTGGGGTGTTGGCGGGTGGCATGCCACCCCCCAACACCCCAAACCCCTACTTTGTAAAAAGCGTACCGGGAGTGGAAAGGCGGTTTTCATTTATACCAACGACAGGTACAATTGGATCATGGTCTACTTTGCCATCTCCATTTTTCTTTCGGCGTTCCTATTGTTCCAGGTCGAACCGATGATTGCCCGTATCATCCTGCCGTGGTTTGGGGGTACATCCGCAGTCTGGTCCACCGTACAGATGTTTTTCCAGGTTCTATTGACCGGCGGATATGCCTACGCCAACTGGCTTACTGGCAAAAGGCGCAGGGGAATCATCCATCTGGTGGTGATTGGAATTTCAGTCGGGCTGCTCGTGATACTGAGCCTGGTTTGGAAGAGTCCAATTATTCCCGATGCCAATTGGAAGCCGGTACAATCGAATTTCCCAATATGGGAAATTTGCAAGCTTTTATTTGTTTCGGTCGGGCTCCCGTTTTTCCTGCTATCTGCCAACAGCCCGCTCATGCAAGCCTGGTTCCATCGAGCTTCCCCCAACGAGACAGCCTACCGGCTTTATGCGCTCTCCAATGTGGGTTCTTTGCTTGGGCTTATGACTTACCCAGTCCTGGTGGAACCATATTTGACCCTGGCGTGGCAGGGACGATTTTGGTCTTTGCTGTTCCTGGTTTATGCCGGCATGGCAGCTTATGGAGCAGTAAGATCCATGCGAATAGAACCGGCACAGCTTGAAACGCCCAACCCCAGGAGATCAGAACCAGAACTGCGCCCGTCGATCAAGGTGCAAACGCTGTGGATCCTGCTGGCGGCTACTGCATCCATCCTGTTGCTGGCCACAACCAGCCAAATCACACAGGAAGTGGCGGTCATTCCTTTCCTGTGGGTACTTCCGCTGACAATGTACCTGCTCTCGTTCATCCTGGCTTTCTCTGGGGAGCGCTGGTATTCAAGGCAGGTTTATCTGGTCATATTATTCCTCGCGACCGTGCTGATCAGCTGGGCGCTGGGGCGCTCAGAAGCGCTGGGCATTCCAGCCCAGATCGGGATTTACCTGCTGGGATTGTTCGCAGCCTGCATGGTCTGCCATGGTGAACTGTACCTGATACGCCCAAATCCCATTCATTTAACCCGCTTCTACCTGATGGTTTCGGTGGGCGGTGCATTGGGTGGCTTGGTGGTCAACTTCGTCGCGCCATTTATTTTCAAGGGATTTTGGGAATTACCCATCGGTTATACCCTATGCTGGTTGCTGTTCCTGGTGGTGACATTCCTTTTTAGATCAGGTTTACGCAAGCGCTGGTTATTTGTCCTGAATAATGTGCTGCTGATGGGCATGGTGATCATTTCAGGTGTACGTTCCTATATGCAGATCCACTCCGACCTGACCTCTTCACTGACCATTGAACGCAATTTTTATGGCGTGGTGAGCGTACGGGAATTCGGCCTGCCAGGGAGTTCTTCAGATCGTTTCGTCCTGGTGCATGGCGTGACCATTCACGGCTTCCAGTATGTGGCTGCTGCGCAACGCGATTTTCCCACTGCTTACTTCGGTGAGGACAGCGGTGGTGGGCTGGCAATCCTAAACCATCCAAGACGGGGTCTTGGAATGCGGGTTGGTATTCTGGGGTTGGGGGTTGGTACTCTGGCGTCTTACGGTCAACCGGGCGATGTTTACCGTTTCTATGAAATCAATCCGCTCATAATTCAATTGGCGGAAGGGCAGGGAGGCTTTTTTAGTTTTCTAGCTGACAGTCGGGCAAAGATCGAAATTGTTCTCGGCGATGCACGCCTGTCCCTGGAGCGGGAACTTGCCATAAGCGGTTCGCAGAACTATGATGTATTGGCCTTGGATGTCTTCTCCAGTGATTCCATTCCGGTTCACCTGCTCGACCGGGAGGCATTTGCGCTTTACTTGCAACATCTCCAACCCGATGGGATTCTTGCCGTCCACATCTCGAATCTCCACCTGGACCTCGTACCGGTTGTGTGGACGCTGGCCGACACCTTCCACTTGAGCCGGATCGAGATTGCTGATCCCGGCAATGGAGTGAAAAACTTTCCATCTGTCTGGGTTTTATTGGCGCGCGACCCATCTCTACTGGAAACGCCAGCCCTGCTTTCCCGCGCGCGCCCCATGGAAGGATATGTTTCGCCGATCCGATTATGGACAGATGATTACAGCAACCTATTGCAAATCCTGAAATAAAAAAAAGGGCGACCTTCCCGGTCGCCACTGATGATCATTTTGTGAACTTATCGCTGGCGCTGTCCAGCGCTTTGATTTCATCGCCTGTGAGCCGCCAGCCCAGGGCACCAATGTTTTGCCCGGCCTGGTTGGCTGTCTTTGCACCCGGGATGGGCAATCCCCCTTTGCAGATGACCCAATTCAAAGCTACCTGTCCTGGAGTTTTTTCTCCATGATCTGCACCAATTTCGGTCATCAAGGCGATCAAAGGCTTAATTTCCTTCAAGGTTCCACTGGCATTGCGGCCGCGCACACCAGGGGGTGGATTCTCGGGGGTATATTTGCCGGTGAGCAATCCCTTGCCCAGCGGGCTGTAAGCAATCAGCCGCACGCCCATTTCCTTGCAGCGATCAAGTAATCCGTTCTTTTCCACCTTCCGGTTAAGCAAGTGGTATTCCACCTGGTTGGAGGCCAGGGGAATATTGTATTTTGAAAGCACTGTGAAGGTACGTTGCATCTGGTTCTTATCGTAATTTGAAACACCAACGGCACGCGTCCATCCGGCTTTTACCGCCTCTGCCAAGGCCTCTGCCCATGTTTCCACCGGAAAGGGAGGAAAAGGCATATGGATTTGGTATAAGTCCAGCTTGGGGATGTCCAAACGGTCGAGACTGCGCCGGAGGGCATTCCGAAAAGTGCGTTTTCCCATGCGCCAGGGAAAAGGCATGAATTTGCTGGCAACCAGAACCGGACGGTCAGCGGTTTTCAAGAATTGACCTAACAGAGTCTCGGAGCGTCCCGAGCCGTAGACTTCGGCGGTGTCCACCAGATTTACCCCACCAGCCAGGGAAGTGTGGAAGGCAGCGGCGATATCATCGTCGGTATAGCCGCGTCCATAATTCCAGAAGATGCGGTCACCCCAGGACCAGGCTCCCAACCCCATTTCAGCCTCGTGCAGGAAAAGTGTTTCTTTCGCAAGCGGTTCGGGCATGATCAACTCCTTTGGATTAACTGGTGCGATTTTATCACATACGCTGGTCAGCCTCCTTGAATCGAGTTACAATCAGTTCGATTATATTTTTTTTGGAACTGAGCGGCCGCGAATCCTGATCCAATCCCGGTTTTCCCCAAGTACGACGAACCAGTTAAATAAGGGGAGAAATTCCTGATGAAGGAGAGGATTGGCGCTCCCTAAGTTCCGGGAGGATGATATGAATAACGTACCGGAAGGGAATCAGGAAGAATCTCCGGCCGGGTTAGCGCAGCGGTTGGAGTTGCCTTTTAATAACCTGTTCCTGCTCAGACGTGCCCTGACACACCGCTCCTATATCAATGAGCACCACGAGGCGTTGGAAGATAACGAACGTCTGGAATTTCTGGGTGATGCCATCCTGGATTTTATTGCCGGAGCGTGGCTTTACAATCGTTTCCCCGAAATGGCTGAAGGCGAATTAACGCGGATGCGCTCGGCTCTGGTCTGTACCGAACAATTGGCTGAGTTTGCGCGTGCTTTCAACCTGGGAGCTGCCATGCGCCTGGGACGCGGGGAGGACCTGGCTGGAGGCCGCCAGAAAGATGTGCTTTTATGCGCCACCTTTGAGGCTATGATCGGTGCACTATTTCTTCAAACCGATATTGCCACTGTCCAGTATTTTGTCCATCCCTTGATGGAGCAGGTCAGTGAAATGATCATCCTTTCATCTGATTCGCGCGATCCAAAAAGCCGCCTGCAGGAATGGTCACAGGGACACAAAATGGGAATCCCGCAATATATTACCGTAACCACCAGCGGTCCCGACCACCAGCGGGTGTTTGAAATCGAGGTCCAGATCAACGCAAAAACCTACGGACGCGGTAGCGGGCACAATAAACAGGTCGCGGAGCGCGCAGCAGCCCAGGTCGCGCTGGATGCGATCGAAAAATCCTGATCTTTATCCCTAAAAAAAACAATGCCTTTACGCCTAAAATCCCTTGAATTGCACGGCTATAAAACCTTCGCTGCAAGGACAAATTTTGAATTTGCCGAAGGTATCACTGCGATTGTCGGGCCAAATGGCTCTGGCAAATCCAATATTGCCGACGCGCTACGCTGGGTGCTAGGAGAACAAACCTACAGCCTGCTGCGCGCGAAAAAAACCGAAGATATGATCTTTGCGGGGTCAGAACAGCGACCGCGCGCTGGCATGGCTTCTGCAGGAATCGTATTTGACAACACCGATGGCTGGCTTCCGGTGGATTTTTCTGAAGTTGGCCTTTCCCGGCGGGCATATCGGGATGGCCGCAACGAGTACCTGCTTAATAACCAACACGTTCGCTTGAAAGATATCAACGAACTGCTGGCGCAGTCCGGCCTTTCGGAGCGGACTTATACGATCCTGGGACAGGGGCTGGTGGACGCGTCGCTGGCTCTCAAAGCCGATGAACGCCGCCGCCTTTTTGAGGAAGCAGCCGGGATCGGTCTATATCGCACACGGCGGGAGGAAGCCTTACGCAGGTTGGAAACTTCCCAGCGCAACCTTGACCGCGTGCTCGATATCCTGGCTGAACTGGAGCCGCGCCTGAAAAGCCTTGAACGCCAGGCTACGCGTGCGCATGAGTTCTCCCAAGTGCAGGCCGACTTGCGCGTTCTGCTTCACGAATGGTATGGTTTCCACTGGCACCGGGCCCAACGTGACCTGACCGACGCCATCGAATTATCGCGAACCCAGGAAACCAAACTGACTGAGACGCGTGAATCCTACCAAATGGTGCGGCAGGAATTTTCTTCTTTCCGAGACCGGTTGAACGGTCTGCGGGCGCGATTGAATTCCTGGCACCGCCAATCGGCGCAACTCCATGAGAACCGGGAATCTGTCAGCGGCGATCTGGCCATGCTCGACGAGCGTCAGCGCTCCCTGCTGGAAAACCGCCAGGTGACCTTAAGCGAGCAAGCACGTCTGAGCGAAGAATTCAAGGTGGCGTTGGAGCGCTTCGTCACGACTGAGAAGGAGGCTGCCCGTCTCCTGGTGGAATATGATGAAGCGCATACCCAAGCCAGGACAACGCAGGCTGCCCTGACCGAGCTCCAAGCTGAGAAAGCGCGCCTTGAAACAGAGCTCGAGACAGCCCGCAAGAAAAAGGATGAAATGGCTGGCCGGCGTGCCAGTTTGCAGGCGCGCATGGAGGAACTAGCCAGACGCTCTGAAACTCAATCCCAGAAACTGGAAATTGCAGACAAGGCCATCGCCTTCGCTGAATCCGAAGCCGGAGAGGCGGTGCAGAAGCTCAAAGCCGCCATTGAAGTCCGACAAGCAGCTGAAATTGCCTTGCAGAAGGCCGAGACGGAAATCAAGGCTGCACAAAGACAGGCTGCGGAGTTGGAGGAAAAGGGCAAACAGCTCCAGACTAAAAAAGCCACCAAACAGGCTGAACAAGCCAGGCTCAAGGCGCAGCTGGATGTTCTGGAGCAGGCTGAACAATCCCTGGCAGGCTATGCTGATGGTGCAAAAACACTCCTGGAAGCAGCACGTCAGTCCAAACTGGGAGGAGCACGCGGAGCCCTTTCTTCTGTGCTGGACGTACCGGCGGAATTGGAAGTGGCGATCTCTGCCGCTCTGGGCGAGTTTACGGATGCCGTCCTGTTGACTTCAGGAGGCGGTATCGAACAAGCCCTGACTTTGCTCGATGCAGATCACTCCGGGAGAGCTTCCATCCTTCCAATGGATTGGCTTTCCCCTTCCGAGCCGCTTAAAATAAAACCAGATGGCAATTGCCTGGGAGTTGCATCGGACCTAGTCAAGGCTCCAGTGGAACTGCACCCGGCGTTGGACCTGCTGCTTGGACAGGTGGTGGTGGTTCGGGACAGGGCGACCGCACAGCGATTACTGGCCGGCCAGCCCAAGAATATCCGTGTGGTAACGCTGCGAGGTGAAGTTTTCCACGCTTCTGGCCAAGTGCAGGCGGGGAAACCGGCTAAAACTGCCGCGTTGAGCCGTCCACGCCAACGACGTGAACTGCAGGAATCCGTATCACAGGCAGAACGCCAAGTCATGGAGATGGAAAAAGAATCGGGAAAAATAATCGGACAATTGGAGACGGCTCACAACCATGAGCAGGACTGTAAAGAGCGTCTGGCAGAAGAACGCGCCAGTTTGGAATCAACCAGAGAAACCGAACGCCAGAACCAGATTCGGGTTGAAACTGCGGAGAGACAGCAGGACTGGGAAATCAGCCAGAAGCAGAGCATCGAATCTGAAATTGTACTGGCAGAAAAAGAGCGCCAGCAGTCGGCTGCGAGGTTATCCCAAATCGAAAAAGAAGCTGCCCAGGCCCAGGAAATTTTGCGGACCAAGACGGCTGCACAGGCAGCCCTGTCTCTGGATGAAATGGTAGAACAAGTAACCTTCTGGGGGACGCGTTCGGCGGTGGCTGAACGTGCCCTGGGCGATGCCCGGACACGTCAGCAGGAACGCAAGCAGATTGCTGTTCATCTCCAGGAACAACTAGACGGGCTTGAGACCCGCCTGACCGAGATAGATATTTCGCTGGGGGGGTTGGAGACTGAGCGGGAAAACCAGCGCGGCCAGGCAGCCGGGATGAATACCCAATTGGAGCAACTACGCGACCTGATCGGGCCCGCGGAGAAGGAATTGGAAACTGCCGAAGCGCAGGAAAAGGAATTGCAGAAAAGAGAGATCGAAGGCCAGGCACAACTGGCGCGGATCGAACGGGCTTTTAACCAGATCCAGCTGGACCTGGACCGCAAACAGGAAGCCCTCCAAAACCTGCGCCAGAAAATTGAAGACGATTTTGGCCTGGTCGCTTTCGAGTATGCCACAGATGTATCCGGTCCAGTGCCGTTACCATTTGAAGGAATGGTTGAACTATTACCAGTCGTGACCGAACTGGCTCCGGACCTGGAAGACAATATGACCCGTCAGCGGGCACAACTACGACGAATGGGAGCGGTCAACCCTGAAGCGCAACAGGAATTCAAATCGGTCAAGGAACGCCATGTCTTTTTGACCACACAAATGGAAGATTTGCACAAGGCCGAAGCAGACCTGCGCCAGGTGATCGCCGAATTGGATGAACTGACCCGACGGGAATTTCAGAAAACGTTCGACGCAGTGGCCGAGGAGTTCCACGTGATCTTTCACCGGTTATTCGGGGGTGGAGCGGCGCGATTGACTCTGACCGACCCTGACAACCTGACCGAGACAGGTATTGATATCGAAGCGCGTCTACCTGGACGACGGGAGCAGGGCCTTTCCCTGCTATCGGGCGGGGAACGCAGCCTGACTGCGATTGCATTGGTTTTTGCCCTGCTCAAAGTGTCGCCAACACCTGTCTGCGTGATGGATGAGGTGGATGCCATGCTGGATGAAGCCAACGTGGGCCGTTTCCGGGATCTGCTCCTGGAACTGAGCAAGGAAACGCAGTTCATCATAATCACCCACAATCGAAACACTGTCCAGGCGGCGGATTTTATCTACGGGGTAACCATGGGACGTGATTCAGCCAGCCAGATCATCAGCCTGAAATTGGATGAAATTTCCGAAGAGTACTTGAAGTAGAAGATTTCATCCAACGAATCAGCCACGAATCAAAAGCGGTCAGCCATATGGCTAACCGCTTTCTATATCTTGCCCTAAGAAAGTAGATTTTTACTAAGGCGTCGGGGTTGCCGCTTGCGGGGCCTGGTTGGCATAAGCCGTGGCGGTCGCATATAAATCTGCGAAAGCGCTATCCAGGCTGGGTTGATCGGGAACGTTGGCGGTCCAATTACTGGCGACAGTAATCTTGGCACCGGAACGTTGCCCTGTGAGCCACAGATTGAACGCAGCGGTGACAGCGGTTTGATACTCAGCATCCGTAAGTGGGCGAATCTCGTGCCCAAGTACCTGGATGACATTCCAACCGGACGAGTCCTGCACCGGCTGGCTGATTTCACCCACTTTCATGGCAAAAGCGGCAGTTTCAAACTCAATCGGCATCTTGCCTTTTGCAAACCAACCCAAGTCGCCGCCGGTAGCCTTGGTGGCGGTATCGAGGGAGTTCGCGGCTGCGAGGGTACTGAAATCTACGCCAGCGACTAACTGCGCGTAGATGTTCTGGGCAGTGGCTTGGTCTGCGACAAGAATGAAACGGGCCCAGATCTGGTCCTGCTCATGAGCCACATTGGCAGT
>CAIKOL010000012.1 GCA_903829085.1 uncultured Anaerolineales bacterium | reverse complement strand
GTCAGCGCCGCGCAGCGTTTGACGATCCCCAGTGCCCGGATCATCGGCCGCGGCATGCGTTCCTCCCCGATCTTGAAATTCCCCAGCGAACGCTGGGTCTGCGCGCCCCAGTATTTATCACCCGGCACTTCGATGGCTCCAAACGAATCCGATTCAATGCGGGATTTCAATTTCTTGTCCATCCTCACCTCTGCTTCGCCATCTCGTTCAATGTGTTCACGGTTTTCCAATTCCGGGTGGTCGCCGCCACCTCCAACTTCCTCTCGAAAAAAGTATTGGATAACTTGGTTTTGCCATACCCGTTGGGGCAAAAGAGAAAGATCTCTTTATCATATACCTGGAATTCGTCGCCCGCTCCTGCTGGGAGGCGCAGATTATTCAGCGCCTTCCTGGAAGGCAGTTCGGAAAGAAACGTAACATGCAGTTTCTCGGGGTCTTCCTGTCTTTCAGAAATAAATGGGTTCCTGCCGATGATTTCCTGGAACTGGTCCGCATCCCGTACCAGCACCCGCAGCGTGAGTCCGGTAGAACGCGCGATCTCCGCTTCGATCACCCTGGCGAGCACCCCCGGGTCTTGTTCCGCACAATCGAAAACCACATTCCCGCTCTGGATATAAGTCGCCACACTGGCAAAGTTCAACGCTTCGTAGATCCCCTTGAGTTCGGTCATGTGCAACCGGTTCTGATCACTGACATTGATCCCGCGCAACAACGAAATATAGGGCTTCATATCTATCATCGATTTTACCCGATTCGGGTCCCAAAAGAATGCAAAGACAGCCGGGAGAACGGATAATTGGAATGTGCGCCATCTTATCTTGTAATATTGTGCAGATCGGTGTGCTGAGTCATTCCACAATTGGTATCACCTGGATACCCGCCCCGGCTCTCGTCTATTCCGCCTTGAGATTAACTTTTCTTGTTCTGGCTTATTCAGGTGTTGGTTTGGTGAAATTTCCAATTTGATATAGACCGCCAAACAAGCCAAAGGGGCCTGGCATATTTACAATCCGCAGCTCGTGCAGAGTTTGCGCGGCAGCCTGGCGCACATTATCGTGCGTGGAGAAGTGATGTAAACGGATGTTGTAGCCCAGCAGACGGAAGAAAAAAACCATTAACGGGCGCTCGATCGGCACGCCGTAGACCACCTGCCCGCCTGGTCTAAGCACCCTTGTGATCTCGGTGAAAGCTTTCGCCTGTTCGCCAGGTTGCAGGTGCTCCAGGATACTGATCAGCAACACGCTGTCGAAGGTGTTGTCAGTATAGGACATTTCAAGCACACTGCCGTTGCGCAGGTCCGTCTCGATGCCTTTTTGGCGAAAGAATGCGCTAACCGCATCCACCTCGGCAGTCAGGTCAAGACCATGAATTTCAGGGTATTGGTCGTGCAGGTTGAGAAAGGTCACTCCCGAACCAAAACCCACTTCCAGCACACGCTCGCCACCATTGAGTTCAGCTAGACATAGTTCGACGCGCCGGCGGTAAAGACTGCCAAAGATGGGTGTGTGGTAGAAACGGATTGGGTCGTCGCGGTTGACGCCCACGTATTCAGAGGTGGGGAATATTTTCAATTGGGGGATTGCATGAGATGATGTCATGGTTGGAATGGATTTACCCATATCTGGTTGATTCGGTCCCGGTTTGAACAAACCCAGGAGAATTATGAATTGGAATGCCAGGATGAACGGATATTTATTTTTAAGCAGCGTAGGTAGCAGTACCGGGGAACGCCCAATAAGAAATAGCAATGCCAGCAGGATTAATAGCCCGACAAATTGGCGGATTTGACCAGCCCATGGTCCTGCGAGAAGCCAGTAAAGCAACATGGCGAAAGCCGGTGTGAGGATGACAAGCTTGTAATCATGGCTTACTGAAGGGATCAAACACAGTAGAGGAACGGTGAGCAGGTAGAGCCAGGTCAAATTGGCAGGCGAAAATCCCTTTCGCCAGAGCTTCCAGATGCCCAGCGTCCATAAAGCCACAGGCAGCAGGTAAAAAAGCAAGCTTGGAAGTTGTATGCCAAGATGCTCACCCAGGTAGCTGTTGACATAATGGGCAAAGGAGACTGCTGAGTGGTTACCAACCCAAATAAAGGGATTGGCGGAGTAGGTGACGATCTGTTGGAAAAATTGAACAGCTTGCGGAATTCCAGCGCAAAAGAACAGCACGATGTTGACCAGCAGGATCGGAAGCAGGCTTTTACGCCCATATTTCCAGGCCACGAGAACGAACAACGCTGCCGGGTAAATCTTGAGGTGCGCGGCGATCCCGATCAGCAGCGTGGATACCCACAGTTCTTTGGCGCTGGCAGTGGAGCGTGCCAGCAACCATAGTGCCAGGAGGGAGAAGAAGAGTGGGAAGGCGTCCAGGTTGCCGCGTTCGACGCTGAAGAGAAAACCATAACTGGTGACGCCAAAGGCCGCCATCTGTGCTACCAGAGTGGCATGGACGGTTATTGGGGAGAGGGAGAGTTCTTCGTTGGTTCCTGCTTTTCCTGGGGAAGGCGTGAAAACGCGCCGGGCGATGGACAATCCGAGCCCCACGCTGCCAATATTTAGAGCAAAAATCAGGCAGGCAGCGACCAGGTAGGCCGTATCCACATCCAACAGGGTGAAAGGGATGGAAAAAACCGCCGAGAAAGGCGGGTAATTCAGATTGTAATCCACATAGGGGCTTTTACCCTCCAAAAGAACTTTGGACGGGTAATAGTACCCCTCGCGGAAATCGGTCCCGATCGGCTTGATATACGGGATGATATCCGGATACAGCCAGAGTTCCTTGGCCGTGTCCAGCATGGGTAGCAGGCTGTTGACCAGCAGGATGGCCCAGATCCCCAGGTTAAAAAGAAGCAGTGTTGCTTTTAATTTACGCGAGGGCGTGGCAAGTAAGGACGGTAAAGGAGAAAGAAGTGAGGTCATTGGTGGATTTCAAATGAATTTCAATCGTTTGGCAGCAATCGAGACCATTTTCAATAACAGCCAACCATGCTTCCAGCGTTGAATATTGGTTGTGCCATAGGTGCGTTCACGATAACGTACAGGCAGGTCTACAATTTTTCGGCACAGGTGCACCGCCCCAAAAAGCAGGTCGAAATCGCCAAATGGGTCGAAATCGCCAAAATAAACACGATTGGCGGCGATCTTTTCGTAATCGGCGCGCCAAAGCGCCTTCGTGCCGCACAAGGTGTCTTTGACCGGTTGGCCTAGCAGCCAGGAAAAGGTCAGGGAAAAGAATTTATTGCCCAGGAAGTTAAAGAAACGCATGGCCTGCTTCTCCATCGGGTAGACCAGGCGCACTCCGTTGATAAACTCGCCTTTTCCAGAACGCAGCGCTTCGTAAAAGCGCGGTAGATCTTCAGATGGAACCGTCAGGTCGGCATCCAGGATCATCACAATGTCTCCGCGTGCCTGGGCGAAACCGAGACGCACCGCATCACCCTTTCCAATGCCAGCCTGATGGTACAAACGCGCTGGCCGTCCTGGATTGCTCGCCATGGATGCCTCAATGGCAGCATATGTGTCGTCGCTGGAATGGCCTTCCACGAAGATTAATTCTGTCTGGTTGCCCATCTCTGGGCAGCGGGCAAAGATCTGCGGGATATTGCCTGCCTCGTTACGCGCTGGTACGATCACCGAGACGGAGGGAAGTTTGGCCTCGATTGGGAGAACAGGCGCAGATGGCACAGGCCGGGCCACGATCAGGTTAGCCAGGGCCATATGTTGAAAAGGCCACAAGTGCACCAGGTAGCGGTTGCACAATGCATCCAACCCGGGTGTGCGAAGGGGCCAGAGTACTTCATGCCACCGGCGGAAAACATCGAAGCCGGCCAGCCCGGCCAGGTTGGTAATGTCTTCCACTGTCAACCAGTTGGGTGTCAGCATGGGCTGCGCCAGGCCAAGTTGCTTGGCGAGCGTCAGCGGTAGTTCCCATAAGCGCGAATAGGAATTGATGATCAGCCGGGTGCCAGGATGGGATAGGTGTGCCGCCTGTTCCAGGATCGTCTGCACATCCCAGACATCATTGAGCAGGTCAGAGAGAATGATCGCATCGAATGGAATTCGATCCTTCACCGGATCGAGGTTCGCGCTCAACCCGGACAGATCGTGTGCATCTCTCAATTCAAATCGCAGGTTGGCGTCTGAATGAAGCTGGCAGGCATTCCTTATCATTCCAGCGGAGAAATCCACTCCTACGCCCACGCCAGGTTGGAGCGCAGCTAGCAGATCGCCCTGTCCGCAACCCAATTCAAGCACCCTTTGACCGGGCTTGATTAACTGGCGGTAGATCTCTGCCAACCGGCGATGGTAGGTACCACCCCAGCCGCGCCAGTTGGGGAGTTTTTCGGCGATCGCATCCCAGTGGGCGCGGCGCTCCACTGTGTATTGATCAAAACCAGCCGGATTAGGAGCTGCTGGGATTATGGGATTTCTCCAGACACCGAAATTGTTCCGGCAGCCTTGCCCGGCACAGGTGCCACATATAAATACAATTCATTGGTTGGATACCCTGCAAAACTCAGATATCTGCTGCCAAATTCGGCGATTCGGGTCAAACCTGCTGTCTGTGCCCATTCGGTTCCTTCGGCTGAGCCGAAATCAAACTGCTCGCGATCGGTGCCGACTACATAGGTCAATCCCTCTGCCTGCCATTGTTCCAGTTTATCGTTTAAACCCACGCGCACATAATTAATTCCGCGCCGGTTCAAATCCGACTCCACCCACGGGACGATATCCAGGATGCCAACCTTGTCACCTGGTTTGAGTAATGTCTCCAGGTAGTCGGCTGCATGTACCTGGATGGGCTGGTATGCAACAATGCGCTGGATGTAGCGCACCACCTCGCCGATCTGTCCGGCATAGATCAGCACGAAAAGCGCCAGGACCAGCACCGGGATCCATTTTTGGATGGTTTTCCGCTTGGCTGCCAGGCGCGGAGCCCAGCGTAGCCATGCCTTTTGAGCGGCCTGGGCGATCATGAACAGACCCATCCCGGCGGCAATGGCAACGATCGGGTATAGCACCAGTGCATGGCGGGTAAAGCGCTGCACGACTGGGGAGATCATGTAAAGTTGAAGTACTGCAAATATCAGCATCAGTAGGGTCCGTCGTGGTTGGCGCTTCAGAAGACCAGTCAAGCCCAGCGCGGCCAAAATCCCGGCAGGCAAACCCAGCCCGATGCTGCCGGCGTCGGTGTCAATATAAACCACTCCAAACCCGGTTTTGAACATGCCGCTCAGGTAGAAGGCGATACTCTCTAGGCGGTGCTGCCAATCCAGGATGTGATACCACGAGAAGGATGTCCACTTGGCGATGAAATTGGGCAGGTCAAGCAGCGCATAGGGAGATGTCAGCACAAATCCCAGTACCAGCCCGGCCAGGATGGCGGCGGCACTGATAATCATGGAAACGTAAAGATTGCCGCCGGCTGGTAGGATGCCATTTCCGGGAAGGTCATTCTCTCGTGCCCCTTTCGATTCCATTCCTGCTTTGTCACTGGTTCGGCGTGCCAGTAGTAAAGCCAGGAAAGGCAGGCTGACCACTACCAGCAGGCGGATATTCGTGCTGACAATGATCCCCCCCAACACACCACTGATCAGCCAGGGCTGCCAGCGCTTTGTCCCTCTGTCCATCGCCAGCCAGACAGAGATTAACAGGCAGGTAAAGATGGTTGTGGCAAGTGCATCCGGCAGGATGTAAGAAGAATAGTACAGAACATCGCGGCTTAAGAAGGCCAGCAGGAGCGCGGCACCGCAAGCTGACCAGGGGTCAACGCCGAAAAATCGGCGTAGGATTAAATAGACCAGCGGTGCCAGCAGGCTGTTGAGCAGTGCAAAAGCCAGGCGTGGTATGCGCAGTGGCAGGCCGGATTCATTCACAGCCTGGTATATGCTGGCTACACCGTGTGGTGGAGATACATAAGCTTGTACATTATCCACTTGCTGAGAATTGAATCCATCCATCAGGCCAAGCACCTCAGCCGCTGCAGTCAGGTAGACTGGAAGATCGCCATATGATGTGTTTCCATAGCCTGGTACATCTGCGTAGGGACGCAAGCCTGGGGTGGTGAGCATATTGAGCGCTTGTGGGTAGGTTACAGGTTCATCCCAAATAGACTGGTAAGGCAACCCAAACCCGGTCAGCAGGACACGGCTGACCAGGCTGAGCAACCAGATGGCAAGTATTAGCACAGTATCCAGTGCATAAGCAGGCTTGCTGAAATGCGGCTTTCGCCAGCGCCATACCCACAATGCCCCTGCCTGCAGGGTCAGGAGTGCTGCCCAGGCGAAGAACGGTGCCATGCGGATGTAATGATAAATAGTAAGACTCAGGATGGTTTTCGTTTGGAAGAGCAGCAACCAGCTGCCTATCAGAAGGCTGATTGTAAGCAGGCCAGACAGCAGGTTTGGGATCACTTGCCGGCGTTCAAACAGGAAATTTGCCAGGCGGGCAGATGGACGGACAGCCAGTATCACGAATGGCACCGTGCACAGCAGTGCTGCAAGGATCATCGCCAGGCGGGCAATTGAATAACCCAATATGCGGCCACCTGGATCGGAGGGTAGGAGTAGTAGGAAAATAAAGGCGGCTACTCCTTCAATTGCAGCCAGTATAGAAAACAGTCGCAGGGAGGATCTGGCGGAAGGCGAGGATGGATGAGTTTGCATGGATTGGTACTCGTAGGATCAGGCCTGAGAGATAAATGAAGTTAGGCTCTTGGGATCAGGGGAGTAGGAACAATTGCAGATCTCCATACTGACCGGCAAAAAGGTTGCCGCGAATATTTTGGCTCTGGGTGCAATCCCTGCAAATCACCGCGCAGGGCTGGAAATCAGTGGGGCGGTAACGATCGGATGGCGCTCCCGAAACTATCCATTCGATGCGCAGGTTGTTGCGCGGCGCGCCGAGCAGTTTCCAGAATAGGTATTCCGGGTCATCTCCCCACAGCATCATCCCCACGCTATTACAAGAGTTTGCTTGAATGCGTTGAACGATTTCGGTAAAGTCCTGGGAAGAATCAGGGCCGAGATTGGCAAAGGCCAGGCGCTCGCGCGACACGCTGAGTATCGAACTGCTGATCTTGCTGCTGGAAGTGGGGATGAGCGGGCGGGAATCGATGCTGAACAGCCAAGGCCAGGCCAGGATTACCAGAGCTACACCAACCGCCGCGCCTACAGGGCGCGGCTGCACTTGGCCCCAGAACAGTGCCAACGCCGGGGCGAATAGCACGAAAAATACCAGGTGGTACCGGCTGTTAAAGATATGCCACTTGAACAGCCCGCAGTAAATGATGAATGCTGCTGCAGTGAGTAGAGTATACAGCACGCCGATCTTGCCCATCCGTCTGAAACTGAGCAGGATCAAAGGCACAGTAAGCACCATCAGGTAAGCCTGGTACGGGTTGGAGGTGAGGTCTTCCTGGGTTACCGGCGGGCGTATGGCAAAGACCCCATCGCCGGTGGTGCGCGGATCCTGGATGTCTATGCCTAGCTTGACATGGATTTTGAGTACCTGCAAATCGAGCCATTTGTTGTAGGAATTAAACGGCAGCCCGGCGTGCAGGCCGAAGCTTTTGACCACATTGGAGATGACTCCTGCTGGCGTGAGTAACTGGTTCATGTGGTTCTGAAAGTCAACTGGATTGGAAAAACTACTGTAGGTGCGCAGGTTGCGCGTGATATAGCCGGCATTGATCAGGAGCACCAACGTCACCGCCACTCCAGCCCATTTGATCGTCCCCAACACTCCGGTGCGGCGAATAAGCAGGATGCCCAGAACAATCGCAAAGACCACCATGTAGGGCAGTACGATGGGTTTGGTGAGAAAGCCCAACCCCGCAGCCAGGCTGATGAACACCAGCGGGCGTGTTTGATTGCCTTTTTTATGCCAATCGCTGCGCCAGTAAGCCAGCAACTCAGCTGCCACGCAGATCACCCAAAGCGCAGCCACATAATCGGTGATCGTACTGGATGCTTCGACAATTCCAATCGTGATGGTCGCCGTGATTACTGCTGCCAGCCATTGACCAAAGGGTGGTACCCCGAGGTGCCGTGCCACTACCGCCGCCGCGATCAGGCTGAAGAACATTGCCAGCCATTGCGTCATGCAAGCCAGGCGGTCGCCATTGATGAGCACATAGAAACCGAGGGAAATCATCTCCGCACCTGGACTCATACTGTTTTGACGCTCAATACCGGTGATGTAATGCCCCACCGACTGATTCTGCGCCCAGTGGGCGATGCGGCTGGCATGATAAGTGAGTGAATCCCAGGTTTGGGGCGGTGTAAACCATGCCACGGTAAAGGTAATGACAAGCGTGAACACGATGATGGTGAACATCAGCCAGCTCGGCCAATCCTTGGGAAGGGTAATTTTTGGAAAGTGCAGCTTTGCAGGGCGGCGGCGGAAGGTCCATACGCCGAAGGCGGCAATAAGCAGGCTCCAGGCCAGCACAAGGCCAACAGCCGTGACGGCCTTGAAAAGGCTGAGCACTTCGATGGTCAGCACCTGGTAAACACCGTATAGTACTGCTGCCCGCAGCATGTTTTGAGGGCCGTTATTCTCCGGCGAACTCTCGCTGCTGGAATACAGGTATCCCAGCAGGCAAACGTATCCAGCCAGTGGGAAAAGGATTAACAGAAATTGAATTGTCAGACCAGTAAACATGAACTGATTACTCCCTCTTGTTTTCCTTGGCTGATATGTGGTCAAAATAAATACCGATCAGGTATTCCATTTCACGAAAACGCCGGTCAAGCGTGTGTAACACCAACCCGATTGTGATACACAACAGGCCGGTGAGGATCATGCCTACCGACAATATGGCCGATGGGAAATGGGTTACCAGCCCGGTTTCAAGATACCCGGCTACAGCCACCAGTCCCGGGATCAACCCGCTCAGGATGAACGCCAGGCCCACAGAGCCGAAAAAAGTAAGCGGTTTGTAATCGCGGAATAGGGCAAAAATGGTTGCCAGGATCTTGATGCCATCTTGCACGATGCGGATTTTAGAGTGGCTGCCTTCTTGACGTGGCCGCAGATCCACCGGCACCTCGATCAAACGGTAGCCACGCTCCAGTGATTTGACAGTCAGTTCAGCTTCGATCTCAAAACCGCGCTCGAACAGCGGCAAACGTTTGACAATGCGTCGGCTCAGGCAGCGGTAACCACTCAGGATGTCGGTCAAGTGCGTTTGAAAAATGAAATTGATTAACCCTTGAAAAAATATATTGCCCAACAGGTTAACCCAGCGAAATTGGCTATTGCTTTCCTGCTGAAAGCGCGATCCGATGGACATGTCGGCCTGGTCTTGTAGCACAGGCTCGATCAGAGCACGCACACGCCCGGCTGGGTAGGTATCATCGCCATCTACCATCACATACAGATCCGCTTCGATGGTTTGGAACATGGTCTGTACCACCGAACCTTTGCCTTGGCGTTTTTCGGAAAAAACTTCGGCTCCTGCCGCGGCAGCAATCTCAGCAGAGTGGTCGGTCGAACCATTATCGAAAACCAGAACCCGCGCTTCGGGCAATTCATGCTTAAAATCCTGTACCACCTGGGCAATGGACTGGGCCTCATTCAGGCAAGGGATCAGTATAACGATATGGGGAGGGTCAGAGCGGTTGGAATTAGGATGATTCCCGGCTGGCATGCTGTAATTGTAACAGGTTCCACACGTTTAGAACATCATCTTCCAACCCATGTGCACGGTTTTCACAATGTAGGGTTTTGGGGGTGTTGGCGGGTCGCTTGCCGCCCGCCAACACCCCCAAGATCTTCTTCTAGCCGAGACGGCTTCAAACCGCCGCACTTGCACGGCACTGCGTTTGCCGCCTTGGGCGGTAAAGAACAGAGACATAGGACAATCTGGCTTTCATACTTTGTGAAAACCTTGAATCCATGTGCCTAAACTCCAACAATAATATATAATACCTGTGGGCACAAATTGCGCTTCCTACCGGGTAAAAAGGCGCAATTTGTGCCCGTGACGGGTATAGAATAACAGGAAAGGATCTGTCTTTCTGCAAATGACCGCCGGTATAAGGATCGCCCTCTTGCGCCTCATCCGCCCTGGATATGCAATGAAAACCTTCAAGCACCTCAACCGTCTCTGGATCACCCTTGCCCTCCTCACCCTGTCTCTACTTTGTATCCTGGTAGCCATCTGCATCACCAACCGCATTGACTACCATAATAACGATTTCTTCAGTTTTTTCCTCGCAGGCCACCTTGTGGTAACAGGGGGTGACCCTTACTCATCCGCACAGTGGGTGCCGGCTCATCAAACATTTAATGTTACCTGGGTTTCCGACCAGGCTTTCTTATATCCGTTGCCCCTCGCCTTGCTTTTCGCCCCCTTTGGGTTGCTGTCTCTCTACACGGCTTTTGTCCTCTGGTTGGCGCTCTCGGAGAGCATGATCCTGGCCTCTCTCTGGATGCTCACCTCGCTGAAAGGCATCCCCGGCGCAAAACGTTTACTGATCCCCCTGCTGGCGGGTGTCATCTTCTTCCGCCCCACCACACTCACCCTCTTCCAAGGGCAGATCAGCGCCTGGCTGTGTTTTCTGCTGGTCGCGGTCGTCTATTTATGGGAAAAGGGTCATTGGGAATGGGGCAGCCTGCTCCTGCCCCTGTTGATGTTGAAACCCAATATTGGTGCGCCGCTCATCCTTCTGCTCGGTCTCTGGTTGTTATTCCAAAAACGCTACCGCTCCCTCTGGTTCATCCTGCTCGGAGGGGTAGCCCTGCTTCTCATCGGCTTCATCCAGGACCCGCGCTGGGTGGTGGAATACTGGAGCATCGGCAACACCAAGCTTGCCGCGACCTTTGGCGGGTCCCCAACGGTCTGGGGCCTGGGCGCTTTGATTTTCCACAACCGCCCCGTTGGAACACTGCTGCTGCTTGGTGGCGGGTGCGCCCTGCTTGTCCTGTTCGGTTTCTTCTGGTCAGCCCTCCGTCCTGGCGTCGCCCGCAGCCCGCTGGCAGTGATGGGTCTGGCGGTTACTGTAACCCTGCTTGTCACCCCCTATACCTGGCCTTACGACCAGCTTCTCCTGCTCATCCCTATCGTTGGTCTCACTCTTGCCTTGCACCGCCTCGGCTTCCGCTTGCTGATCTCCTCCACCCTCATCCTCGTCTTTGATCTCCTTGCCTTCCTGCTCCTGATCCCGGATTCCATTCTGGGTGTCGAGATCCTTAATGTCATCATCCCCATCATTATTTTTGGTCTTTGCCTGTGGGAAACCCATACTTTGCCCAGGTAACAATATTGTCAGGGTAGAGGAATAAGGCTGTAACTACAGAGTACTGCGTAAATAATTGAACTTATACCGGCTATATTCCACTGCTTTATGACATTTTCAATTCAGTTATTTATGCAAGAAGCAGTAATATT
>CAIKOL010000011.1 GCA_903829085.1 uncultured Anaerolineales bacterium | reverse complement strand
CAGAACCGATACCCATCAGCACAACCACCGGGAATTCCCGGCCCTTGGAGGCATGTATGGTCATTATGCGGACCGTATTTTCATCAGATTCCGGCACAGGGACCTCAACCATGCGGGCATTCTCATCGGCCAACCGCTCGATCCAGTCCAGAAACCCCCGCAGGGAACTTTCCTGGACTTCCGAGAAGGCACGGGCTTTATCGATGACAAATTGAATTCTGTGCAACCGCTCGCGTGGCCTGGATCGTCCAAAACAGACCTCTTCCATAGCGCGTGCCCGCACCAATCCCTCGATGGTTTCCACCGGAGACTGCCAGATATGCTCCCGGTGACAAACAGCCAGAAAATCCAGGGCTTCTCTCACCGGCCCTCCTGCAGTTCCGGGGCTGGTATAATCCAGCTTCCCGCCATTTTCCACAAATTGCAGCAATTGAACGTCATCAACCGCGAAAGCGGATGAGCGCAAAGCCGCTACCAGGGCAACCCTATCTGATGGTGCATCAATGGCACGCAGGCAGGCCAGCAATTCTTTAACGTCCGGGGTTCCCAACAGCAGGGACTGGCTCTCGATGCGGTAAGGAATATCACTTTCATTGAGAGCACGCTCTAGAGCCGGCAAGCCAGTGCGGGTAGGCACGAGAATACAAATATCCCGGTAGTTGAGCGGGCGCAGGTTTTGACCGTTCTCTTCCCTGACCTGCCACGGGCACAACTTCATATCTAAAATAGCCTGAGCCATACTGGCCGCTTCCTGGCGGCGAACCACCGCAGTTTTAAAATCAAGCGCACCACCCAGGTAATGAACACCCAGCGCCGGCACCACCGCCTGGGGTTGCCAGCGGGCTTCCAGTGGAAGATAGGCAGCCTGGCAGCCACTGCCGTCATCGTTCATACACTGTTGAAAGACGTTATTAACCCAGTCAAGAATCGATGATTGGGAGCGGAAATTCTGAACAAGCGGCACTTCATTGTCGGCAGTATCCCCGGCAACGATAAGGTTCTTGACTGCGCCCACGGTCTGGATATCGGCTCGGCGGAAACGATAGATGGACTGTTTGGGGTCACCGACCACGAAGAGTTTGCCTGTTTTAAGCCTCACTTTCTGCCAGTTCTTTTCGGGCTTCTTTCGGTTTTCCGGGCCTTCGGCCAGGAAAAAGGCGATTTCAGCCTGAATGGGATCAGTGTCCTGGAATTCGTCAATTAAAATATGGCTGAATTTCTCTTGAAAAAAGCTCCTGACCTCCGGGCAATCTTTCAATAAATCCCGGGCCCAGATGAGGAGATCCTGAAACTGGACCCGGCCTTCGATGCGGCGCCGACCTGCATAATCCAGGGCAAATACACGCAGGCCTTCCAGAACAGGAATAATCGTTGCGCGGCGAACAAGACACAGTCCGTTGGTTACTTCTATCTGTAAATCTTTGAGCGTATCTTTTATGATTTTACAGGCATTGGTCTGCTCTGACGGCACAACGTCCCAATCTGCTTGCTTGCCGGCAGTCTTAGAAATTTT
>CAIKOL010000010.1 GCA_903829085.1 uncultured Anaerolineales bacterium | reverse complement strand
GCAGGCCATCGAGACCAGGGAGTCGCCGCTGTGCATCAGCGGGCTGGTGCTGCAGGGGCGCAGGAAGCCCAGCGAGTGCCCGGCCTTCGGCAGGCAGTGCACCCCCCAGTCCCCGCTCGGGGCCACCATGGTCTCGTCGGAGGGCGCCTGCGCCGCCTATTACCGCTATGGCAGATATGAAAATCATTGATTCACCGCCAGCCCGCGCAGGCTTCATTCGTGACCGCAAAAAAAACTTCGCGGTCTTCCTTTCTTCGCGGTTAATCTCTCGTGAGAAACCATGACAGAGAAACTTAACTTACTTGGCTGGACGTGCCCTCGCCCGCTGCAAGCCTATCCCACCATCGTGATGGGACACGGGGCGGGTGGCAAAATGATGGCCGACCTGATCGAGCACCTCTTCGCCCCGGCCTTCGATAATCCGTTCCTGGCCCAGATGGGCGATGCGACCCGGCTGGAACCTTCCTTATTCGGGAAATGGGATGCCTCCCTGGCCTTCACCACTGACTCGTTCGTGGTCAGCCCGCTGTTCTTCCCGGGCGGCAACATTGGCGAACTGGCGGTGTACGGCACGGTCAACGACCTGGCCATGCGCGGCGCCAGGCCGCTCTACCTCTCGGCGGGCTTCATCCTGGAAGAGGGCCTGCCGATGGAAACGCTGGGTGCCATCGTGACCGCCATGGCGGCCGCCTGCCGCAAGGCCGGGGTGCAAATTGCCACCGGGGATACCAAGGTGGTCCAAAAAGGCCACGGCGACGGGATCTATATCAACACCTCCGGCCTGGGAGTCATCCCGGCGGGGGTGGATATCGGCCCGGCCAACGCCCGCCCCGGCGATGTGCTGCTAGTGAGCGGCACGCTGGGCGACCACGGCATTGCGGTCATGTCGGTGCGTGAGGGCCTGACCTTCGGCACCGAGCTGCAGTCCGATACCGCCCCGCTGCATGGGCTGGTGCAGGCCATGCTGGCAGCCGGGAACGTGCACTGTCTGCGGGATGCCACCCGCGGCGGGCTGGCAGCGGTACTGAACGAACTGGCAGGTTCTTCCAAGGTGGGGATCGAGTTCGATGAGCGCAAGGTGCCCCTCCGCCCGGAGGTTAACGCGGCCTGCGAGATGCTGGGCCTGGACCCGTTCTACATCGCCAACGAGGGCAAGCTGGTGGCCATCCTGCCGGAAGAAAAGGCCGAAGCGGTGTTATCGGCCATGCGTCAGAATGAATACGGGAAGAATGCCGCCATCATCGGGAGGGTGGTTGGCGAGCATCCCGGCCTGGTGACAGCCAGGACCTCCATCGGCGGGATGCGGGTGGTGGATGTACCGGCTGGGGAGCTGCTGCCGAGGATCTGCTGAATCCGCCTGGTTTTTGGCTTTCCTTCTGCGAACACGATTCAGCGTATAATTAAAAACATGGAAAGTAATCCGCTCTCGGAAATCAAGGTCGATCGCTCCGCCATGTCGGTCATCTCTCTCACGGATGAGTCCGGCGAAAAAGCGTACTGGCTGGCGCGTACGCCTCACGAACGCTTGAGGCAGGTGGAAATCCTGCGCAGGATCAATTATGGAGCTCGAGCTGCCCGGCGACTTCAAAGAGTTCTTGAAATTACTGAACGAAAAGAACGTTAGATACCTGCTGATCGGGGGGTATGCGGTTGGGTACCATGGCTTCCCGCGCGCCACCAATGACATGGATATCTGGATCGCCATTGACCCTGAAAACGCACGCCGGGTGATAGAGGCTCTGCGTGAGTTTGGCTTCGATCTGCCCGAATTGATCCCGGATCTGTTCTTACAGGCAAATAAGATCGTGCGCATGGGCAATCCCCCCATGCGGTTGGAAATAACCACCAGCATTTCCGGCGTGGAATTCGAGGGCTGCTATTCCAGCCGGGTTGTGGATGTACTGGATGGAGTGAAGGTCAGCATTATCGACCTGGAGCATCTCAAACTCAACAAAAGAGCCGCAGGCCGGTTGAAAGACCTGGCAGATTTGGAAGCCCTGCCTTAATTCCTGTCGTTATTTAAGACAAAGAGAGCATCGGACTTAAGTCCGGCAATGGAATTTACGCAACAGAACTCCGAGATTTTGAAAATCTCGGAGTTCTTTGCAAACAGGAATGGAGTAACCCGAATCGCTTCGGAGTCATGCCAATAATCTTGTCTTTTCTCTTCCAGATCGATCCAGCCACCAGCCCAGGAGCACGGTACCCAGGGGAAGGATAACCCAGATCAAAAGAACTTCCCGGGGGGCGGTAATCCACGAACCGAGGATCAGTCCGTATATTTCCAGCGCTGCCCAGCGAACAGTGCGGTTCTTGACCAGGAAGATCACAGCCAACGCAACCATGTTCAGGCCGTCTAAAAAGACTGAATAACGGGAGAAAACCTGTAGTATTGAAAGGTCGATCCTCCCGGACCAACTCTGAACCGCTGAAGCCGAGTAAAACGCAAAACCAAGTCCGCCAATGATCAACGGCAACATGCCATAGATGACAATCAACGCCTCCCGCCTATTCTGCCAGACAAGCCGCCCGATCAAGTAGGTCACTCCCAACAGGGCCGGGATCCAGATGATGCTCTGGTGAAGATAATATCCTTGAGATAACGCCAGCATGGCGAAAATCTGGAGGGCCGTGCGAGGCGCCCAGGCCAATGTCAACAATTTGGAGCCTCGCCAGATCCCGATCCCGATCAATAACAGGCGTAATAACACTTCGACCCGCACGTCAAACCAGGGATAGCGTGGCATCATATTGACGAGCAGTAAGTTGAAACTGGTGTTTAGCAGAAGAGGGATCGCAACCAACAGAAAATCAACCAGTCCATCCGGCTGGTAAATAATCCTGAACCCCTTCGCCATTCGTTCAGGTGAACCCAATTCATCCATAAGCTTCTGCCTTCGCTGCGTTGGATCGTTTCCCATTCGGATATCCTCCTCTCCGCATTCAATATGGCTGCCGATCTCCTCGATAATGGAATTCTGATCTTTCTGAGGAAACCCTCTCAATTTCTTCCGCAAGGTTTGAAGATATTCAAACGGAGTCATATCTTCTCCTCCTGGATCCTGGCGGATGAGCGCAGCGTCTTGAACAGATTTTCAAGGAAAGTCTGCCAATCTGACTGGTTTTCTGCAAGTACTTGCCTGCCTTTGGAGGTGATCGTGTAATATTTCCTGCGCCTCTTCCCCTGGCCAGCCTGCCACTCACTTTCCGCCAATCCATCTGCTTCCAATTGATGCAAGGCTGGATATAGCAGCGCGGCCGTCATGGTGAAATAACCTTCACTGCGGCGCTCCAACTCACGCATGATCTGATATCCGTACATATTTTCCGTGGCAACGATGCTCAAGATGAGCAAAGGAGTACTCCCTTTTCTTAGTTGCTGTAATTGGCTCATTTTTCCTCGGATACATAAGAATGCTATATAACATCATTATATATAATTATCTTATATATGTCAATACCCCTTTTACGGCTTTCTTAAAGTTCATAAATTTGAATCATCTCCCCTCCTGCAGAACGGAGGGAAGATGATTCTGGGGAGATGGTGCACGGCTGCGCCGTGCACCATCTCCCCAAACCCTTCCTTTGAGAAAGTCCTGAATCCCCCATAGACCTAACAAAATTCAACCTGGCAACCAGGATCCTCCTGGCCTTTTCAGGACTCCGGGATTTAGAAAATCCCGGAGTCCTTTGCAAAACCATTATTTATTGGTACAGATATAGGTGGGTGGGCCGGCCGATAATCTCTGCACCCATTGGCAGGCAGGCTGTGCCTCGCAGGATTTCTCATCCGTGTAGCTGGCGCAACTGACCGCGCTGGTGGAAGTGGGTGTGGGCGGGGTGATCAACACCCGCAGCCTGGCGATATCTGCAGATGCGGAGCCGGTACTGGTGCCGACCCAGCAGCCCAGGTTGGGGGTGAGCATAAGCCTGACCCAATCCCCATCCTGGTTGCGACCGTCCAGCGGGTAGCTCTGTCCCATTATTGCCACGTCCAGCACACCATAGTTCAACCCGGGGCCAGAGTGGCAGTTGGCATTGAAACTGGGAATGAAGTCAAAGCTGGAAACCGGTGTGGGGGTTAAGGTGGATGTGGGAACCAGCGTGGGACTGGTTGAGGGTTCATACCAGGCAAAATTCTGCCCCCCCAGGTTCTCACCAGGAGCAAGCAGGATGGAACGGTACGAAGTGCCTTCATGGCCGCCCGGGACGAGCGTCCAGTGACCATTGTCACCACGACCAACAAAGTTCACAGCGCTGACGCTCAGACAGTACTTGCCCGGGGTGAGGCCGGTAAAAAGAAAGATGCCATCTGCACCGGTGGTGACAGCCATGGCCCCGGTCAACGGGCAATCGCCAGGGCCGAGGTGGACGGGGATGCCGCCCATGTAGGGCTCGCCAAACTGGTAGATACCGTCCGCATCTACGCCGTAGGAATCCACCACGCAGCCATCCGGAAGCGGGTTGGGAACCGGGTTGGCATCCAGGGCAACCGGGCACTGGTCGTACCACAACACGCCGCGCAGGTTGGCTGAGGCAAGCGGGGCACACTCATCCTCCCGGTTGACCTGGAAGATGCTCACACTGGAGTAAGGGCCCAGCGTCGAGCCGCTGGTTGCGGCGACCCGCCAGAAGTAGTAGCCGCAGTCGGTCAGCGCGCTATCCACATACCAGATGACGCGGGGTATTTCGAGTTGCCGGCTCAGGGTGAGAGTGGAAAAAGTCGGATCGGTGGAGATGTCCACCCGGTAGCCCTGCGGCAGGCAGTTTTCCGGGTAAGTCCATTCCATCGTCGGACCCAGAGTGTCGACCTGACCCCCATCCAACGGTATAAGCAGGCTCGGAGCCTTGAGCGAGGCCGGGTCGCAGAGCGGCCCCGTGAAGAATTCTTTCATGGCTGACATCTGGACGATGTTCGAGTCGTTCTTCGAAGTCACCTCCCACTCGTATTCCTGCCCGGGCAGGAGCGGCGAGGCAGGCGTGTAGGCGGTGGAGGTCCCCGGCAATACAATGGTATTTACCGGCGTGTGGCTGTGCACGGGGAACAGGAATATCGTAAAGTACTTGGGGCGGCAGCTTGAGTCGGGGTAGGACCAGGTGAGCTGCGGAGTGAGCGAATCAACAATAGTCCACTGGTGGGGTGTGCTCAAGGTGGCCGGTTGGAGGGCATCATCGGCACACTGCGGCAGGCTGGGACCGCAGCCCGCCAGTGGAAACAGACCCAATAATAATGACATGACTGCCAGAGCTGATCTCCATTTCGACATATATGCCTCCCGATGAAATGAGTTCAATGTCATTATTGCACGGCAGGTGACGAATTTCAATAGGTGCCAACCGTGAACACACGGCATTCTAAAAGTTGCTGTTCTTAAACCCCCTTTACACCAAAACCTTCGCCAGGGCAGACAGTCCTTTCAGGTCATCCATCTCCGACCACTGCAGCATCACGCGCTGCACCCCGGCTTTCTCCAGTTCAAGCAACTGTTCTTTCACTTCCCCCCCGATCCCAACAATGATCCCGCGCTGGCGCAGTTCTTCGAAGGTATTATGATGGGCGGATAGTTGCGCATCCAATGCCTTGCGCGAGCGGGCAAAACGGACTCCGGTCATCAGCGAGCGTTTGACTGAGCCCGGCGCGCGTCCGGCGGTTTGCAATAATCCATCCAGGCGAGCATTGAGGCGGGTAAATTCAGCTGGCGGGAGGAAGACCCCGTTCCACTCATCGGCGTATTTCACCACCAGCGGCAGGGTGCGCTTTTCGCCGTTGCCGCCGATCAGGAGGCGCGGTCCGCCGGGGCGTTGAGGGCGTGGTAAAAGGGCAGCCCCATGCAAACGGAAATAGTCCCCATCGAAAGTGACCGGGGAGGCGGATTTAAGCAGTCGGGTGATGACTTCCAGCCCTTCCTCGAAGCGGTCAAAGCGCGGCTTCATCTCCAGCAGTTCAAAGCCGAACAGGTCATGCTCGCGCACCTGCCAGCCCGCGCCGAGACCGAGCGTCAGCCGCCCGCCGCTGAGATCGTCCACTGCGGCAGCCATGCGGGCGGTCAGCGCCGGGTGTCTGAAGGAGACCGGCGAGACCAGCGGACCGAATTCGATGCGCCTGGTATGCGATGCCAGCCAGGTCAGCGAGACCCACAGTTCGAGGGATTCTTTATCCGGTGGGGCGTCGTTGGTGAAATGGTCGGAGCGGTAGAGACCGGCAAAACCCAGGTCTTCCAGCGCGGCAGCGATCTTCTGCCAGCGCGGCCAGGTTAATCCGTCCTGGCCTTCGATCATGATGGCGATTTCCAACATTAATGGCTCCTTTTTTCATCACAAAGGGATTAGACGATTTAATATTTATCCGAAAATTCAAGATGAGTTCACATTTTGAGTGTGTGCAGCTTCGCTGCATACACTCAAAATGCGGTTCTTCGGTAATTTTCGGATAGGTTCCTATATCAGTTCCGGCAATACCAGCCAGGCGCCCGGTTTCTGCGGATGCTCTGCTTCGACCAGTCCGCCTTTTTGCACCAGTCTGTCCAGCGTGCGCCTGATCAGTTCAGGAGGCCAGCCGAAGAGCCGGGGCACATCCCGCGCCTGCGCTGCGCCCACGGAAGCGAAATACAACTCCACCAGTTTCTGGCGCGCCGATGCCTCCCCGATCGGGCGGGCCTGCTCCGCCAGGTCGGGCATGTGCCGGGCAGTAATCTCATAGCGGAAGGCATATTTCCAGGCCCCCACCTCGGCCACCCCAACCGGCATGATCTTGAAATCCTTTTGCAGGTCTTCCAAGGCCCGGTTGAAGACCGACTCCTTGGCGTTCAAAAGGCGGGCTTCCTTGCGGAGCGAGATGGTATCCAGGCTGCCTTTATCCAAAATAGTTTCGTAGATCTGCTTGGCAGCCTGCGTGAGGCGGCCTTCCTGGTAGGCCAGCAGGTAATCCTCTTCCGGGGAACCGTAATTCTCAGTCAGGGCATAGAAATAGGGGGCGATCTCCAGCGAGATCATGGTGGCTTTGCGGCGCAGGATCTTGCCGTAATACCAGATCTTCTTCGGCAGGGCGGCATCCTTCCAGCCCCAGGTGACGTGACCGGGGTCGTCATGGTCGTCGGGCACAATGCGATCCCCGGCAACCGAGGCCCACAGGGAGGGCAGGTCAACGCCCTTGATCGGCCAGAAGTAGACAAAGCCGCGCCGGTTGACAAAGTCCAGCGCCGCGGATGGATCAGAAACGCGGTCTTCCGGGAGCAGGCAGAAGCTACGGGCGCGGTATGCTTTGAGGGCTTCCAGGTTGAGAATGGGCATGGGAGGCCTGGCCTTACGAACTGGTGATCTTTTCCAACAACTGGCGGTAGTAGATATAGTTTTCCAGGGGAATATCTTCCCGTACGCGTCCGTCCGCCAGGGGGACATAGCCACCCTGGGCCAGCAGAGGCGGGACTTTTGTCTCAAGCTCCCGGCGGATGGCCTGCTTGCCTTCGCGCAGCACATCCAGGTCAATGCCCCCGATCAAACGCAGGCCGCGACCGAATTCCTTGCGCAAAGAACGATAATCCATCGACTCCGTGTTGACCTCGCAGGCCCACAGGCAATCGAAGCCGTGCTCCAGCAAAACCGGCAGCAGCAAGCGGGCATTGGCATAAGTGCGCAGGATGATGAGCTTGACCTGGTGGCGGTGTAAAACATCCAGGATCGGGCCATGGCTGGCAAGCACAAAATCGGCAAACATGGCGGGCGAGATCAAGGGGCCATGGTTGGCTCCGATCGGTTCGCTAAAAACCGCCGCGTCGACCTCCACCTGCTGCAGGGCGCGTTCGGTCAGGGCAGCCACGAACTCGGCCTGGAGCTGCATCATGGCGCGCACAAACCCGGGGTCGTTATGGATCATCTTCATTAATTCGTAGAATCGCTGCCAACCATACACCCCCATGCTCAGGAAAAAGCCTTGATGGATGCGCATCATCAGCACCTGCTCGTGCTGTTTCCAACCAGGCAGGCACTGCTCCCAGGCATCGGGCAGGCGGGAGCGGTCGTCGGGGTTGAGCCGGCGGGCAAAGGCTTTGAGCTCCGCTTTTGTGGACGGCCAGCGCTTCGGCCAGGGATGTGGGTACACGTCCAGGTCTATTTCTTCGCGCTGGTCAGTGCTGAACATCGCAGCCAGGTTAGCCTGTGCGGTCAATCCCTGGCTGCGCCAGGCCTCCAGCACTTCCGGGCGAATGCCCTCCTCGAAATAGGGCACATGGTCGGGCTGGCCAAACTGCATGGTTTCAAGGAAACGCTCACGACTGTTCATTGGATGAGTATCCTTTCCTGGCATCTTATCAATAAGTGGATGAGGAGTGGGGGGCATGCCGCACGCATCCCCCCACCAGCAGTTTATTGAGAAGTACCCTTTCCTGACGACGAATCTGTTTCTGCAACGTATATTGAGTATCCATCCGAAAAATCTGGAGAGGCCCGCATTTTGAGTATGTGCGGCTCCGCCGCACATACTCAAAATGCAATTCTTCAATAATTATCGGATAGGTTCTGATTGTATCGCAAGGAACGATATTTGCCATCCTCCCTTGAATGGATACAATACAGCCTGATGACATCTGGCAGGATGTCAAGCCAGGCAACATCTTGTATACTTATAGCATCATTTTTTTCGGAGGAAACCATGCTCCAAAACGCGATCGAAGTAAAGAATCTGCATAAAGCCTTTGGCGACCTGAAAGCTGTGGATGGGGTCTCATTTGAAGTGGCGCAAGGCGAGATCTTCAGCCTGCTCGGCCCGAATGGCGCCGGCAAGACCACCACCATCTCGATGCTCTCCTGCCTGCTGCGCCCGGACGAAGGCGATGCCCTGGTGATGGGACATTCCATCAAGGATGACCAGATGGGCGTCAAGTCGGTCCTGGGGGTTGTGCCGCAGGAGATCGCCCTGTATAACGATCTGTCGGCGCGCGAGAACCTGACCTTCTGGGGCAAAATGTACGGCTTACGCGGCCCAGCCCTCCGCTCCCGCGTGGATGAGGTGCTGGAGATCATCGGGCTGACCGAGCGCGCCAAAGACCGGGTCGGCAAATATTCGGGCGGAATGAAACGGCGGGTCAACATCGGCGTGGCACTGCTGCACAAGCCCCAGGTCATCTACATGGATGAGCCAACCGTGGGTATCGATCCGCAGTCGCGGCGCAACATTCTCGACAGCGTAGTGGCGCTCAAGAACCAGGGCATGACCGTGCTCTACACCACCCACTACATGGAAGAAGCCCAGGAACTCTCCGACCACATCGCCATTATGGACATCGGCAAGGTCATCGCCTACGGCACGAATGCCGAACTGGTGAAGATCGTCGGCCAGATGGACCGCATCACCCTGACGATCAACGCCGAAAGCGGACGTGTGCTGGAGGCATGGAAAAAAGTTCAGGGTGTGAAACAGGTCACCGCGCAGGATGGGACCCTGACCGTCCTGGCAGATGACAGCAACCAGGTGCTGCCGCGCTTGTTCGAAACATCCGCGCTGAACGGGGTCCGGATTACTACCGTTGCCATCCAGGAACCCAACCTGGAGGCGGTGTTCCTGCATCTGACTGGAAAGGCATTAAGAGATTAGAGAACAGAGAAAAGAGAGCGGTGGCTGTTCTCTGTTCTCTTTGGAGAAACCATGAAAATCCTCGATATTGCTTTCAAAGACATCACCCGTTCCTTCCGCAGCGTGTTTGCCGTGCTGTTCATGTTCGTCATACCACTGCTGATCACGGGTATGTTCTACGTCATGTTTGGCGGGATGAAAGGCAGCGATACCGGTTTCAGCCTGCCGCAAACGAACATTGTGATTGCGAATTTAGATAAAGGCGGCGCCGGTTTCGATACCGTCATGAGCCAGTTCCCCGCCGACGCCAACATCCAATCGCTGGGCGACATGGTCGTCTATGTGCTCCAGCAGGACAACCTGGCCGACCTGATGAAGGTCACGCTGCTCGACAGCGCCGAGGCGGCCCGTTCCGCCGTGGACACCCAGGAAGCAGGCGTGGCAGTCATCATCCCGGCGGATTTCTCTGCCAATTACTCCAACCTCAACGGGCAGGCTGTGCTCGAGGTCTACCAGGACCCGACCCTGACACTCGGCCCGGCCATCGTCCGCTCGGTGCTCAACCAGTTCATGGATGGGATCTCCGGGACCAAGATCGCCGTCAACGAGGCCGTGACCCAGACCGGCTCCAGCGACCCGGCCTTCATCGGGCAGGTGGTGGAATCATTTCTGACAGCCACCGCCCGGACCCGCGACCCGGCGGCCCTGCTTAAAGTCAGCTCGCCCGCTGCGACAGAAACGGAAGAAATCCCGTTCCTCCTGCGCGTCATCGGGCCTGTCATGGGCGGGATGATGGTCTTCTATGCCTTCTACACCGGCACCGCCAGCGCCGAAACGCTTCTGCAGGAAGACGAGATGGGCACCCTGCCACGCCTCTTCACCACACCCACCACGCAGGCCACCATCCTGGGCGGCAAGCTGCTGGCCGTGCTGCTGACCGTCACCATCCAGGTGGCTGTCCTGCTTACGCTGGGAGCGCTGATCTTCGGCATCCATTGGGGCAGCCTGAGCTCCGTCCTGCTCTTCGCAGCCGGCACCGTAGTGCTCGCTTCCGCCTTTGGCGTCTTCGTCAATTCGCTGATGAAGAGCACCAAACAGGGCGGCATCGTCTTCGGCGGCGTGCTGACCTTCAGCGGCATGATCGGGCTGATGCCCGTCTTCATGTTTGGCAGCCCATCGACTACTTTCGACACCATTTCCCTGATCGTGCCGCAAGGCTGGGCGGCACGCGGCCTGTTCCAGTCCATGCAGGGCGCCACTACCGGCAACCTGCTGCTCACCCTGCTGGTGATGCTGATCTGGGCAACGGTTTTCTTTGGCATCGGCGTGTGGAGATTCCAGAAAAGATATGCTTAGTTTTGGAGTAATGCACCTTGCCGCAATCCCGGGAGCAGGCTCCTATACTCCAAAAGGAGAATCATGATTCGAATTTTTGATATTGCCGCAAAAGACCTGATGCAGATCCTGCGTGACCGCAAGACCTTCCTGTTCCTGCTGATCATGCCGATCGCCTTCACCTTCCTGTTCGGCTTTGCCTTCGGCGGGTTCAGCAAGGGCGTGAGCGACCCGCGCCTGCCGGTGGCAATCATCAACCAGGACGGCGGAGACCTGTCCCTGCGCCTGGTCAACCTGCTCGAGAACTCCGAAGTGATTACAATTACACAAGACGCAGCCAAGACCCTGGCCGATTACGAAAAGTTACTCACCAAAGGCAACCTGGCCGGGATCCTTATCATTCCCACCGGCTATACCGATGCACTCCTGACCGGCAGCCTGCCGCCTCTGTCTCTCGAAGCGAACATCACCCAGACCGCCGGGACCACCATCCAGAGCGAGATCCTGGCTGCCGCCAACCGGCTGACGAGCGCTGTCCAGACCGCATTGATCGTCGGGCAGACCTCGTCCGCATTCGGCCCGGCCTTCGAGCAGGCCCTGTCCGCCTGGGACAATCCCCCCATTCGCATTGAGAGCACCTCCGCCGTGGTGCAGACCGGGCCAAAGGTCAGTTCACAGGTTGCCGCGCTGGCACAGACTTCGCCGGCCATGATGCTCCAGTTCGCCATCGCCGGTCTGCTGACCTGCGGTGCGGTCATCGTCAACGAACGCAAGACGCGTTCGCTGCAACGACTGCTGACCACCGCCACCCGACGGTCACACATCCTGCTCGGGCATTATTTAGCCATCTTCGTGCTGCTTTTTGCCCAATTCCTGGTGCTGATGACCTTTGGACAGCTCTTCCTGAAAGTGGATTACTTCCGCCAACCCGCGGCCACCCTGCTGGTGGCAGTTGCCTCCAGCCTGTGCATCGCCGCCCTGGGACTGCTGATCGGCGTGTTTGCCAAGAACGAAGAACAGGCCATCGCCTTCTCACTCATCCCGATGTTCCTCTTTTCCGGGCTGGGCGGGGCGTGGACTCCGTTGGAATACACCAGCGCCACCTTCCAGGCCATCGGGCACGTCACACCGGTTGCCTGGGCCATGGATGGGTTCAAGAACATCACCGTGCGCCTGCTGGGGTTCGAATCTGTGCTGGTTCCGTGCGCCGCGCTGGCAGGCTATGCCGTGTTGTTCTTCCTGCTGGCTGCCTGGCGCTTCCGCCGGGTGAGCGAGTAACAAGAGCGGGCGAGTGGATCACTCGCCCGCTTGATTTCAAACTGACCATATCTATGAATCTGTTCCCGAAGAATGGAAAAACTTTTTATGAGAGTGTGCGGCTTCGCCGCACACTCTCATAAATGAACTCTCTCTGAATTTTCAGACAGATACTATGGGGTGCAACTAATCGTGAACTGGGCCCTGACTGTGCTGCGATCGAATGGAGCCTGAATGGTAAATCCCTGCCAGCCATGCATGCTTCCACCGATCTGCCAGTAAGTTGTCACCGTTTGTGAGCCTGCCTGGTCGAGAATAGAATAAGCGGAATCCGATCCAGCCGAGTCGCTCCGGTCCCAATGGTAAATGACCGCACCCGGCCCATTGACCACATACTGACCGGTGAAATTTATCCTTTTCCCGTATGCACCACAGGAACCGCTAAAATCGGCAGGATCGGCTGTGGCAGAAACATCGGTTATTGCAAAGGCTGGAAGGCTCGTATCCACGGTGACAGTCGCCTGGGAGGTGGCAGTATTCGATCCACAGGTAGCCTGAAGGGTATAAGTGGTTGTCTGTGCCGGTTGGACGAGCAGGATGTCACCGTTGGGATTTTGGCTTCCCAGCCCGATGATCTCAAGCTTGTCAAGATTGGTGACCTGGCCCCAACTGAGCACTGCCAAAGCGCCTGGCCCGATCGTGGCAGGTTCAGCCTTAAAATACGAAAATTCAGAAGGCAGCGTGCAACCCGGGCGGGTGTATATCATCATATTGATGATCGGGCCAAACGCATGGCCCGTAGAGTCGCGCAATTGCCATTCGCCCGAATAAACGCCAGCTGCGCCTGGAGCTGTCATCGGCACCGAGACTTCCACACCCACGCCGGCAGCCGTTGTGGGCACAGGCACGCTTGTGGTGGCAGTCATCGCCTCGCCGCGCACAAAGGCAAGTTGAACCCCATCCCAACTGCATGTGCCGGTATTCTTGATCTGCCAGGTCTTTTCAAAGGGAGCGTTGAAATCCTCCATGGTTCCTAAAGGAATAGCCCCGTCGCCAGCCAAAAGCGCCTGGTAGGAGCAGGCTTCACCCGCAGATGGCAATTGGTACAATCCGGTGGAACCCTCCTCCGCCATCATCTTGTCATAACCCACATCCGTGAACACTTGGGTTACGTCACTGCCGAGAATATTGTTGAGAATGGCGCGGTATTGGTTTAAGCCCACCATTCCATAAACATTTCCATAGCCACCCTGGTAAAGCCGATCCACCGCCTGCAGGCTTTGGATGAGCTGTTTGAACGTAAACCCTTTTGTTGTGCAAAGTTGGTAAGTCAGAGGCGCTTCTTGTGCATATTCAGGATCGCACATATTACTGTAATGGTAATCGGAGGGAGTAAGGGTATTCCATTCGATCGGAAAAACGAAATCATGCGATGAAAAAGTGAAACGCTGGTCGAACAAGGTATGGGTATATTCATGCACGAATACGCCCAAACCTCCCAAACGAATGGCTGTTTCTGGGGTCAAGGGATTTTGGGGGTCATTTTGAGTGATATCTGGCTCGTTTATATAGAGACAGATGGCAACGCTGTTGGGATTATCTGGATAAGGTCCCGAGGAACCGATCTCGCCGGATGGACGCTGGCAGGAATCATCCCGGGTAAGATGGATATCGATGGGATTGATCGCATCCACCACGTCGAATCCAACCACCCTGACAAGTTGTTGAATGGATTCCTGATATCCAGCATATGCCGCATCGATCAAACGGTCGTCCAATGGACAAGGTTGCATGCAAACCACGCGTATTCTGTTCCCGGGGACTTGATATGCATCATACGCCACCCCCTCAATTTGAACTGAATTTTTCGGAATGGCGATAATCGGAGGGGGCGTGAAGCGAGTTAATAATTCCGGCAGGAGATAATCAGCTTTGGCAACTTCCGGACCTGTTGGCTGGGCTGTATCGGTAGCCTGGTTCGAGGCCGTTGTCGGTTGAACGGTGGGAATTGCTGCCGGTGAGGTTGCCGTTGGAATTGTTCCCGGCGAGGTGGTACTTGAAAGGTTACAGGAGGTTAAGCAGATCATGAGGGTTAGAACAAGTGCTGCACCGGTTCGGTTCATATTCAACTCCTTTGCTCCCAAATGTCAAATCAGTATCGATTATTTCCGCCACGGGTTGATTTGTTTGTGAATTATATCGCAATTGGATTTCACCATTTTCTCCCGCCAGTATGTCTTTCTAAAGCTTGGGTTCAGGGTGTTGATGGACGGCGAAGCCTTCCATCAACACCCCAGGATCTATTTACCGAGATTAATCCAAGCTGTCGTCTTGGGACAGAGGTCAGGAGGTGGGGATAATCTGGACTCTCAAGGTACTCCGCTATTTAGAGAAGACTTTGAGAAAATCCTATATGGGAGTTAAGAATACCTGACGTTTCCTAATTTTTGCGCGATAATCATGGGAGATAGTTGTTGTTACATTGGTGGTAGATCAAGCCGAAGGCGAAACTATCTTTTATTTTATGCAACCTACCCAAGGAGGCCTTATGCATTTCACAAGGGCGAGTCAATGGAGCCAATGCTTTACGGTAGTTTCCGCCGGTCTGATCCTGGCCTTCTTGCTCACAGGATGTCTCTCTTCTTCCAAGCCGCCGACGCCCGCCCCTTTGCCGGTTGTTCCTACCAAAACCCCATCCCAGATTCAACCCCAGACTCCATCCCAAACTCCGACCCAGTCCATCGCTTTCCCCCTCTCCGGGATATGGACCGGAAATGCGAGGAATGGCACCTTCGAGATGCAAGCAACCATCAGCATGCTGGCAGCCTGCCAGGTTGGTGCTGTCTGCGGGACATACGATCTTAGCGTGCCGTGTTCAGGAACTTTCACCCTGGTTGGCGAGATAGATGGCGTTTATGAATTTCATGCCGGTGACAAAACGGCCTCCTGCAGCGGCGAAGGGCGGGACTATCTTCAATTATTGCCCGATGGCACTCTTCAATATACCAGCCGGGGCGACTATGGTGAGACCCTCGGCAATCTGGTCCGTAATAATCCTCCATCCTCCACGGAGGCGGCCCAGAATATACCAATATACGACGACGACGATGGCAGCCCGGATGGGACATCCGCCCTTCTTTACCTGCTCACACAACCTTCCGTGGATGTGAAGGCAGCCGGTATTTCCTATGGCGAGGCACACCCTGCGGTCTACATTCAATTTATTGGCCGGATGCTGGATGACTTCGGGTTTCCCGACATCCCATTGGGAGCCGGTCAGGATGGCCCCATCTCCAGCAGCGATGGTTTTCCGGAATATATCCGCCAAGCAGCCGGTACCTTTTGGGGCTGGTCAATCCCGAATGCCAATAAAACTTATCCTATCCAGGATGATGCTGACCTGATCATCTCCGTTGTCAAGCAATCTCCAGTGCCGGCCACTCTTTTCTTTAGTGGACCCTTCACCAACCTGGCTCTGGCATTGCGAAAAGCTCCGGAAATTCGCGATAATATT
>CAIKOL010000009.1 GCA_903829085.1 uncultured Anaerolineales bacterium | reverse complement strand
ATTGACCGGGTTGCTGGAGCAGGTTGAGGCGTATTACCAGAAACCGGTTGATATCGAGTGGGCCATCTCGAGCGATAAAATATTCCTGCTCCAGGCCCGTCCTATCACCACCTACCTGCCCTTACCCGTGGAAATGGTCACCGCCCCAGGACAGCCGAAGCGCCTCTACTCCAACTCCACCCTGATCGAACAGGGCTTGCAGGAACCGTTATCCGTTTTGGGGACGGATTTCCTGAGCTACGTGCTGAATAAAGTAGGCGGGCCGGTGGCGGAGGGGGCGATCGGGCCCGATGGGATCGCATTTACCGCCGGCGGCGGTTATTACATGAACATCTCATTTGCAACGATGTTGGGTATGAAAAACGCCGGGCTTGCGCCGGGGAGTACTGGCGACCCACGGGTGACGGCCATCCTGGACAGCATCGATATGAAACAATATATGGGCAGCGAACTGCCTGCAAAGTTGAAGGCGCTGCGGGGCAAAATGATTTTCAAGATGCTGCCAATGGGCACTTCAATGTTGGCAGCCTATCTCAGACCCAAACACGTCCTTGGAAAATACCAGGCCGCCCTGCCCGGGGAAATCCGGCGGATTGAAATGTTTACCGGTGACGGCCTTTCATTACACGCGCAGTCCATAGCGCTAACCGAATTGCTCCAGTTTTTTTACGGCGACTATGGTATCCCGATGGTTTTGGCAGGGCAATTTGCCCAACAGCGGATCAAAAACTTGTTTAAAAAGGAAGCCAGCCAGACGCAGGACCACCTGGTCAATCTGGGAATTTCACTGCCGGGCAATAAGACGGCGGAAATGGGCGAATTGATGTACGCCCTGGCGTCATCGACCGAAATCAGCCAATCCGACTCTGCAACTGGCTTCCTGTTCGATATGGAGCGGGGAAACCTATCCCCGGACTTTGTGGGTCGCTGGAAGCATTTCATGGCTGAATTTGGGATGCGCTGCCCGGGCGAAGTTGACCCTGCCACTCCACGCCCAAAGGAACAACCCGCCCTGGTTTTTGAGCAGCTCAAGAACATGTCTCGGACCATACAGGGCAGGAAAACTTCCCAGACGTTTTTCGAGGAGGCGCGCACCAAGCGCGAGGCCGCGTATCAAGCCCTGTATGAAAATGCCTTGCAGAAAGGGAAGCGCAAAGCCAGGGCGCTGGAAAAGTATTACAAAATCTGGGTTGCCTTTGGCGGGTACAGGGAAACGCCCAAACATTATGTCATCAAGGTGATCGAACTATTCCGCCGCCAAGCGCTTGCAATTGCCCAAAGCTTTGTGGCTGGTGGGCGATTGGATACCCCTGAGCAAATCTTTGACCTGACCATCGCCGATATTGATCGGGCGGGAATCGACCCGATGCTCGATCTGCGCGCACTGACGCAAGAACGCACTGTGCTCATCAACAAGATCAGAAAAAGCCATCTGGTGGCGCGTATCATTGATTCGCGCGGAAAGATCTATTTTCCTCCCCGCCAGGCAGTCACAGACGGTGAACTTACTGGCGTCCCCATCTCTCCCGGCGTTGTGCAGGGACGGGTTAAGGTGTTCCGCCAAGCGACCGATAAGCAACTGCTTCCCGGCGAAATCCTGGTGGCCCGGGCCACCGATCCCGGCTGGACGCCGCTGTTCATCAATGCCAGGGGAATCATCCTGGAAATCGGCGGTGCATTACAGCATGGCGCAGTCGTGGCGCGTGAATACGGCATCCCATGCGTCTCCGGGCTGGATGACGCCACCAGTAAACTGAAGGATGGGCAGTTGGTCGAGGTGGATGGCTCGAATGGGATTGTTCGAATCTTGGAAGAAAATTCGGTTGGATAGAAATTCAGTAATTCCAGGATATATTCTCCTATTTTGCTGACCCAATCCAACTAGAAGTTGATTTTTGTCTTCCGGACCCTCTCGACTTTGTACTACCCGTATATACAAAACCCCCTTGCCCGCAGGGTGTAAAAGGCGCGAGGGGCACATGAAAATCCACCGTTTTCGGTGGGTTTTTGATTCCCGGGTGCGATTACGACTTTCACCGCCAGCTGCGGCCGGTCTTGGCCGAGTTGGTTCGCATTCAATTCTGCAAGGAATAAACAGTCCCAGGGGCTTGACATCGTCCAGTATTTGATTTAGAATACTCTGCATTACAGAGTACTCTAAACACATCAAAAGAGGATCTTCTTATGAACATCT
>CAIKOL010000008.1 GCA_903829085.1 uncultured Anaerolineales bacterium | reverse complement strand
CCCGAACGGGACGGCATCCTGGCTGGCCTGTACATGCTTGATTTCATGGTGCGCACCGGTAAAAAGCCCACCCAATTGCTCAAAATGTTATTCGCCAAGGTTGGCGAACATTTCTACGACCGGATTGACACACCCTTCCAGGGTGACCGCAAGGACCGCGAAGCCCTGATCCTCAAGGCCAACCCCCAAACCATTGGAGGCTTGAAAGTGACCGAGTTGGTCACCGTGGATGGTTTCCAGTTCAAACTGGAAGACGGTGGTTGGATGCTCATCCGTTTCTCCGGTACCGAACCGATCATGCGCGTTTATTGCGAAACGACCCATTCGGATAAGGTGCAGGCTATTTTGCAGGATGGGTTAAAGATCGCCGGACTAAAATAACCCTCAAGCCTGGTACATTGACAGGATCTCCTGGACCAGCCTCCTATCCGCCGCGTGCAACGTGCTTACTGACACCCATTGCCATTTGACCCTCGCAGAATTCGACCCCGACCGGGGAGCCGTTCTCGACCGTGCCATCCGGGCCGGGGTGGAACGCATATTAATTCCGGGGCTGACCTTGTCCTCCAGCCTGGCAGCTGTCAAACTGGCAGAAGGACACCCGAACCTGTATGCTGCCATCGGCATCCACCCCACGGAAGTTTCCAATGTGGAAGGGTCAACCTGGAACAGCCTGCGGGAGTTGGCCCAAAACCCCAGGGTGAAAGCCATCGGAGAGATCGGGCTCGACTACTATTGGGATGCTGCCCCGCATGACCGGCAGCAGGAAGTGCTGAAAGAACAATTATCGCTGGCCGCCGAATCCAAACTCCCGGTTGTGATCCACTTCCGGGAAAAGGGGAACACTTCCGCTGGGGAGTGCGCCTCGGATTTGATGAAGATCCTGGAGCAATGGGTCTCAGGCCTCGGCTCAGGAGCGGGTTCTCTGGCAGAAAGGCCGGGAGTGCTGCACTCTTTCTCCGGTACCTTGGAAATGGCACAGGTGGCAATGAGTCTCGGTTTCTACTTGGGCGTGGCAGGCCCGCTCACCTTCGAAAACAACCGGCGCCGGCAGGAATTGGTGGCGGGAATCCCGCTGGAACATATCTTGATCGAAACGGATGCACCTTTCCAAACCCCGTATCCCCATCGAGGAAAACGCAACGAACCGGCCTTCGTGCGCCTGATTGCTGATAAAATTGCTTCTGGACACTCAGTCACGATCGATCAGGTGTCTGAAGTCACCACTGCGAATGCACGGCACCTCTTTGACTGGAATTGATCTTTTGAATCCTGTTTCTTTCTTTACCCCCGTTATGAATGGACTGCAGGAAGTGGAAGAACTCCTGCTTTCCCAATCCTACGGCGCTCACCCTGAGTTGGGAGCCGCGCTGGAGCATTTGCTTTCCTCCGGCGGGAAACGCATCCGCCCAACCCTCGGTCTGCTGACCGCCCAGATGCTGGGCGCACCGCATGAAAAACCGATCAAACTGGCCGCCGCAGTCGAGTTATTGCACACTGCCACCCTGGTGCACGATGACTTGATTGATGGAGCTCTGTTGCGGCGTGGTAACCCCACCCTGAATGCGCGCTGGTCTCCCCCCGCCACCGTCCTCACCGGTGATTTCATTTTTGCGCGCGCCGCCAAACTGGCCGCCGACACCGATCACCTGCCGCTGATGAAATTGTTTGCAGAAACGCTGGCAGTCATTGTCAATGGGGAGTTGACCCAGTTGTTCACCGCCCGCGGGCTGAACAGTCGTGAAAATTACTATAAGCGCATCTATGCCAAGACTGCCTCGCTCATCGAAATGACCACCAGTGCTGCTGCCATGATCAGCCCGGTGGATGAAACCTGTGTCGAGTCTATGCGCCTGTTCGGTTACAACCTGGGCATGGCCTTTCAGATCGTAGACGATGTATTGGATTTTACCGGCGAGCAGGGGGAAGTGGGCAAGCCGGTCGGTTCCGACCTGTTACAGGGTCTGGTGACTCTCCCGGCAATATACTACGCAGAAGCCCACCCTGACGACCCGGATGTTATCTGCCTCACCAACGGGTGTTACAGCGAACACGAGCGCATGGAACGGCTGGTGCAGGCGGTACGCATGAGTATGGGGGTGAAGAGATCGTTGGAAGAAGCCCAGGAATACATCCAGAAAGCGCTCCAGCCGTTGGCTGGAATGCCAGACGGGGTTGAGAAGCAGGCATTGAAAGACCTGGCGTGCTACACCGTCACGCGAAAAATTTAGCGCATCCGTCCCGCTTCCCGCGTCTTGCCCCGTGTCTTAACTGGGAAGAGCTGGCTGCTGGTCATGCGCGATCATTTGTAAAAAGGCTTCCACCACGCGCGGATCAAAGAGTTTCCCGCTGTTGCTGCGAATGAATTCAACTGCCACTTCCTCCGTATAGCGCTTCCGGTAGGGGCGATCGGAGATCAAGGCATCCCACACATCCACCACTGCAAATATACGCGCTGCCAGGGGGATTTGTTCGCCAGGTAAATGACGCGGGTATCCGGAACCATCCCATCGTTCATGATGACCATAGGGAATGTCAAGCGCCTGGCGCAGGTAGGTAATGGGGGAAAGCATATCGAATGCAAATTCAGGGTGGCGATGCATGATGACCCATTCTTCCTTGGACAACGAGCCGGGTTTATGCAGGATGCTGTCCGGAACACCCATTTTTCCTATGTCATGCAGCAGCGCCCCGCGCCGGATGTTCACCAGGTCGGTCGTGCCAATGCCCATGATATCAGCCAGTTGTACGGTCATTTCTGTGACACGCAGGGTATGACCTTCCGTTACCTGGTCGCGCAGGTCGAGCGCCTTTGACCAGCCTTCAATGGTTGCATCGTAAGCCATGGACAGGTTCAGGTTGGTCTGCTGGAGCTCTTCGAACAACACCGAGTTATCAATGGCAATTGCGGCCTGCCCGGCCAGGGTCTCCAGGAAACTCCGCCATTCAGCATCCGGTTCCATGGGACTACGATGGAATGTTTCCAGAACGCCCTTGATCTGCCCCTTGGCGATCAGGGGAACGCCAAAATAGGTTACAAAACCTTCCTCGGTCAGTAACTGTACACGCTGGAGCAGTTTACTATCATTCAGGTTGGGGATATGGATGGTCGTGCGCGCCCGGATCGCCTGACCGGCAAGGCTATCCCCAATATACAGTCGGGTGTTCTTAAAGGATTCAGTGTGGAACCCGGAACTGGCGGCGTGGTAAAGGGTCTGGGTATTTGGGTTGATCAACAGGATATTAACTGCATCCACTTTTAGTTGGGAGATGATATGGTCAATGAGGATGCCCAGAGTCACGCGCAAATCCAGGATGGTATTGATTGCCATGTCTACCGCGCGCAACGAAGCCAGGCGCTGCAACTGGCGCTCTGTCTGTTGATGAAGATCGGCCCGGCGAATGGCATTTCCAGCCATTTCGCTCAATGTGACCAGCAGGTGGATGGCATCTGCCTGGAGCTGGCGTGGCAACTCGACTGAGACAAACAGAACACCGATGGTTTCCCGAACAGTGCGGATTGGTACGCAGGCTCCACCCCAACCGGGTGGAAGTTGTCCGCGTATGCTTTCACGTGTGAGCGGGTCGGTGGCAAATTCCTTGGAGATACTTACCTGTCCGCTCTTGAAGACCGTTCCGGCAATCCCCTCGCCGGGTCTGACCGGTATTTCCTGTATCCCCGTAAACCAACCCCGGGTGACTTTTTGCTTTAGCACACCTCCAGCCGGTTCATAAAGCCAGATCGCCCCGGAGTTGCTCTCCAGGACTTGCAGGGTCTCATCCAGCAGGCTGGGAAGCATATCATCAACGGTCTGGGCCGCGCGCAAAGTTGTTGAAATATGGTTGACCGCTTCCAGTTCTTTTAATCGTCGCAGGGTTTCGGCATAAAGCCGCGCATTTTCTATGGCAACGGAGGCGTGCGCCGCCAGTAATTCCAGCAAGGCCTGGTCATCGTCAGTATATGCATGCGGCTGATAACTTTGGACTGACAACATGCCAATGACTTTTTCACCCAGGCTCAAAGGAACAGCCAGGATCGAGCGCACCTTCTCTTTTCCACCAAAATGCATTGTTCCAGGTATTGGATCCACCATCAAATCCCTGGTGATCACGGGTTTGCCGGTTGAGATCACTTGGCCGGACAGTCCGACTCCGAACAGGGAACGGTCCATCTGGCAACGCTTGCCCCTATCCATCAGGTAGACGCCCACAGTATCCTTGCTGGGCTCATCTATTAAGGTGATGACGAACGCTTCCGCCGGCATCAACTGTTCTGCCGCTCGGTGAACCGCAACGTAAACTTTTTCCGGGTCCTGGCTGGCTTGAGCGATCTCCTGGCTGGCCCGGTGCAGGATGGCGCGTCGTTCTGCCGCCCGGATCGCTTCCTCGTATAGATGTGCATTTTCGATCGTCGTGGCGGCCTGGCTGGCAAACGCAGTGACCAGGCGGACGCTTTCCTGCGTAAAATAACCAGGTTGGTAGCTGTCTATGGAAAGCATCCCAATGAAACGATCTCGAACGATCATCGGCACACCCAACCATGACAGGATTCGGTCGTGGGGTTTCTGGCGGAAACCCGCATAATCCTGCTGCGCGTTCCCCAGGATTACTGGAGAACGGCTTTGAACGACCAGCGTGTTCGGGTTATCCCCGGGAATGGGGAAATGCAAGCCCAGTACTGCCGATGGTTCCGACCAACCTTGTCCACCCACGATCTCCAAATAATCTTCTCTCATGATCAGCACTGAGGCGCTATCATATGGGACCACCCGGGCAAGCTGATCGAGGATTAATTGCACCGCACGCTCCTGGTCCAAAGTGGAAGCCACCACGGTGGCTGCTTCACGCAGGGTTTCAGATTCATGCAGGCGGCGTTGTTCGGCTTCATACAGGCGGGTATTCTCAATGGCGACCGCTGCGTGTGCACCAAGCATTTCCAGCAGGGCCAGGTCATCTTCTGTATAGGAATAGGGTTGATAAGATTGGACCGACAACATCCCGAATACTTTTGGCCCCAGCCGCAACGGCACCGCCAGGATGGAACGGACTTGCTCCCCTTCCCCAAAACTGATTGCCCCGGGGAGAGGCGTGCTCTCCAGATCGTTGATGATCTGCGCCTTTCCGGATTCAATGATTTCCCCCGAAAGCCCGCTGCCAAAAGGAGAACGGCTGGAAGGCCAGCGTTTTCCTTTGTCGTATAAATATTCAACCAGGACTTCATTATGTACTTCATCCAATACCGAGAGCACAAATGCCTCGGCAGGCATCAGGCGTTCCGCCGCTTGGTGAACGGCGATGTAAACCCGTTCCAGGTCCAGCCCAACCCTCACAATTTCCTGGCTCACCTCGTGCAAAACAGAACGCCGCTCGGTGGCACGCACTGCTTCCTGGTACAGGCGCGCATTTTCAATGGCAACCGCGGCATAGGAAGCCAGCATTTCCAACAATGCTTTCTCCTCCTGCCCAAAGGCATGTGTGCTGTAAGATTGCGCCGAGATCATGCCGGTGGTTCTCTGCCCAAGACGGAGGGGCACCGCCACCAGCGAGCGTATCGGTTGGGGCTCTCCCATCCGGATCACATCCGTTTTTTCCGCCCACAAGTCGTCGATAATGATCGACTCGCCGCTTGTCACCACCCGACCAGTCAGCCCCCGCCCTGCCGGGACACGCTGTTCCGGGAAACGATTATTCCCTTCCAGGGCATACACGATCGTACTTTCGCCAGAAATATCATCATGCAGAGCAATCACGAAAGAATCGCAAGCCATCAATTGGCGGGTGGCCTGGTGAATGGACAGGTAGGTCCGTTCCGGTTCCTGGATCGCAGTGACCATGTCCTGGCTGACGCGGTGCAATATAACCCGTCTCTCAGAGGCTTGGAGTGCATTCTGGTATAACCGGGCGTTCTCAAGGGCGATCGCCATCTGCTGTGCCAGTAACTGCGCAACCCGTACTTCATTCTCGGAAAAGAAAGCGGTGGAAATACTGTCTGCCATCAACACGCCAATCATCCGCTGCCGGGCAATCAATGGAACTGCAAGGAACGAGCGCACGTGTTCGGCGCCTGAAACCCAAATCCACCCTGGTGCCTCACGCACATCCGCAATGGTCAGAGGTTTGAGATCCTGCGCCATTTGTTTAAGGAGCGGGCTGTCTTTCAATAGTTCATTGGCTGCCTGGCCGGTCGTTTTTTCGTTGGCATAATCCATACCGGCGATCAGGTCTGGTTTTCCAGATTCTCCAAGCAGGAGCACCGAAGCCGTATCGAAGGCGAATAACTGCTTGAGATGGTCCAGCATCAGCCGGATTACTTCATTGACATCCAGGCTGGTAGTGACCACCTGGGCCACCTGGCGGAGAGTCTCAGCTTCCTTGAGGCGGATATGCTCTGCATCAAACAAGTGCAGCTTTTCGATGGCAATTGCTAGCGTACCGGCGATTGTATTGAGCAGCCGTTCATCATCCTCTTTAAAATAGTTCAGTTGATGGCTTTCGGCATTGATGACACCCAGCAGCTTCTTACCCACCTTGATCGGGACGCAACATTCAGACAGGGTTGTCGGGACAGTGTTCCGGTAGTATGGGTCCTTGCGCACATCCGCCGTGACATGCGATTCCCCTGTGGAAGCAACATGACCCATGATCCCTTCTGAAAGAGCGATAATGGATCTCGCTTCAAAAGATTCGCCGTGATAGGTTGGGTGAGGCCGTAATACCTGCTGAAGTGGGTCGAATAGAGCTACCCCAAAATCATCCACATACACTGCATTGCCAATAATTTGGGTGACTTGCTCAACCAATTCATCAATATTGGAGGCTTGGGCAGAGGCAATTGAGACCGTATGCAAAACGGTTAGTTCCTTTAACTGCCGCTGCAGGGCTTCCTCTGCCTGTTTGCGCTGCGTAATATCCTGTGCCACTGCGATGACAACATCTTCACCAAAGTAAGTGCCTTTATAGAGACGGACATCCTTTGGAAAGATTTCGCCATTGCTGCGTACTCCCCAAAACTCGAATTGCTGTGGCTGGTCTTTAAAAGCCTTCCCAACCATTTCTTTGATCTTCTTCAAATCGTTCTTGCCCGGCGCGCTGAGATCGGCAGGTGTTTTACCGATCATGTATTCACGCGGATAGCCGTACATCTTGAGCACGCCCTCATTTACATTCAAAAAGTGACCCGCACGATCCTGGATATAGATAGCGTCCGAAACACTGTTAAAAAGCCCCTGGTAGCTGGTTTCGCTATCTTTCAATGCTGCTTCAGCAAGCTTCCGCTCAGAAATATCCCTCACGATTATCAGGTCGGCAATTCCGCCCTCATATTGGATTGCACCTGCGTTTAATTCAGCAGATAGCTTGCTCTTATCCTTGTGCAGGAGGATCGTCTCGTACGCCGAAGAGATCTCTTCGCCGCCCATGCGCCGGGTATAACGATCCAGCACGTTGGGCAATTCATCAGGATAAACATAGTCAGTCAACGGACTGCCAATTACCTGTTCAAGCGGCCAGCCCGCCATTTGTGCCAGGCGAGGGTTGGCATATTTGACAATCCCATCTTTAATAATGGCAATACCATCATTTGCCCGTTCCACAACATTACGATATTTCGCTTCGCTTTCCTTTAAGGCCACCTCTGACCTCTTTCGCTCGGATACATCGCGAAAGATAACCAAAGAGGCAAGAGTGTCCAGATAATGAACCGGCGCAGCCGTCACTTCGACATCTATTGACGTTCCGTCAACTCGAATAAATTTTTCTTCCGTGACAGGGACAACCTTTCCCTCGGTCACTTGCTGCCGCGTGCGCTCAATAACCAGTTTACGATAATCCGGATGGACAAAATCCAACATCTGCCTGCCAATGATCTCTTCCGGTGTTGTCACACCGATTAGGTTCATTGCGGCTGTATTTGCCAGCAGGATCTTGCCGCCGCTGTGGACAGCAATCGCATCGGGAGAGAGATCAAATAACCGCCGATAGCGCTCTTCGCTTTGCTCAAGAGCCACTTCGGCTTGCTTGCGTTCAGTGATATCGAACATGATCCCCTGCCAGAACGATGGATGGTCTGGCTGATTCTGTATCAAGACGGCATTATCCCGAATCCAGACAATTTTCCCCGCGCTGGAGAGCACCCGGTATTCAGTAGTGAACGGCTGTCCTGTTTGAAATGTGCGCTGATATTCCGCCAATACGCGCTCCCGATCATCCGGGTGAATTACCTGGGTCCACAGGTCGTTATTAAGCGACCACTCTTCCGGGTCATAGCCCAGTATTGTTCTGACTTGCGGGCTGATGTAATGACTCAGACCCATTTGTTCGGCTGAATCCGTATAAACAATGGCGGGAATTTGTTCCACCAGGGTTCGATAACGCGCCTCGGCTTCACGCAGTGATTCTTCCGCCCGTTTACGCTCGACCAACTCTAATTGAAGCCCGTGGACAAGCTGCGAATCCTGGACTGCGCTGGCAGCCTGCCCCGCAAAGACACTCAGGAGGTGTGCATCTGCTTCAGTGAACTTGCACTGCACATCCAGGGAATCGTTGACGCCCAATACCCCGATCAACCGGCCCCTGAAGAGCATCGGCACTTCGATTACTGCGTGATAAGGGATATCCTTAAAGACGGCTGTGCGTCCTTCCCAGGTGCTGTAATCGTCCACGATAAGCGCCTGCCGGTTCCGCGCCACCCAACCTGCCATGCCTTCGTCCACCTTCAAGCGTAAACCGGGAGGCACCGGGAAGCCCTGTTCAACCGTCAATTCGAGCTCTTGCGTGGTTTCATCATAAAGGTAAATGAAGCCATTCGGTGCTCTGAGCAGTTTAATGGATCGGTCAACGATCGTGCGCAGCAGGGAAAGCAAATCCTGTTGCACAGCCAGGTCGAGAGCCGTAGCCTGGAAGGCAGCCAGGTCTTCAGCGCGTTGGAGCAGTGCCTCCTCGGCTTGTTTCTGCCCGGTAATCTTCACCATGACTCCGGTCAATCCAACCGTTTTTCCCCCTTCCAGGAGCAAGCGGCCGGAAATATACACGGGCAGGCTCTTGCCTATTGGATCAAGGATCCGAAATTCATAAGGTTCCGGGTTTCCTGCTAAAGAGCGTTCTAAGCTGGCATTTAATCCGGGCAGGTCATCCGGGCAGGTAAAAAGGTCAAAAGAACCGCCAAGTACTTGATCTGCTTTAATTCCGGTAAATTGTTCAATCGCTTGGTTTATGAGCGTAAAGTGGCCTTGAAGGTCCAGGCAAAAAACGACTTCAGCCAAATTTTCCATCAAGGCGCGGTAAATATCGCCAGATGCTTGAAGACTCTCCCCCCCACTCTCCAACCGGGAAATATCCTTCCCGGTCTTCTTCCGGACTGGCTTTTGTGCAGTCCGGGAATCGGCTGAAACAATTTTGCTCATACAGAGTAATTATAGATGATTTGGTGAGATTGTCCACGTCGAGTTTAGTGGATTGCAGGGTGTTTGTAAAGTCGAAACTAGGCAGTCGAAACTAGGCATTCTTTCGGACACAGAAGATAGTAACCACGGAATCCTTCCGAAAATAAAATATGAGGAAATCCGTTCAATCCGTGGGATCCGTGTCCAGGAATTCTTATGCCGCGACTTTAACAACGCCGTATGGTGGATGTATGCCGCTTACCCAAAAAAAAACGAGCCCTTTGTAGTGCACCCCAATAGTTAGACAAGTTATGGTGAAAAAAAGGACTGAGTTCTGAACTGAACGGGACTCAGTCCTTTTAGTTTAACCTTGATTCGCGAATTGTTGTAGTACTCGATAT
>CAIKOL010000007.1 GCA_903829085.1 uncultured Anaerolineales bacterium | reverse complement strand
TGCCCGATGGCTGATTCAACCGTCACAGTTTCATAGAGCGGGGAAATCTCCTCGATGTGCGCCCGCAGGTTGGCTGGAACCTTATCACCGAGTTCAGCCAATGCCTGGCGAAACCCTTCAGCCTGTGTCTTTCCAGAATCCAGGATGGCTCCTGCGCGGTCGTTGATTGCTTCGCCCATTTTGGCGCAAGCCCAACTGGTGTAGCGATTCCGGCCATCCAGGACTCCATGCCGGTGGGCACTATCCTGGATTTTGGTGTAGATGACTGGATTGCTGCTTTCCTCGATGCTGACGGCCACAATATAAACGGGGGGCGGGTTGTCCATCTGTGCCAGCAGGCGACCGGCTTCCAGAATGATGGAAATGCCCGCCGCGTCATCGTTAGCGCCGGGGGATAGAACGCTATCATAATGGGCTGTCAGAACCGCGGCGGGTTCTTTTTCCACAGGGCCGATACTTCCCTCGATGTTCCGGAAGGGGCGCTCCCATCCATCGATATGGAAGACCTGTTCGCGGACCGTCAGACCATATTCCCGCATTCGGGAAGCGATGTAATCCCCTGCTTTATCCAATTCTTCGGGACTCTCCACGGGGTGGCGCATCCCTTCCAGGTGATAGACGGTCTGGTACAGGTTCTCGCATTGGGCTTTTTCAAGTGGTTTCATAAGATTCTCCTCTATTTACTTTTTCAATAATGCTTCCATCATGGTTTTATAAGGGATGTGCTTGCTGAAGTTTTCACGAACAGGAATAATCTCGCCATTTTTAATGGCAGTTTCGGGAGAAAGAAACACGTTTCCGGGGATCAAATTCCCAGCACGGCCATCGTGGAACAGGAATTCACCTTCGTGGTACCCCAGGATGCTGATATCCGCCGCCATCCCCGGCTTCAGGCTGCCGCGTTTGTCCTGTTCGTTGAGCATCCGCGCCGGGTTGCAGGTAGCAGCCGCGATGGCATCCTTCAGCGAAAGGCCAAGCGCAATGAATTTACTGGCCACGGCTGCCACGTTATAGAAATGAGGCTGTTCCTCGTCAAGTTTGACCACATCCGTTCCAAACGCCTGGGGAGTAAAACCGCGCTGGAGGGCGAGGCGCGCCAGGTTGAAGTTGATGTGCCCACGTCCCGGAGCCGCGTCTAGATAAACACCCCTGGATAGGGCCGATTCCAGTGCGGGCAGAGGCGTGCCGTCCAGGCGAAACACGCCGCCGGGTTTGTCGGTATAAGCATGCGTGAGGATGTCTCCCTTTTCCAAGACTCCCAGGATGCGGGTGATGAAAGCCTCGATCTCCTCTGCAGAAAGCGGTTCCTTGAACCCCATTCCCAGGTGGACCATCAGGGGCAGGCCTGCCTTGCGGGCGATCCGCACTGCCAGATCCACGACATCCACCTTGTTGGCATAGATCAATTCGCCGATGGCGCGCAGCTTGATGCCGCGCACGATATCGCGGTTGGCTGCAATGGTTGCCAGAAAGGCGGCTTCATCCAGGATGTCAAAGCCAACCTCGGGCAGCACCACCTCCCCAAAGGGCGACACATTCAGGAAAACAAAAACATCCGTCCGGGCTTGTGAGATGACAAACTTCCGGAACGGATGCAGATGGAGATAACCGACACTGCCTGCGTCATTGACCGTGGTAACTCCGGCAAGCACACCGGCTTCATCGGGATCCACTGCCAGTGAGACCAGGTCACGCGAGACATGGGCGTGGATGTCGATCAGGCCCGGGCAGACCAGCCTGCCGGTGGCGTCGATGGTTTGAGCGGTTTCGGCATCTGGGGGTGCGTCCAGAGCGACGATTTTCCCATCCGCGATGGCAACATCCATCACCCGGTCGATCCCTTGTGATGGATCGAATACCCTGCCTCCCTGGATCAACAGATCTGTGTGCATGAGTTTCTCCTGAAGATCAAATCAATAAATGGGGAACCCTCTCGGCCACATAAGGTTTCAATGTGAACAGAGCCGCGCGAAAGGCTTCCAATGCCTGCTCGATCTCCCGGTCTGTCATCGGTGTGGAGATATTCATCAGGCCCCGATTGGCAGCGAAAATGCCCTGATTGAGCAACTCCAGGTGCAAGAGCCTGGGGAGTTCAGCAGTTTTTTGCTTCCAGCGCACCACATCCGCAGCTGACGAGATCGGATCAGCAGTCCAATGAACATATGCGAGCGAACCTTCTCCGGTGGCGTGACCGTATATCCCGGCCTCGAGAAAGGCATCATCAATGCCCTGGCGCAGGTCAGCACCAAGCCGATTGATATGCTCAATGGCTTGCGGCGTGAGTGCATTCACAGACGCGATCCCGGCGGCCATTGTCAGAGGGTTGCCGTTAAAGGTGCCGGAATGGTGAAATCCGTTGGGACGGGCTGGGTCGTACTGGCTCATGATCTCAGACCGCCCGCCAAAGGCGCCGACGGGGAGCCCACCCCCGATCAATTTTCCGAGTGCGGTCAGATCGGGGAGCACCCCGGTTTTGCCCTGATAACCACCGGCATGCAGGCGCATGGTGACCACTTCATCAAAAATGAGTAAAACGCCATACTGGTCAGCAAGTTCACGCAATCCCCTCAAAAAACCATCCTTCGGTAGAATGATCCCAGCTGTATTCATCAATGGCTCAGTGATGATGGCCGCAATCCTGTCTTTTCCAGCCTTGAGAATATCTTCCACGCTCTCGAGATCATTGAAACGCGCCACTGCCACGGCTTCCAGGACAGAATCAGGCACACCATCTGCTTCGACGCGCGGGATGGGCAGGCGGTTGTCACTCAGATCAGGCGTAATATTGACCTCGGTCATATCGTGCGAGCCATGATATCCCCCATCCATCTTCAGGATGATCGACCGGCCGGTAAATGCGCGCGCCGCGCGCATGGCCATCATGCTGGCTTCGGTGCCAGAATTGGTGAAACGCAGAGAATCAATGCCAGGCATGCGTTTTGTGATCAGGTCAGCCAGCTGAAATTGTTGCTCCGCCGGAGCGCCATAGACCACGCTGTTGACCGCCTGTTTCTGGATGGCGGCGGTGATATCGGGATGGGCGTGTCCGTGTACGAGCGAGGTGTAATTATTCAGAAAATCAAGATAGCGGTTGCCATCCGCATCGGTCAGCGTGCAGCCTTCCCCGCGTACCATATAGGCGGGGTAGGGTAAATAATAGGTTGCCCAGCGTGTATCGCCACCAGGGAGCGAGACTTTCGCCTGCCGGTCCAGGTCGCGGGATACCAGCGTCCGGGCTGTGTAGTGCTTCAG
>CAIKOL010000006.1 GCA_903829085.1 uncultured Anaerolineales bacterium | reverse complement strand
AGCGATAGTACCCGCATCCGCCCCCAGACCGGCGCTATCCAGCATGTTTTCGATGGTAGAAAGAAAACCATCGTCATTTGTATCATTGGAGGTAGAGATCCCTGAACCGGGACCAATAACACCTGTAGGGGGAAAGGCGTTCTTAAATCCACTCTGGTTGTCGACACTCTCCCACTCATCCGCTTCGCGTGAGATGCGCGCAGCCAGGTCTTCCAAACTTTGTACCTGGTTCTCGCAACCTCGGCGCATATTTGAAAAGGATTGCAGATACCGGTCTGCATTGCCGCCTTGCCAGCCTGCAGATAATCTTCCTGCGGTTGAGCGCATAGAAGAAGTTACCGTCAGAATTTGGGAAGAAGTATCCCGCATCCGATTCGCAATCTGGCGAACCTGTTCGGTATCCATATGTAATGTGGTCATAAAATACCAGTCCTCACTGCAGGCCTATTCATCACAATTTTTCAATAGAGGTGTCTGCACCAATTCCGGCTTGCCCTTGTTGATAAAGAAACCGCGCCCCACCGGTAGATTCATCCGGCGGAATTCCAGGCCGATCTGTGCGCCCAGCCAGTCCACTTCATTGGTATCCTTCGAAAGCACCATTCCCGTCCGGCTTTGGCGCAGGAATTTCACCATCGAAGAGGCCATCTGCATGCGCAATTCATCCAGCAGGCCGGTAGCCATTACGTACATATTGGATACCGATTCGAGTTGTTGCCCCAATTCGTTGATGGCTTTCGCCAGCTCATCCTTCCCGGGTTGGAATGCAAAGCCAAGTTCATCGATCAGCAGGAGCAGGTGTTTTCCGTCTGCTGCAGGTTTTCCTTCCTTAAGCAAGGTGCTCATCGCCCGTGCGTCATTGATGATCGCCTCTGCCGTGCTGCACACCTGGATCCGGCCATCCAGTTTATCCCACTTTACATGGGTACTGCGGCGCAAGGCATATACCTTGACCTGCCAACCATCCGGGCTCGCCTCCAGCACGCTCCTGGCAGTGCAGGCCAGGAAATTGCTCTTTCCACTTTCCTTTGGGCCCAGGATCAGCCAGGCCGGGCTTGAATCAAGCAGGTTCGGCGCCAGGAAGGCAAGAGAATCATAAGATTGTCCAACCGGCACCGGCACCTGCCCCTGTTTTCCAGAACTGCCAATTTGCTTGCTGTATTCCAGAAGAGGCAGGCAATCCGCCAGCACCGCGATCGGCCTGGGACGTTTCCCTTTCCAGGCTTCGCTCATGGCCCGCATCAGTTCACGCGGCTTGGCCGGGGGCTGGGCTATCTGGCACGTGGAAATATCCCCATCCACCCAATAGGCGCGGCCCTGGATGTTACCGGTCAGGGGTGCTACCTGTCTGCCGACAATGTCAATATATTCTTCATTGTTGGATAGTTGCAGCACCAGGCGGCGGGAGATGATGTTGGATACCGAGCGGATAAGTTCCGGACCCCGGCTGGTGGTAATGATGAAATGGATGCCGATTCGCCCTCCATCACGCACAAACTTGGTCAACAGGTCAGCCTCATCTCCGAAACTGGCCCGTAATTCGGCAAAACTATTAATGACAACGAACAAGGCTGGGTGACCCGGGATGCCTGCACAATCGTCAGAAACATCGGCTGAGGCTCTGCATTTCATCTCCTCTTCCAGGAAATCCAACAGGCGCTCCAGCCGTTCCTTTTCATCCTGAGGGCGGATGAATGCGCCGGTATGCGGTAGGCTCTCAAACTGGGCCAATTCCCCTGAACCCAACTCCAGCATATAGAACTGGATTTGTTCCGGAGTGTAAGTAAGCGCCAGGGATGTCAGCAGGGATGTCAGCGCGGTATCTTTTCCACTGCCCTGCCCGCCAATGATCCACAGATGTCCATCACGGTCGTTGAAATCGGTCTTGAGAATCTCCTGCAGGCATTGCCGGGGGATATCCTGTTCCCCCCAATAGGCCACGATCCGGCTCGCATCCGGTTCCGGGTTCCATTTTTTGTTTTCATAGCAGAGTTTTACCCCGGCCTCGCTCAGAACAGTGTCCAGCGGTATCACCTCCGGAAGCGGGTCAAGGTAGATGCGGGGAGCAGATTTGATGTGCAAATCGGCAGTGGCCTGCTTCAAGATTGTGATAATGTATTCCTCTTCCTTCAGTAAAGGGCCTTTACTTTTCTTCTCATTTTGAATTGCATCGCTGGTCTTCCTAAACACCTGTGTGTAGCTTCCGTCGGCTTCGACTTCATAAATGGAAAACCCTTCAACTTCACCGGTTGCCTCGGTTTGAACCGGCAGACCGGCATATCCGGCCTGGAATTCGGTGATCTCCCCATTCAGGGATCGCAGGTAACCCTGCCCGGCGCGCGCCGCGTTGGGCAGGGTGCGGTCGATCATCGCCAACTCTTCCTGCTTGGCTACTTTGAGCGCGATCCGCCAGCCAACATTGTTTAATAATTTTTCGACTTCCGAATTGACATCCTGGTTGGCCAGGATCAGGTACATGCCCAGCGAACGTCCCTGTCGTACCAGCACGTCGAGAGTCTCACGGAGACGAGGAAAATCAGCCAGTCCACGCGCAAATTCATCCAGCAGAAGTACCAGGTGGGGCAAGGGCCGATCCGAATGCTGGCGGTTGTAATCCCAGATATTTTGGACGCGCACATTGGAGAAATCCTCCTGGCGGCGGTCGATTTCGTTCTTTATGGAATCGAGTCCCCGCTCAACCAGTTCAGGTTTGAGGTTGGTCACCACACCGCTGACATGTGGCAGCTCTTCAAATACGCTAAAAGCCGCCCCGCCTTTGAAATCGAGAAAGAAAAAATTCAGCAGGTTGGGCGGATAGCGTACTGCCGCACCCATCACCATCGATTTCATGAATTCACTTTTCCCGCTGCCGGTGGTACCGATCAGGATGGTGTGATAGGCGTCATTGCCACCCCGCTCGGCTGGCAGCAGGTTGATCATGGCCAGATCCAACTGTTCACGCCGGGCGCAGACTCCAATGGGGAACTGCAACAGTTCCTTTGGTTCAAAATTTGCTGACCAGGATTGTTTGACCGAGTCAACCGTCAGATTGTCTGCTCCCAATACCCTGGAAATGCGAATGCTTTCGGGCAGAGGCACACGTGACCCGCTCCCTGCCACTTCCCACCCGGCCAGTTTCTTGGCCACCCGCTCGCACTCCGCTTGCGCGGCGCTTTCATAGGTGCCGGTACGCAGTTCACCGTTTTTGGTCCAGGTTTCTGTAAATTTAAAATTCTTTTCGTCCAATAAGTCAATTCGTGAACGGCATTCGCGCGGCCAATCCCGTCCACCCACGAAGACCAGGTAAATATTAGCCTCGTGACCCAGTTTGGCAAGGGTATGAATATCGGCATGTTGGCGTACCTGGCCGGAATCATCCACCAGGACCAGGATACTGGCTTGATTTCCAACCCCTTTAGCCATCGATGGATTGTCTCCCTGGCTTCGCCGGACATGGTATTCGGCCATCAAGTATTCAAGAATTTTGTCAATCTTAAGCGCATCGAAGGCCAGGCGGTAGAGTCTTTTATCCTGGCGTAGCGCGTCTGTATGCGGAAGCCATTTTAACCATTCCCAATTTTCGATGGCTGTGCGCGTATCTCCGAGAACGACAATATTAACATCTTCGGGAGAATGATGAATGATAAGGTCAAGGATCAGGCGCCTTGCCAGTCCATAGACCGGGCCGGTACGCCCCGATATGGCTACGGATCCCGTTGTAGCCAGGTTCAGCATGGCTGGCAATCTCGGTGCCACCTGGAATTCATTGGCCACTTCTATTGCGAGTAACGGCAATTTGTCGGCGGTGTCTGAAAAACGCGGTTCCTCTATGGAAAAGGAAGGGACGCCGTCGCTGGTCCCAAATCGCATCGACATAAAATCGTCATCCCCCGGGAGGCAGGACCATAAAGATTTACTTCCCGACAGCGCGATTCGTTCAAGCGGCTGTAAAGAAGGATAGGCGTCTTCAAGAATCGAACGCTGCTTGCTGACAAGCCCGGTCAATCGCTTGCGTTCCTCGTTCAATTGTAATCTATAGGTCTGTTCGCGTTTTTCCAGTGCCTTTTTATATGTTTTTTTCTGAGAGGAAAGTCCAATAATATTGGCGATGGGGAAACCCAGACTCATCAGGAACATGGGAATCATAACCACCAGGCTCTGTTTTGTAAAAAAAGTGGCAATAATGCCACCAGCAAGCATAATGACCGGCGGCAAAATGGACGTAAGTAAGTTGATCGTGGGAGGAGGGCCGGGAGATTGGGGCGGGCTGGGAAGCTCGATCTTATCGCTAGGCAGACGAAGCGGGTCACGCTGCGCGGGAGCAAATAGGCGCCGCGGATTTTGCGAGCTGGCAACCTCTCTGGGCTGGACAAACGTCTTTACAGCAGGTGATGCAGACATGAGATCCGGTTTATAGATATAACCCACCTATCCCGGCGGTAAACAGACCCGCCGGGATAGGGTCGAATATTTAATTACAAAGGTAAGGAAAAAGAGAAAAGATCTCAGGCAAGCTTGCTGGCCATCTGCTCCCATTCATTGATTTCTGCCTGCAGTTTGGTGGCCATGGTATTAAGGTTTTCCAGGGTCGTGTTCATGCCACTCTTCCACTGGTCGTACAGGCCAAAGAACTCAGTTGCTGAGTTTCCCATCCAGGCGGGCTGCAGACCGCCAACCGTGCTGCTCATGCTCTGCAGCAGGCTGGTCAGTTGCTGATAGGTGTTGACCATATTGCTTTGTGCGCTGCGGGCAGTCTCGACTTCCATGTGAAGTGTTGTCATTGTATATTCCTCCTGATTCTTGAAAAATGAGAATTTGATTAGCTTGATTTGATTATATAATAGATAAGTAGAATGTCAATTGCAATAGAGTGTTAATCTTGGGAGACAAATCATTGTGGCTAATTTCATCGGACAATCCCTCGGT
>CAIKOL010000005.1 GCA_903829085.1 uncultured Anaerolineales bacterium | reverse complement strand
TGGCCGGGTCGCGAAGCAGCCCGGCCAACACCCCCTGTTTCCTGCCTCACTACGCTAATTCCCAAAGAACCAGGAAAATTACAGGAGAACATCACCTGCCTGAGGTGTATAATTTTCGGAAACACCTGCAATACAAGAACAATCTTTATCACAACCCCATCCTTTTTTGGAGAATCCCCATGTCAAAAATAGAACCCCTTGTACAAGACTTCCTGGCTCAGAAGAAGATCGCCATTGTTGGCGTGTCTGACAAGCGCGAGACCGGTTGCAATATGGCTTATAAGAAGTTCAGACAGGCCGGTTACGAGGTCTATGCGGTCAACCCGCGCATCAGTGTGTACGATGGCGATCCCTGCTACCCGGATTTGAAATCCATCCCTGAAATACCCGAGGCGGTCTTCATCCTGACCAACCCGCAGGTAAGCGAACAAATCGTCCAGCAGTGCGTAGAACTGGGGGTCAAACGCGTCTGGATGCACTGCATGATGGGCACCAAACCTGGCCTGGCGACCAGCATGTCCAGCGTCTCGGCGGAGGCGGTGCGTGTGTGCAAAGAAAATGGCATCGCCGTCATCCCCGGCTCGTGCCCAAACCAGTTCTTGAAGCCGGATTTCGGTCATGCCATGATGCATGGCATGTGGCAGCTCTTTGGGTTTCTTAATGTAGAGTAGGATTATTAAATCGGTTATACTTTCGCTGACTATGTCTGAAAAAATACGCAATTTTTGCATCATTGCCCATATTGACCACGGCAAATCCACCCTGGCGGACCGGCTGCTGCACCTCACCGGTACAGTGTCGGAACGCGATACCACGGAGCAGATCCTGGATTCGATGGACCTGGAACGCGAGAAGGGTGTGACCATCAAGGCTTCGGCCGTGCGCATGAAATATACTGCCGGCGATGGTCAGACCTACGAACTCAACCTGATCGATACCCCCGGTCACGTGGACTTTGGTTACGAAGTGAGCCGGGCCCTGAATGCCTGCGAAGGCGCTGTGCTTGTGGTCGATGCCACCCAAGGGATCGAAGCCCAGACTCTCGCCAACCTGTATTCGGCCCTTGAAGCTAACCTGGTCATCATCCCGGTCATCAATAAAATAGACCTGCCATCTGCCCGCCCGGAGGAAGTGGCGGAGGATGTGGGCAGCCTGCTGGGGGTGCCGCCCGAATCCGTGATCCGCGTCTCGGCCAAGGACGGGAAGAATATTGAAGCCGTGCTCGAAGCCGTGGTACGCAACGTGCCGCCGCCCAAAGCGGACGAGGCTGCGCCTTTACGCGCCCTGGTCTTTGACTCGCACTACGATTCCTACAAGGGTGTCATTACTTACGTGCGCGTGGTGGAAGGAAAACTGAGCGCCACCGAAAGCATTCACCTTATTTCCACTGGCGTGGATGTGAGACCCATTGAGGTGGGGATATTTGCGCCCACGATGAAACCTGTGCCGGGGCTGGCAGCAGGCGAGGTGGGCTATGTGGCCACTGGACTGAAAACTGTCCATGATGCGCGCGTCGGGGATACGATCACCAACACCGCCCATCCAGCCCTGAATCCGTTGCCGGGTTACCGCACACCCAAGCCGATGGTCTTTGCCGGGATCTACCCCGCTGAAGCCGACGATTATCAGTCACTGCGCGAGGCATTGGATAAATTACAGCTCAACGACGCTTCGCTAACCTTCCAGCCGGAAACCTCCCAGGCGTTGGGTTTCGGATTCCGGGCCGGATTCCTGGGACTTTTCCACATGGAAATCATCCAGGAACGCCTGGAGCGTGAGTACGACCTGGACATGGTCTTTACCGCCCCGACGGTGGCCTATGAAGTGCTGCTGCACGAAGGCGGGACCAAGATCGTGGCTTCGCCGGCGGACCTGCCCGATGAGGGTCTCATCGCTGAAATTCGCGAGCCGTGGATGAACATAGAGATTATTACCCCCACAGATTATTACGGGCCGATCATGGACCTGGTAACCAAGCGACGTGGCACCTATAAAAGCCAGGAATACCCGGCCCCGCACCGCGTCCAGCTTAATTTCGAAATCCCGTTGTCCGAGATCATCATCGATTTCTTTGATGAACTCAAGAGCCGCACGCGCGGCTATGCTTCGCTGGATTACCAGTTTGCAGAGTACCGTGCCGACGCGTTGCAGAAGCTTGAGATCCTGGTCAACGGCGAGCCGGTGGATGCACTGGCGACGATCGTGCATGAGAAGGATGCCTATCACAAGGGCCAACGCTTCATTACCAAGCTCAAGGAACTTATTCCACGCCAATTATTCGATGTAGCCATCCAGGCCTCTTCAGGCGGACGGATCATCAGCCGCGCCAATGTCAAAGCCACCCGCAAGGATGTGCTGGCTAAATGCTACGGTGGTGACATTTCCCGTAAGAAGAAACTGCTTGAAAAGCAGAAGAAAGGCAAGAAACGTCTGAAGATGGTGGGTAATGTGGAAATCCCGCAGGAAGCCTTCATGGCGGTTCTACGATTGGAAGAGGAGTAGTTCACCACAGAGAGCTCTGAGCACCCTGAGTTTTTTCTTCCTGAGAGAGATAAAAACTCTGTGCTCCCGGAGTGCCCGGTGGTGAGAAGCCCTTATGTCAAATCTCTGGAAATCCGTCCGCCGCTGGCTGCCGGGGGTATTCATCAGTCTGGTTGCCATCGCCGCGATCCTCTATTTTGTTGACCTGCAGCGCTTCGTGGACGCCATCCGTTCGGCGAATTACTGGCTGATCCTGGTGGTTTTCGCCGGTTCATTCATCTGGCTGGCCGGGCGCGCCGTCGTCTGGCGCACCATCCTGCGTGAGCGGGCCTCTTATCGCGATGTCTTCCTGACCCTGTGTGAAGGTTATCTGCTGAACAATTTTCTGCCCTTCCGCCTGGGGGAAATTGGTCGCGCCTTTCTACTTGGCAGGAAAGCCAGACTGGGTTTCATGGATGTGCTTTCCACCATCATTATCGAGCGTATCCTGGACCTGGCATTTGCCGCGGCCATCCTGCTGAGCGCCGTTCCGTTCGTGGTCGGAGCAGCCGGAGCCGGGAAAATAGCACTGCTCATTGGCGGCGTGGTGGTGGTAGGGCTGTTGGTGCTCTATCTCCTGGCACGTAACCGGGACTGGGCACTGGGTTTGTTCAAGCGCCTGAGCGTCCGCTGGCCGGGGTTGCAGGAAAAAGGAGGAGACTTCCTGGCTTCACTTTTCTCCGGCCTCTCCATCCTGACCGATGGCTGGCTGTTCCTGCGGGTTGTCTTTTGGATGACTCTTAACTGGGCGATTTCCATCCTTCAAACTTATCTTTTACTTCTGGCATTCTTTCCTCAGGCGACCCTCATCTGGTCACTTTTTGGACTTGGGGCGGTCGCTTTTGGCAATGCCATCCCATCGCTGCCCGGGGCCGTGGGCACATTCGAAGGCGCGCTGGGAGGGGCGATCACAATCCTGGGTGGTGACCAGTCCACTGCCCTGGCTGCTGCACTGATCTCCCACCTGTTCAATTATCTTTCCACCGGCATCATCGGTTTGTGGGCCTTGTCCAGCGAAGGGGAGACCCTGATGGGTATCTACCGCCAGTTGCGGAAGCGGCAGGATGAGCCGCACCCAGCCGACGGGAACAAGCAGGATTCCTTGCTGCCTGCCAATGATTCTGAACCCCTGGATAATGAACATTAATGGATAATTGGGCTTAAGATGTGGTGGAACACACTTATCACCCGTTTGCGTGAATGGGGAAGAAAGTCAGCACCAACCGTTCAAGGTGACCTGGTTAAGGCATTCCGGTTTGCCAGGTCCAGTCGCTGGCTGCCGGGTGCGCTGATAAGTTTTGGGGTTGCATTGGTGATTGCCTTTTCTGTTGACTGGAAGGCTCTTGAACCGATCCTTGCCCGGCCGGCCTGGTGGCTGCTGGTTGGGGCAATTTTCTTTTATTTCAATGCGACGGCCTGCCGCGCGTTGATTCTGCCGGCATTAACCTCAGAGCAGGTCGGTTATTCGCAATCCTTGTTTACCCAGAATGAAGGTGCTCTGGTCAATATCCTGCTGCCACTACGGTTGGGAGATAATGGACAGGCATTCCTGCTGGCTCGCAGGCAGGGGTTGGATGAATATGAGATCCGTTCTGCGATCCGGGTGGAACGTTTTTTCGATGCTTTCATCGTGGTCGGTTTGTTGATCGCCTCGCTGCTCATTTCAAACGTTGATAAGAGTCTCAAGCTTGTTCTTCTGGGGATTCTTCTCCTGATGGTCATTTTCCTGTTTTCTATCCCTCGTCTGGCTCAACCTTCGGATCGGTTGACAGTTTTTTCAAAATGGTTCGCTGAATCTTTTTCCTGGGTTGGTCCGAATTTCCAACCGAAAGCGCTTTCATTCTTCACAGGCCTGAGCGTACTTTCCGATCCAGCCGTGCTTGGCACCAGCCTGTTATGGTCAGCGCTGGCCTGGGCTTTCCGGATTACCGGTCTTTTTACCCTGATCAAGGGGGTAGCGCCGGTTGCGCCGTTCGGGTTTGGCGTCTTCGTTGCCGGCGTGCTTGCCATCAGTACAAGGCTGCCATCCGCACCAGCCGCCCTGGGTGTTTACGAGGGCGTAATCATCCTGGCCTTGTTCCTGGTGGGTGTGGATCCCACCACTGCTTTTGCCTGTGCCCTGATAAGTCACTTTATTGATATTCTCCTGCCGTTGATTGTGGGTGGAGCGGTTTTCATCCTGGAAGTGCCGTCCTTAACAGGGTTATATAAACAACTAACGTAACTTCTCAATAAACTGGGAATGTGGGGGGGGTATGCGGCATAGCTGCACGCACACCCCCAATCCTATCCCACTCATTGAGAAGTTACCAACTGACCGGGTAACAATAAACTTGAGGAGGTGCAATATGTCTCGTAATTACTTCATCACCGGGGGAGCCGGATTTATAGGTTCAAATTATGTCAGCCGTCTGCTCGAACGCGGCGAAAAAGTATCCATTTATGATAATCTCAGCCGGGCCGGGGCGCCGCGTAACCTGGCATGGTTGCGGGAGAAATTCGGTGATACCGCGTTTAAACTAACAGTGGGCGATGTGCGGGATGCGGCTCTCCTGACAGTTGCCAGCCGGGAAGCGGATGTGATTATCCATCTGGCGGCGCAGGTGGCGGTCACAACCTCGGTGGTCAAACCCAGGGAAGACTTCGAGATCAATGCCCAGGGGACCTTCAACATGCTGGAGGCGGCACGCCTCAACGACCGCAAGCCGGTGCTCCTGTATGCCTCCACCAACAAGGTGTATGGAGGTATGGAGGATGTGGAAGTGGTGGAAGATGCCACCCGCTGGCGCTACGCCGACCTGCCCTTGGGCTGCCCGGAGACCCAACCACTGGATTTCCATTCCCCTTATGGCTGCTCCAAAGGGGCGGGAGACCAGTATGTGCGTGATTATGCCCGCATTTATGATCTGCCAACGATTGTGCTGCGCCAATCCTGCATCTATGGGCCGCGCCAGTTTGGCGTGGAAGATCAGGGCTGGGTGGCGTGGATGATCATCGCGGCGGTCACCGGGCACCCATTGACCATTTATGGTGACGGTAAACAGATCCGGGATGTGCTGCATGTGGACGACTTATTGAATGCCTACGATGCCTCCATAGAGAAAATATCAACAATGCGTGGGCAGGTCTTCAACCTGGGCGGCGGACCGGATAACACCATGTCCATCTGGACCGAGTTTGGGCCTTTACTGGAAAAACTGCTGGGCAAGCCCGTACTTGTGAAGCGCGGAGACTGGCGCCCCGGCGACCAGAAGGTTTTCGTGGCTGACATCCGCAAGGCCGGGCGCGACCTAGGTTGGACACCGAGGATCAGCGTCAAGGAAGGGGTGGGCAGGTTGTTCAATTGGGTGCGGGAGAACAAGGAATTGTTCTAGGAAACGGACTTCCGAAGGAGAACCCTTCGGAAGTTTTTTATTCCCCTGGGTTATAATCGGTCAGTCTAACCTATGGCACACGAACACATCTCCGAATTTGCTCGATCCACCGTTCGCCGGCTGGCGCTTTCCCTGGGTATCACGCTGGTCTTTGTGGTTGTGGAAATCCTTGCCGGGCTAATGGCCAACTCCCTGGCCCTGTTGACCGATGCGGCGCACAACCTGACCGATGTACTGGCGCTGGCACTGACATGGTGGGCCCTGTGGATCACTACCAAGCCAGCTAATTCCAGCAAGACCTACGGTTACCATCGGGCTGGGATCCTTGTCGCGCTGGTTAACTCGACCACCCTGGCTCTGATCTCCCTGGGAATTTTCTACCAGGCCTGGAAGCGTTTCGCAGCTCCGCCGGTAGTGCAGGCCGATATCCTCATAGGTGTCGGGGTGGCGGCAGTGATTGTCAACCTGGTGACGGCTCTGCTGGTCAGGCGCGGGGCGGAACATGATCTAAATCTCAAGTCAGCATTTTTACATTTGATGGGTGACGTTCTCTCGACAGTTGGAGCGGTTGTAGCCGGGATCATCATCCGATTCACCGGCTGGAACTGGCTCGATGCGCTGGCCAGCGTGTTAATTGGTTTCCTCATCCTGTGGAATGCGTGGAGTATCCTGCGCGAGTCCCTGGAAATCCTGATGGAATCCACCCCTGCTGACATTGATATGGATGCCCTGCAAGGCGATGTGCTGGCCATGGAAGGCGTGCGCGGCGTTCATGACCTGCACGTCTGGAGTATCACCCGTTTGCTGCGCACACTCTCGGCGCACCTGATCATTGACGATGTGCCGATCAGTATTGGGGCGAAAATCCAGGAGGCGGTGGGTGAGATGCTGGTGCAAAAGTACGGCATTTCCCACGCCACCATTCAATTGGAGTGCGTAGACTGCGCGCCGGCTGGCCTGTATTGCGATATTACTGTCGCCAAACACAATCATTAACCATGCGTATTCTTACCGTCCTTACCTACTATCGTCCTCACACTTCCGGGTTGACCATTTATGCCGAAAGGCTGGCGCGGGCGTTTGTCAGGCGCGGCCACCAGGTGACCGTGATGACCACCCAGTACGATCAGTCGCTTCCGCGCGAGGAGAATCTGGACGGCGTGAAGGTGATCCGTGTCCCGGTGGCATTGCGCATCAGCAAGGGCGTGATTGCCCCGACCTTCGGCCTGGTAGCCACGAAACTGGTCGCACAGCACGATGTGGTTCAGTTGCACCTGCCTCAATTTGATGCCCCCGGGGTGGCCCTGCGCGCACGCCTGTTTGGTAAACCGGTTGTGCTGACCTATCACTGCGACCTGTTCCTGCCGCCCGGCTTTTTCAACCGCGTTGTCAACCTGGTGGTGCAGGTACAGAACAACATGGCAGCCCTGCTGGCGAACCACCTGGTGACCTATACCCAGGATTATGCAGATCATTCCGCCTATCTTTCCCGCTACCGTCGCAAACTGACGCCCTTCCTCCCACCGGTGATCCTGCCGCCTGCCGATCCGGGGGCCGTGGAAGCTTTTGCAGAAACAAACCAGACCCGGCAACGACAACCGGTTATCGGGATGGTGACGCGCTTTGCAGCCGAAAAAGGGGTCGAGGTGCTGCTGGAGGCGTTGCCGGCAGTGCTGGAGAAATACCCGCAGGCGCAGGTGCTCTTTGCTGGTCAATACCAGAATGTGATGGGCGAACAAGCGTATGCGGACCGGTTGATGCCGCGCATCCGTAAATTTGAAGAGATGGGCTGCTGGACGTTCCTGGGTAATCTCAGCCAGCAGCAATTGGCGGCTTTTTATCCCAACATGGATGTGCTGGTGGTTCCATCGCTTAACTCAACCGAGGCTTTTGGGCTGGTTCAGGTGGAAGCGATGATGAACAACGTAGCCTGCGTGGCGTCGGCCCTGCCGGGTGTGCGCCGCCCGGTGCAGATGCATGCCATGGGCAAGGTGGTGCCGATCGGTGATGCGGCTGCCCTGGCCGGAGCGCTGCTGGAAATCTTTGCCGAGAAAGAAAAATACCGCTGCGATAGTGCAGCGCTGGCCCACCAGTACGATCCGGATACGGTGGCAGCAGAATACGAGAAGTTGTTCGAAGGTCTGATAATAAAGAATGGTAAAATTTGACGGTTTTGGATATTGAGAGCAGCGTTCCATCAACCTCATTTATGAAAGATTTCTTGTACAACCACCTCCGTGACCTGCCTTATTTCCGAGCCCTCCTGCGCGCGGTTGAATCGTCTTATTATCAGGATTTTGACCTGCCCGCCCCCATCCTGGATCTGGGCTGCGGCGACGGCGACTTTGCCCAATTGACCTTCGATGTCCCGATAGACGTTGGCCTTGACCCGTGGCATGCACCCATCCAGGAGGCGGGACGGCGCAGCATTTATTCTTTGTTGGTGGAGGCAGATGGTTCGGCTCAGCCTGTGCCGAATGATACCTTTGCTTCAGCGTTTAGTAACTCGGTTTTGGAGCATATCCCGGGCGTTGACGCTGTCCTGGATGAATTGGCACGGGTAATGAGGCCTGGCGCACCCTTCTACTTCTGCGTTCCGAACCAGAATTTTCTTCCCACGCTTTCAATCGCCCAGTTTTTCAACAGAATTGGCCTTCGGTCTTTGGCCAGGGCCTATATGGATTTCTTTAACCGCATCTCGCGCCATCATCATTGCGACGATCCCGCCACCTGGCGGACCCGCCTGGAAAAAACAGGTTTCACGTTGGAGCATTGGTGGCATTATTTTCCCCCGCGCTCATTGCATGTCCTGGAATGGGGACATTATTTTGGCCTGCCGTCATTAATTTCACGGAGATTATTCGGGCGCTGGATCATTGCCCCTTACCGCTGGAATCTTGCGTTCACCTATTGGTTCGTAAAAAAATACGCAGACACTGAACCCTGCGAGGATGGCGTTTATACTTTTTACGTTGCGAGGCGGAAGACCTGAGCAGACCTGGCGTTCTTTTATTTATAACGCCTGGTAACATGAAGCGTTTCGTGCGTGCCTGGGGATAAGCGCCTCCTCTGAAAATCAAGAAGTGAAGTGGACATCGGAAAAATATGAATAACGATCAACCACCTATCGGAGAACCCAGCCTCCTTGATTACCTGAAATCGAGACTAAAATTCTGGGAACGCGGACAAAAAATCGAAATCCCTGCGCAGGAGCCGGAACCGACTCACCCGGCTGAGGATACTTTCCCGGTCATGCAGGCAGAGAAGCAGGAGACGATGGGAAAGCCTGCCCGCAAAGCCTCCCGGGTGTTCCAATGGCCCTGGCGATCCCTGCTCGCGCTCATTTTTGCCCTGCTGGGACAACGAATGCTGGAACCGGCTCCCAACCGGGGTGCCACTGCCGGGCTGGTGCTGTATGCGTTCGCCATCGCCTGGCTCATTCTGGCCTGCCTGCGCAAAGAGTGGACTCTTGCTCCTTACCCCGAGACAGGTTCCGGTACCGACCCGCTGCGGGTAAAACCGGTGCAGCTCATCCTGGGAATAGCCCTGTCAGGGTTGGCATTCCTGACCCTCGGCAACAACCTGTTCACCCGCTTGAATGTCACCTTATGGCTGCTGGCAATTATTTTCTTTGCCTGGGCATTCTGGCTGCCACGCGAAAACCAGGCGCAATTTTGGCTGAGGCTGAAGGATTTTTTCACTCGAGATAGCTGGCAACTCAAAGTCACGCGCTGGAGCCTGGTGGTACTGGCCGTGATCGCAGTGGTTGTATTCTTCCGAGTCTATAATCTTGGTGGTGTCCCGGCTGAACCGTTCAGCGATCACGCCGAGAAGCTTCTGGATGTTTACGACGTTTCCCAGGGGCAGACACACATTTTCTTCCCGCGCAACACCGGCCGTGAAGCCATCCAGATGTACCTGACCCTGCTCGCTTCATGGGTCTTCGGCACGGGGTTGACATTCCTGAGCCTGAAGATCGGAACAGTTTTTTGCGGGCTGGCAGCCCTGCCCTACCTGTACCTGCTCGGTAAGGAATTTGGCGGCAAGCGGATCGGGCTGCTGGCGGTATTTTTTGCCGGCATCGCCTATTGGCCGAATGTCATCAGCCGGGTGGGATTGCGCTTTCCGCTCTATCCGCTGTTCGTGGCACCCACGTTCTATTACCTGCTGCGAGGCCTGAGGACCCGCAACCGCAACGACTTTATCGTCTCCGGCCTGTTTCTTGGGTTGGGGCTGCATGGATATAGTCCCTTCCGGATCGTGCCGTTCGTGGTGGTGGCGGCGGTCGGGTTATACCTGTTGCATTCCCAGTCCAGGGGCAGCCGCAAGCAGGCCATTATTTGGCTGGCCATCCTGGCGGTGATATCCATGATCGTTTTCCTGCCGCTGGCGCGCTATTGGTTTGACAACCCGGAGTCATTTAATTACCGCGCCTTGACACGCCTTAGTTCCCTCGAATCACCTCTGCCTGCCCCGGCATGGCAAATCTTCCTCTCGAACACCTGGAATGCCCTGCGCATGTTTAACTGGGATAACGGAGAAATCTGGGTCCACTCGGTGCCGCATCGCCCTGCGCTGGATGTGGTCACGGGAGCGCTGTTCATTATTGGCGTAGTTCTGGTGCTGATCCGATACCTGCAGCAACGCCATTGGCAGGACCTGTTCCTGCTGCTGGCTATTCCCCTGTTGCAACTCCCCTCGACCCTTTCATTGGCCTTTCCGTCGGAGAACCCTTCCCTCAACCGTACGGGGGGCGCCATCTTCCCGGTCTTCCTGATCGTGGCGATCGCCCTGGATGGATTGCTGCAGGCGATCCAGTCGCGCCAGACCCGTCGGGCTGGCACAGTTGTGGTCTGGATCATAACCCTCGGCCTGGCAGGGTTGTCTGTGGCTCAGAATTTTGATCTGGTCTTTAACCAATATGCCACTGAATTCCGCCTGGGTGCCTGGAATACTTCCGAGATCGCCGAAGTCATCCGGCAGTTTGGTCAGGTCAATGGGACAGTTGATGATGCCTGGATCGTTCCCTATCCTTATTGGGTGGATACCCGCCTGGAAGGGGATTGGCTGGGGTTGCCAGCCAAGGATTTTGCCATCTGGCCGCAAGATTTCAACACCACCCTCGCCATCACCGGTGCCAAGCTGTTCATCCTAAAACCTGAAGATAGCGCGGATGTGGACTTGTTGAAGCAGTTATACCCGCAAGGCGTCTTGAGTACATTCCACTCAGCGGTGACCGATGCTGGGAAGGATTTCCTGATCTTTTTTGTACCGCCGGCAAATTGACCAATCTGGAGAGCCCTGAATGAATATAGAAAGAGCCTCGACCCCCCGGAAAAAGTGGGATTGGGTATTCGACCTGTTATTTGTCTGCGTCCTGCTGGGTGCTGCATATTTCCGCTTCACCGGCGCGGACTGGGGCGAGCTCAATATCCAGCATCCGGATGAGAATTTCCTTACCTCGGTGACGCTTGGGATCCATCCGGTTGAAACTCCCCTGGATCAGCTTGGGACACCTCCCAACCAGGTCAACCAGACCTGGCGGGCGACCCACCTTAATGCTTATCCAGATTGCACTGCCTGGGGTGGCTATTTCGATACCAACTGCTCGCCGTTAAATCCCCATAACCGTGGTTTTTCTTTCTATGTTTATGGCGATCTGCCGGTCATCATGACCCGTTACCTGGCTACCTGGCTTGGGCAAGTGGATCACCTGACCCTCTTCGGGCGTTATCTCTCCGGGGTTATGGATCTTGGCACGTTGCTCCTGCTGTACTTGATCGTAAAACGTATCTATGGTTCGCGTCTGGCCTTGCTGGCTGCCGCGTTCTCTGCCGTGGCCGTTGAACAGATCCAGCAGTCCCATTTTTATACCACCGATAACTTCGCGGTCTTTTTCATGTTCCTGACATTGTATTTCGCGGTCCTGATCGCCATGGGAAAGTGGGAGCCAGCCGGCAGAAAGCCAGATGCCAAAGATGAGGACGATGAAGAGGAAATTAAGAAACGACCCGGACCGATTTGGATTCTAATTCAATTCCTGGCAGACCTGGCGAGGGATCCAGTAACCTTACTTTCGGTCGGTTTTGGAATCGCCCTGGGGATGGCTGTGGCCTGCAAGATCAATGCGGTCGCCATCGCGGTGACCTTGCCGGTGGCCCTGTTGGTGCGGTACTTCCGTTCGAAGCCCGCGGAAATGACGGAGTCGGAGCCAAGGCGGGCGCATTTCGAAGGTTTCATCGGGCGGGCAATTATTTTCCTGGCGATCGGTGCGGTCGTATCGGTGCTGGCATTTCGAGTTTTCCAGCCCTACGCCTTCAACGGATTGAGCCTCGACCCGCAATGGCTGGCGAATATCCGCGAGCAGCGCGGCCAGGCCAGCCCGAATGCTGACCTGCCGTGGGCTTTACAATGGGCGCATCGCAACCATCTTTACTCTTTTCAGAACCTGACCGAATGGGGCCTGGGACTGCCGCTCGGCATCCTGGCCTGGGCCGGGTTCCTGTGGATGGCCTGGCGCATGTTGAAAGGCGAGTGGAAACAGCATATCCTGCTGTGGAGTTGGACAGCGATCTATTTCACCTGGCAGTCGCTGCAATATAACCCCACCATGCGCTACCAACTGCCCATCTATCCGCTGCTGGCAATGATGGCAGCCTGGGCAATCTTCAGGCTGGCAGGTTGGAAAGTCGGAAAGCTGAAACGGATCAACTTGCCAACGCTTCTCGCGGTCATCTTGGGGGGAGCGGTGCTGATTGTAACCGTGATATATGCCTATGCCTTCAGCCGCATCTACGTCCGCCCGGAGACGCGCATCGCGGCCTCCGACTGGATATTCCAGAATGTACCCGGTCCGATCAATTTGGATGTCCAGAATGCCGATGGGACAACCTCCCGGCAGTTGCTCCCATTCTCCACCGGCTGGGTCATCCAATCTGGTTTTCCCTACCAGACGGTTTTTGTCTCCAAGAACGATGGCGTGCTAGACTCGATCCTGCTGGCGCATGTGGCCGATTCTTCCGCCTCCGGGGTGCAGACCTTGCACGTGACCCTTTCCACATCGGCCGTTCCGCAGGTGGGTCAGGAATTGGTTGACCTGACTGTGACAGCAGATTTTTCTCCCACCGGGGACCCGCGCGGGAATCCAGTTACCCTGACACCCACTACTCCTGTCAGTCTCCAGGCTGGCATCACCTATTACCTGCAAATCGAAACAACCGGCGGGGCGCTGTCTTTGATCGGCGCGGCCATTACCAATGAAACGGACTACGATTACCCCCTGCCTTTCCGCACCAGCTCTTATGACCCATTTGGTGGTATCTACGGCGGCGACCTGAACTTGCAGGTCTACTGGGATGATAATGCTGCCAAACTGACCCGTTTCCAGAGCGTACTGGATCAGACCGATTACATCTTCATCCCCACCAACCACCAGTATGCCCAGATCACGCGCCTTCCAGAACGCTATCCGCTGACCACCGAGTACTACCGTCAACTGATCGGTTGTCCGGCGGATAAGAACATCATCTGGTGTTATGAGACGGCTAAACCGGGTATGTTCCATGGGAGCTTGGGCTTCGACCTGGTGGCCACTTTTGAATCTTATCCGACCATCGGCCCTCTGGTCATCAATGATGAATCCGCGGAAGAAGCCTTTACCTTTTACGACCACCCGAAGGTGTTGATCTTCAAAAAGAATGCTGATTACACCCCGGCTCTCGTCCAATCCGTGCTGGGGAAGGTAGACTACAGCAAAGCAGTCCATCTGACCCCCGGTCAGGCGGATACCTACAAGAGCCTGATGCTGCCCGCCGACCAATTGACGATCCAGCAGGCAGGAGGTACGTGGTCAGACCTATTCAATCGCGATGCCCTTTACAACCGTTATCCGGGGTTGGGCCTGCTGATCTGGTACCTGGTCATCTTTGCCCTCGGGCTGGTCGTCTACCCGCTGGTGCGGGCGGGCTTCCCCGGGCTGGCTGACCACGGCTATCCGTTAGCGCGCATTGTCGGCCTGCTTTTGTGGGCCTGGCTTGCCTGGCTGGCTGGTTCGATTGGGTTCTCATACAGCAAGCTGACCATAGGGATTGCCCTGGGGGTAGTTGTGCTGCTCGGCCTGTGGCAGGCCTGGCGTCAGCGTCACGAGCTGATCCAGGAATTCCGGCTGCGCTGGAAATATTTCCTGATGATCGAGGTCATCTTCCTGACATTTTTCACGCTCGACCTGCTCATTCGCCTTGGCAACCCTGACCTGTGGCATGATCCGAACGGTGGTGAACGCCCGATGGAGTTCGCTTTCTTCAATGCCATTCTAAAGAGTTCCTCTTTCCCGCCTTATGACCCGTGGTTTGCTGGCGGCTATATCAACTACTATTATTACGGCTACGTGATCGTCGGTACGCCGATCAAGCTGCTTGGGATCATCCCCTCCATCGCCTACAATCTCATCCTGCCGACCCTGTTTGCCTGCCTGGCACTAGGGGGGTTCTCGGTGATGTGGAACCTGGTGGCAATTGGAAAACAAGAAAGTAAGTTCACCTGGAAGTCTCTTTTTAGCCAAAAACCTTTCATCGCCGGAATGACTGGTTCAGCCGTCCTGATCCTGATTGGCAACCTGGCAATTGTCCGCATGTTCTACCGAAGTTTCATGTGCGCGGCGGCCCCCAGTAGTTTGCTTGGAGATCTGGGTATCCATAATTGTATTATTACTCCGGGCAATGTGTTGGATAAGGCAAATATCTTCCTGCGTTTCTGGTGGATCCTTAAAGGGCTCTTCATGACCGTAGCAGGTCAAAATTTGGATGGGACGATCAGCAATGCGCGTGAATTGTTTTGGGGTGCCACTCGCGTCCTGCCGGCTGCCTCTGGCGGTCCGATCACCGAGTTCCCATTAGCCAGTTTCCTGTGGTCCGACCTGCATGCTCACCTGATGGCGCTGGGAGTGACGGTCGTGGCAATTGCCTGGGTGCTCTCCGTGGTCTTAGCCAGGGCAAAATGGAAGAGCCACCTGGATACCGCCCTGGCTTTTATCCTGGGCGGGTTGGTCATCGGCTCCCTAAAACCGATCAACACCTGGGATTTTTACACCTACCTGGTTTTGGCTGGTGTTGTTCTGGCTTATATCATTTGGCGCTATGTGGATACCGATCACATTTCCGTTAACCTGCCCACCTGGATCAAGCGCCTGTGCGTTACACTGGGAGCGGTAGCCCTGCTGGCTGTGCTTTCGCTCCTGTTCTACCAATCGTTCACGCACTGGTTTGGACAGGCTTATAACTCGTTCGAAGTCTGGAAGGGCAACCGCTCGGATATTTCCTCTTATCTAGTTCACTGGGGCGTGTTCCTGTTCTTCATTGTTTCCTGGATGGTCTGGGAGACGCGCCAGTGGCTGGCGGAGACACCCATCTCCTCGCTGCGTAAACTGCGCCCCTACCGGGACCTGATCATAGCCGCGCTGGTAATTTTTCTCCTGGCATTGGTGGCCCAGCAGGTGTGGGTGATGCTTCCGAGCCAGTCTCCCCCCTGGAAAGGTGTCACCATTCTCTGGCTGGCCTTGCCGCTGCTTGCCTGGGCAGGGGTGCTGATCCTGCGACCCGGGCTTGCGGATATCAAGCGGCTGGTGCTGTTCATGGTGGGAACCGCTCTGGTGATCACCATGGTCGTGGAGTTGGTCGTCGTCAAGGGGGACATCGGTCGCCAGAACACGGTCTTCAAATTCTATATGCAGGCATGGGTCTTACTGGGTCTGAGCGCGGCCGCGGCTTTCAACTGGCTGTTAGGTGAATTCCGCCGTTGGCTGCCCGGTTGGCGCACCGCCTGGTCGATTATTGCTTCCATCCTTGCGGTCTGTTCGATATTCTTCCTGTTTGACTATGGGATAGCCAAAGTCGGTGATCGCATGTCGCTGGCTGCCCCGCACAGCCTCGACAGTATGACCTATATGGCATATGCCCACTATTCTGAGTTTGGCGTAACCATGGATCTGAGCGAAGATTACCGCGCCATGCTTTGGATGCAGGACAACGTCCAGGGTTCGCCTGTCATCGCGGAGGCTGCTCCTGCCGGGGTCCAGTATGCCTGGCTGGGACGGTTCTCTGTCTATACCGGCCTGCCGGACGTTGTCGGCTGGGAATGGCACGAGTCACAGCAGCGCGTCCTGGATTCAACTTCGGTGATCGCCCGCGGCAGGGAAGTGGATGCATTCTATGCCACCACCGATGTAGCTGCGGCGCGTGACTTCCTGCGCAAGTATAATGTCCGTTACATCATCGTTGGACAGTTGGAACGTGCCAAGTATGCTCCGGGTGCTCCCAGTGGGCCGGTCGGGGAAGGGTCTCCGGACGGACTGCTCAAATTCGAGGCAGCCAACACCATTTTCTGGCACGAGGTCTATCGCGATGGACAAACGGTCATCTACGAGGTGAACCCGTGACCGGGCTTATATACCATATTACCTCCAGGGATTCCTGGTCTGCCGCGCAGACCTCTGGTGTGTATAGCGCCGAATCACTGGCGAGCGCAGGCTTTATTCATTGTTCCAAAGCCTCCCAGGTCTTACGTGTAGCCAATTCTTTCTATGCCGGGCAGCACGGGTTGGCGATCCTGGAGATCGATCCGGCGCGACTCACCCCCCAGGTGCACTGGGAAGCGGGTACGGATAAACCGGACGAGTTATTCCCTCATATCTACGGCCTGCTGAACCTGGAGGCGGTGGTGCGGGTGTTCGATTTTGAACCGGGCCCGGATGGCAGGTTTTCCCTGCCCGGAGAATTGCGATGACCCGGGCTGTCACATTCCGCCCCGCCAGGCTGGCTGATGCGGACCTGGTTGCCAGGCTCATTTATATGACGATGGGCATCGAGGCGGATTGGCTCTTTGGACACGAAAAAAGGGTTGCCACTTTACAGGTACTGGCGGGCCTCTTCCTGAGTCGAGGCAACCGGGTGAGTTATAACCTGGCATCCCTGGCGGAACACGACGGACAGGATACTGGTCTGTTACTGGCTTATCCAGGCGAGTTGCTGGCCCGCTTGAATTGGATGACCGCCTGGCACATGCTGAGAGTATTTGGTCCTGCCTCCGCCATCCGCTTGATAAGGTTACAATCTGCTTATGGCGATTTGAAGGAGACTGAGACCGATGAATTCTATATCAGTAACCTGGCTGTGTTCCCTGAATTCCAGGGCCAGGGGATCGGCACGCTGCTGATGGCATACGCTGAAGATTTGGCACGTGCCTCTGGTTTACACAAGTGCTCTCTCATTGTCGCTTTTAATCATGAAAACGCCTGCCGCCTGTATGAGCATCTGGGTTATAAAATTGTTCACACAAGTGAGAGCAGGCATCCTAAAGTTGCCGAAGGCAGCGGCGGTTACCATCGGATGGTAAAAATCCTTGCCTCGTCTACTGGGATTGCCCAGGAAATGCCAGGAAAGTAGATAAAGAAGACAGATTCCCATGCTATCCTTTTTCCTCTGGTACCTGCTCGTTTCTGCCCTTGGCTGGCTGACCTTTCCGCTGGCCTTTGGGCTTTTCCCAGCGCTGGCTGACCGCGGTTTCAGCCTGGCGCGCACCTTGGGGATGCTGGTGTGGGGGTATGCCTTCTGGTTGATGGCCTCCCTGGGGATCATCCGGAATGATGCCGGAGGTTTGTTGCTGGGACTGGTACTCCTGGTGGTGGGTTCGCTGTCGGGTTTGGTGCAGAAGGAGAGGCGAACTGCGTTGTGGGCCTGGATCTGCTCCAACGTTCGGGTCATCGTCACGGTTGAATGCCTGTTTTTCCTGGCTTTTGCCTTCCTGGCGTTTGTGCGTGCCGGGGCACCGGAGATTGCCGGTACCGAAAAACCGATGGAACTGGCCTTTATCAATGCCATCCTGCACTCACCCACGTTCCCACCGCACGACCCGTGGCTATCGGGTTATGCCATCTCATATTATTACTTTGGTTACGTGATGACCGCCATGCTTGCCAAGACCACCGGCACACTGGGCAGCGTGGCGTTCAACCTGATGCTGGCGCTGGTTTTCGCCTTAAGCGCTGTAGGCTCGTACGGTGTGATCTATAACCTGCTGGCTACCTGGCGGAAGAAGCGGTCATCCTCAGCCCACCCCCGCCGGCTGACAGGCCTGCCTTTGCTTGGCCCTTTCTTTCTGTTGATCGTGAGCAATTTCGAAGGTTTTCTGGACGTGCTCCATAACCTTGGCCTATTGTGGAAGTTCAACCCGGATGGCAGCGCCACATCCGCTTTCTGGAGCTGGCTTGGGATCCTGGATTTGAATCAGACGCCTGCCAGACCTTTCGGTCTAATCCCACTGCGTAACTGGTGGTGGTGGCGCGCCTCGCGTGTGGTCACGGATTACAGCCTGGCTCACCAATGGAACGAGGTCATTGATGAATTCCCGTTCTTTTCCTACCTGCTGGGGGACCTGCACCCGCATGTGCTGGCAATGCCGTTCGGGTTGCTGGCTGTGGGGGTGGCGCTCAACCTGTTCCTGGGTGGCTGGAAGGGGGAGACGAACCTGGGCTTTTACCGGCTGCAGGTGCAGCCTGTGGGCCTTTTCTTTGGTGGGCTGGTGTTGGGGGGGTTGGCCTTCCTTAACACCTGGGATATCCTGATCGGGTTTGCCCTGCTGGTGGGGGCGTACGCACTGATGCGGGTGCTGGAATCCGGCTGGGCCTGGAAACGGTTGCAGGATGTGTTTGCCCTGGGTGTGCCGCTCGGCCTGCTGGGAATTCTGTTTTACCTGCCGTTCTACGCCGGCTTTTCATCCCAGGCGGGTGGCATCCTACCCAACCTGGAGAACCCATCCCGCGGCGCCCAGCTGTGGGTCATGTTTGGTCCGCTATTTCTGGCGATGGCTGCCTGGCTGATCCATCTCTGGCGCGCTGAAAAGCGACCCGCCAATTGGAAGCTTGGTTTTGGGCTGGCAGCCGCACTGGCCGGGCTGCTGTGGATTTTCTCCTGGCTGCTGGGACTGCTGGCAAAACTGAAGATGCCTGATTTCGTGACCAGCTATCTGGCCAACGAGGGTTTCATCAGTGCCGCGCTGTATTTTTCTGCTGCCACGCTTCGTCGGTTCTCTTTTATCGGCGGCCTGCTGACCCTGCTGCTCCTGCTTGGTACGGCGCTGGCGTTTCTCCTAAGGGCAAAAAGCAGCAGGCAGGAAACGGAACTGGTTGCGGAAGAAGAAAACCACTTTGCGACATCCAGCCTTCAGCCCTCCGTTTTCATCCTTTTCCTGATCATCCTCGGCGGTCTTCTGGTCCTGGCACCGGATTTTGTTTTCCTGCGCGACCAGTTCGGCAACCGCATGAACACCATCTTCAAATTCTATTACCAGGCCTGGATGGTGTGGAGCCTGGCGGCTGCTTTTGGGGTGGCGGTATTGCTGCATGACCTGCGTAGCACCTGGGGTTGGATTTACCGGATCGGTCTGGCGCTGGTACTGTTCATGGCGCTGGCCTACCCGGTACTGGGTATGCTCACCCGCACCAATGATTTCCAAATTCCTGCATTCAATGACAGGCTGGAAATTGCTCGCACAGCCGGTGACCCATCTGCGATACAGACTGCGGCCCAGGTCTGGACTCTGGATGGAGGTGCCTACCTCACTCGAAGCAATCCCGATGATATGGCAGGTGCGGCCTGGTTACGGACTGCTCCTTATGGCATTATTGTGGAAGCCAGCAAACCCGACGCCAGTTATACGGAATACAGCAGAATTTCCACTTATAGCGGGCTGCCAACCGTCCTGGGTTGGCCGATGCACGAGGGCCAATGGCGCGGCACCTATGAACCTCAGGGAACCCGCCAGGATGACATCCGCCTGCTCTACGAGACCTCCCAATGGGGCGAAGCCCAGCCCATCCTCTCTAAATACGGGATCCGGTATGTCTTTGTCGGCTCGCTGGAGCGGAGTACATATCACCTTAATGAAAGTAAATTCCAGCGTTACCTCACGCCCGTCTTTCAGCAGGGACTGGTGACGATCTATGAGGTCCCATAGGTGCGAATTAGTCGTTCCTACCCACTAAATATGGAAGAAGCAGTAAAATAACGCCAATGAGAAAAATCGAACCCACTCTCGAACATGCTTTCTACGCCCTGGCGCTTGCGCTAGCCGTAGGCCTGCGTTTTCTGCACCTCGGCACTCTGCCGCTCTCGGATTTCGAAGCAGCCTGGGCGCTCCAAGCTTTGCGGGTGACCCAGGGGTACCATCCCGTCCTCGGTCCCAACCCGGCCTACGTTCACCTGACTGCTGTGCTCTTCTACATTTTTGGTGCATCGGATTTCCTGGCTCGTTTCTGGCCAGCCCTGGCGGGTTGTGTCCTAGTGCTGGTCCCGTGGTTCCTGCGCAGTCGCTTTGGGCGCATCCCGGCGCTTGTGCTGGCCTTTGGACTGGCGCTCGATCCCGGCCTGGTGGCCATGTCGCACCTGGCAGGTGAGCCGATGCTGGCAATCACCTGCCTGACCCTGGCTGGCCTGCTGTGGTTGGACGGGAAACGTCCTGCCGCGGGGCTCTTTGCCGGGTTGGCGCTGCTTTCCGGAACTTCGATCTGGTTCGGCCTGCTTGGACTGCTGCTGACCTGGGCCATCCCGGCCTTGTTTGGGAAGCGTCTCCCCGCAGCGGTGGAGGAAAAAACAGAAACCCAGGATGCAGATCAGGTTCCCGCACCCACACCGCTTGAGCAAGACCCGCGCCTGCGCTGGGAGGATGTTCGGCTTGCCTTTGCGTGGGGGCTGGGAACGCTGCTCGTGGTGGGTAGCCTGTTCCTGCTTTCTCCAATGGGACTATCTGCTTTTGTCATGTCTTTCGTGGAATCCTTGCGCGGCTGGTGGACGCTTACCGGCGTCCCGCTCTGGCGACCTTTACTGGCCCTGCCAGCTTATGAAATCCTGCCAGTGGGATTCGGAATTGCAGGCGCAGTGCGCGGCATCCTGAAGCGGGACAGCGACTCGCTCCGCCTGGGGACCTGGGCGCTGGTGGCGCTGGTGCTGGCGCTTATTTACCCTGCCAAGCAGACCAGCGACCTTACCTGGGTGCTTCTGCCCCTTTGGATGCTGGCTGCCATCGAGTTGGGCCACCACTTTGATTTTGAGGGCCGCAACCTCTGGGAAGTGGCAGGAGTCGGAACCCTGGTGGTGGCACTCCTGGTATTTGGCTGGCTTGACCTGGCGGGTGTGACCAATATGGATCTGACAACCGAACCAGCGCGTATGCGCCTGTATCTGGTGCTCGCAGTACTGTTGCTGGTTGCCTTGAGCCTGCTGCTGGTAGGGGCGGGCTGGTCGGTCAACATAGCCCGCCTGGGTGGAGTATGGGGCGGAGTGCTGGCACTGACGGCTTTCACGCTTGCCATGAGCACCGGTGCAGCCGGGCTGCGTGAACCGCTGACGGTTGAACTCTGGCCGCCGGAACCGCACACCGGGCGCGTGGATGTGCTGCTGGAGGTTGCCAACCAGATCTCTGACCTGAACAGTGGTTATGCCGGGCAACTCCCCCTGACGATTCTCGGTGTGGACTCCCCGGCCCTGGATTGGTTGTTCCGCGACTGGACTGTAAGCAAGGTGACTTCGCTGGCACCGGACGCGAAACCGGAAATGGTCATCTCAACCGTCGACCAGTTGAGCCTGGCGGCGGATTATCGCGGCGAGGCACTCCCGCTCAGTGAAGTGGCTGACTGGGACCATGCCACTACACCCAACTGGCTGGATTGGTTCGTCTACCGCCAGATGCCCATCCTGCGCCAGGAAGTCATCCTGTGGGTACGCTCTGACCTGACGCTCGACAGCCAGGGTGTTCCGACTCCCTGATTTTCAACTTGCCCGCTACCATCTTTACCTGCTTCCCTTCCAACCTGGTATACCTGGCCCTTTCTTACCTTTTATCTGTCCACCTAATTACCCATGCCCATTCCAAGTATCATTGCCATTGACGGCCCGGCTGCCTCGGGCAAATCCACCCTGGGTCGGCGTTTGGCCGATTCCCTGAGCTACCTGTTCTTTGATACCGGCGTCATGTATCGCGCCGTCACCTGGGGTGCCCTCCAACGCGGCCTGCAAATCAAAGATGAGACCGAGGTTACAAACCTGGCTGAGACTGCCCAGATCGACATCCGCCCGGCCTCCAAAGAGGACGGCCGCGCCTGTGATGTTCTCCTGGATGGGGTGGATATCACCTGGGAAACCCGCCGGCCCGATGTGGAAGCCAATGTTTCCCCCGTTTCAGCTTACAGGGGCGTGCGCCAGGCGCTGGCTTCCCAGCAGCGGCGCATCGGCCTGCGCGGGAAAGTGGTTATGGTGGGACGGGATATCGGCACAGTCGTCCTGCCGGAAGCTGACTTGAAAATCTACCTGGATGCCTCGGCAGAGGAACGCGCCCGCCGGCGCTACGCGGAAATCCTCCAGCGTGGCGGCCAGGCTGACTACGGGCAGATCCTGGCTGGGGTCCGCAGCCGCGATGAGATCGACTCGACCCGGGCTTTCTCGCCTTTACGCGCGGCCGGGGATGCCATCGTGCTAGATTCAGACAAATTGAATGCCGATGAAGTCTTTTCCAAAGTGGAGGCCTTATGCCGGTAACAGAATATCATCTGGCGTGGTGGCGGCACTGGTTGGCCCGTCCAGTCCTGCGGGTGGTCTTGCGAGCGGTTTTCCGCAGCCTGGCGCCTGTGACGATCACTGGCAGGGAGAACGTTCCACATGGTCACCCGTATATCCTGGCCATCAACCATGTTTCCCTTTTCGATCCGCCCTTCGTGGGTGTATTCTGGCCTGAGCAGGTGGAAGCCATGGGCGCGGCAGAAGTGTGGAGCCGGCCTGGGCAGAATATCCTGGCCCGCCTGTGGGGTGGCATTCCGGTCCACCGCGGCGAGTACGACAGGGCGATGTTTGAAACCGTACTGGCAATCCTGCGGACGGGCTACCCGCTGCTGATCGCCCCGGAAGGGGAACGCTCCCATGCCCCGGGCTTGCAGGTTGCCAAACCGGGCATTGCCTATCTTGCAGAACAATCCGGCCTGCCGGTCATCCCGGCTGGTATCGTTGGCACCACCGACGATTTCTGGAAAAGGGCCAAGAAAGGCGAACGCCCGCCTCTGGAAATGCGCATCGGCAAGCCCTTCCTTTTGCCTCCGGTGGAGGGAAGAGGCGAGGCACGCCGCGAATCCCGCCAGCACAATGCCGACCTGGTTATGCGCGTCATAGCTGGTTTGTTGCCTGAGAACTATCGCGGCGCTTATCTTGACACCGTCCTGTTCCCCGGTTCAGAGGTCCACTAAGACATTTTTCATTTCCAGCCATGACCCCCATTCTGACGCTGTTGCAGAATCTCCGTTATGCAGACCCGCTCAACTCGTGGCTGGGTTGGGTTGGCTGGCTGGTCCTGTTGGGGGTGATGGCAGCCGCGTTGATGCGTTGGCGCGGAATGCAGAAGCGCGGCAGACCACGCGGCATTCTCTTCATCCTTTTCCTGCTCCTGGTTCCATTGACCAATTTGTTCCTGGGGGTGCAGTTTTCGTCCGGCGCGGCCCTGCCGGAGCCGGGCATTCCTTCCGGGCCGTACAGCCCGGTGCTGATGGTTTTTTCGGCCCTGCCGTGGATGCTGGCGGGCGGATTCCTCGGCCCGTTGGATGCAGCCATGCTCGGCTTGCTGACCGGTCTGGTGCGCTGTTTTTGGGATACTCATAACCTCTTTACCATCCTGGTGCCTGCCATCCTGGCGATCCTGTTCAGTCTGTCAGCTCGTCAGAACTTTCGCACCCGTTTCTACCAGGCTATGCGCCAGCCATTCCTCATCGGGCTGGGACTGGTACCGGTCTACGCACTTTTCTATATTGTCAGTGCCTTGTTTTCGGTCAGCGGCGCGCTGGCGGCGCGCCTGGACTTCGCCTTCACCAACGTGTGGCCTGCTGTCCTGGCAACGGGCGGCGAAATCCTGGTGGCAGGCTTGTTCACCCAGGTGATCGCCATGGCCCTACCCAGGGCTTGGGGTCAGCAGCAGCCCCTCCAGCCGTCGCCTGCCGAGCGCAGCTTGCAGGCGCGCTTTCTGATCACCGGAGGCGGATTCATTGTCATCCTGCTGATCTCGGTTATCCTGGGTGACTGGTTGGTGGCGGGCAACGCCGCCCGTCGCATGATCCGTGACCGGCTGGCAAGCACTGCCCAGGCTGCCTCCGAGACTGTGCCCTTCTTTCTTGAAACTGGTCAAAACCTGGACACCCAATTGGCCATCGAGCCGGGCTTGCTGGTAGGCAGTGGCAATTCCTTGAGCGCCTTGCTCGGCAACCAGATGCGCTCCGTTCCCTATTTTGACCAGTTGTTTGTCCTGGATGTCCAGGGTAAATTGGTTGCCGCTTATCCTCTGGATGAAGCCGCCTCCTTCA
>CAIKOL010000004.1 GCA_903829085.1 uncultured Anaerolineales bacterium | reverse complement strand
TCCGGGTTTGGCAGGGATTTTGAAGCCCTGCGCCTGGAAGTAGAGGCTGCTGTCGACACGATTGCAAAAGAACCCAGGAAAACAGTCCTGGTGTTGAGCGATTTCCACGCTACCGTCGAAACCATGGACAACCTGAATACTATCCGCAAGTTGCTCAACCGCTCGAATCCGGCCGTGATCAAGCGCGCCTTGCTGGGAGTCAGCGGTATGCGGCGGATCTTCATTACCACGTTCAGTAATGTTACTGGCGACACTCTCGTCCAGGCCTTCGACGACCAGGCAGCAGCGCTGGACTGGTTGGTAGCCGGATAACACGCCCTATCTGCAGATTTCGCAAGGCCGGGAAACACTCCCGGCTTTTTTTTGCGAGAATGGTAAAATTAATTCCCGTGCCCCATGACAACCTCTCCTGCTGAATTCACCCTCACCCGCCGCCATACCACCGACCGGCGCACGCCCATCCGCTGGATCCTTTCGCATACCCGGCGCCACTGGTGGCTGGTGTTGATCATGTTCATCGGCGCGGTTGGCAACGCCGCCCTGGCGGCCTACGTGCCGGTACTGACCGGTGACGCCTTCAACGCCATGCTGAAGGTCCCGCCTGAGGTCAAAGTCCTGCTCCCGCTGGCGCTCATCATGGGCGGGTCGCAGATCCTGCGCGGCATCCTGCAACTGGGGCGCAATTTTGGCGCCGAACTGGTAGCCCAGCGCATCGAGCGCGACGTGCGGGATGAACTCTACGTGTCGCTGCTGGGCAAGAGCATGACCTTCCACAACCTCCAGCCGGTGGGCGACACGATGGCGCGTGCCACCAACGATGTGCGCGAAGTCAATTACATGTTCAGCCCCGGCATCAACCTGGTGGTCGGTTCGCTGGTCTTCCTGGCCATGCCGTTCTTCTTCGCCCCCATCTACCACTGGTCGCTGCTGCTCACTCCCATCCTCTTCACCATCGCCTACTTCATCGCCCTGCGCTGGTACCTGCGCACGCTCAACCCCATCACCGAAGATGTGCGCGATTCCTTCGGCCAGATGAACACGCACCTTTCTGAAGCCCTGGATGGCATCGAGACCATGAAGGGCGCTGCCCAGGAAGAAGCCGAGGTCAAGCGCTTCAACCTCAATTCGCTGCGCCTGCGCAATAACAACATCCGCCAGGGGGATGTGGAAGCCCGTTTCGTGCCCCTGCTGCTCTTCTATATCGCCCTGGCCGGCGGCCTGCTGCACGCCATCCTGCTCTACCGCCTGGGCATCCTGAATATTGGCGACGTGGTGGCCTATTTCGGCATCCTGCTGATGCTCGAGTTCCCCACCTGGACTTCCATCTGGGCTTACTCGCTCATCTCCTCCGGGCTGGCAGGGAGTCGGCGCATCCTGGAGCTGATCAACCACGAGACCATCCTGGACCAGAATTCCGCCGGGCTGACCCAGCCCATGCAGGGCCGCATCGAATTCCGCGGCCTCACCTTCGCCTACCCCACCGGTGAAGCGGTGCTGCGCGATATTTCCTTCACCGTCCAGCCGGGGCAGACCGTGGCCATCGTCGGGCAGACCGGCACCGGCAAGACCTCCCTCGCCAAGCTGGTCAACCGCACCTACGACGCCACCGCCGGGCAGATCCTGGTGGATGGCGTGGATGTGCGCGACTGGAACCTGGCCTCGCTGCGCTCGCAGATCTCCATCATCGAACAGGATGTGTTCCTGTTCTCGCGCTCGGTGGCCGAGAATATCGCCTTTGGCCGACCCGATGCCACCCGCGCAGAGATCGAAGCCGCCGCCAGGTCCGCCCAGGCCGACGAGTTCATCCGCCAGTTCGACAAAGGCTACGACACCGTCATCGGCGAACGCGGCGTGACCCTCTCGGGCGGGCAGCGCCAGCGCCTGGCCATTGCACGCGCCTTCCTGACAGACCCGCACATCCTGATCCTGGATGACTCCACCAGCGCCATCGACTCGGCTACCGAGGACCTGATCCAGCGCGCCATCGCCGCCGCGGCCCGCGGCCGCACCACGCTTATCATCACCCACCGCCTCTCCCAGATCCGCTGGGCCGACCTGATCATCGTCCTGCGCAAGGGGCGCATCGCCGCCATCGGCAGCCACGATGAACTGATGAAAACATCCGATGCATATGCCCGCATTTTCAGAGAATAGGAGCCAGGTAAATGGATGATCGGTGCACCTGAGCACCTGATCCCAAATTACCTGAACCTTTAAACTTATGGGTTTCTACGAAGGTCTCAACGAAGAAAAATACGACCGCCAGTACAAGGACAGCGACCTTGCCAGACGGATCGTGCGCTATTTCACCGCCCAGCGCAAACGGGTGACGGTCATTGTGGGGGTCACCATCCTGCTGGCGGTCATCACCACCGCCCTGCCGGTCATCATCAGCCGCGGCCTCGACACGCTCAAAACCCTGCCCAGCCTGGCTGCCAGCCTGGGCATCGGCGGGATCGTGCTCTTTATCGGCGTGGCCGACTGGGGCCTGAACTGGGCCCGCCGCCGGCTGACCGTGCGCACCGTCGGTGACGTGGTGCTGAATCTGCGCGACCTGGCCTTCCGGGCGGCGGTGGGGCACGACCTTTCCTTCTACGACCAGTTCTCCTCGGGGCGCATCGTTTCACGCATCAACGCCGACACCAGCACCCTGGGCGAACTGGTCACCATCATCACCGACGTCTCCGCTCAGATCCTGAACGCCATCCTGCTCGGCATCGTCATCGTCAGCATCGAATGGCGCCTGTCGCTGTTGCTGTTCGCCTTCCTGCCCTTCATCTTCCTGCTGGCGCTGCTCTTCCGGCGCATGGCCCGCAAGGTCACCAAGAGCGGCATGCAGGCCATGGCCGACGTGAACTCGGCCATCAAGGAGACCGTCAGCGGGATCGCCATCGCCAAGAATTTCCGCCAGGAATCGGGCATCTTCGAGACTTTCAACCTCGCCAACAGCACCTCCTACCGGGTGAACGTCTGGCGCGGGTTCATCCTGGCGCTGGTCTGGCCCTCGCTGAACACCCTGGCAGGCATTGCCACCGCCACCCTGGTCTACGCCGGCGGGTTGAGCGCCGCCCAGGGAGCCGTGACCATCGGGGCTTGGTACCTGTTCATCATGAGCCTGGGGCGCTTCTTCGACCCGGTCATGAACCTGTCGGCCTTCTGGTCCAACATCCAGTCCGGGTTGAGCGCGGCCGAACGCATCTTCGCCCTGATGGACGCCGAGCCGAACGTGCTGCAGACCGGTTCGCAGGCGGCGCCCATTCTGAAGGGAGCCATCCGCTTCGAGGACCTCTCGTTCCGCTACGTGGACCAGGAACCGGTGCTGGTGGATTTCAGCCTCGACATCCGCCCGGGCGAGAACCTGGCCATCGTCGGGCATACCGGGGCGGGCAAATCCTCGCTCGCCAGGCTGATCGCCCGCTTCTACGAATTCCAGGCGGGGCGCATCCTGGTGGACGGGCAGGACATCCGCAGCTTTGCCCTGCCAGGCT
>CAIKOL010000003.1 GCA_903829085.1 uncultured Anaerolineales bacterium | reverse complement strand
GCTCGACGCTATGGACTTCGGCTCGCTGGTCCACGACACGCTGCACGAGATGGCGCTGAACGAGGAAATGCGCCGGTGTGAGGATGTTGCCCGATTGCAGGAGTTTCTCTGTGCCGTGGTGGCGGATTGGGTGACGGCCCGCCTTGGCCCGTCGCCGCCGCTCCGGGTTGAGGTTCAGATCGAATCGGCCAGGCAGCGTCTGCGCCAGGCGGCCAAGGTTCAGGCGGAGCTGGTGAGGCAGGGCTGGGAGATCGCGCACTCGGAGATGGGAATCGAGGGCGAGATCGAGGGGGTGCAGGTTCGGGGCAAGATCGACCGCATAGACCGCCACCGGCAGACTGGCAAGATCAGGGTGCTGGACTACAAGACCTCGGAGAAGGCTGGCACGCCGGAAGAAGCCCACCTTGTCTCCCTGCCCAAGGATCGGGAATGGCCGGAGTATGCCAAGGTTGAGGTCGCCGGCAGGCAGAGGCGCTGGATGGACCTGCAACTGCCGCTGTATGGCATCCTGCTCTCATCTGACCAGGAGCTGCGAGGCCCGTTCGAACTGGGCTATTTCAACCTGCCGAAGGCCCTGGACGACACCGGCGTGGTTCTCTGGGACAACCCCTCGGCTCCGCTTCTGGACTCGGCGAGTGCCTGTGCCAGAGGCATCATCAGCGATATCAAGACTCGCCGATTCTGGCCGCCGGCACAGAAGCCGAGATACGACGAATTCGAGAGCCTCTTCCCTGCCGATCCAGCCCTGTGCGTCAACGCGGAGGCCTTCGAGGCATTCCTCAATAAGGGGAAGGCAGCATGACAGCGGCGCACATTGGGCACAAAGCGATCTCGGCCTCTGCCGGATCAGGCAAGACCTTCCAACTGGCCCACCGCTATATCGAGCTGATGGCCAGGGGGGTCAAGCCGGACCGCATCATCGCCCTTACCTTCTCGCGAAAGGCAGCCGGGGAGATTTTCGATTCGGTGGTCAGATATCTCTGTCAGGCGGCGTCGTCTCCGCAGGCAGCGCTGCGGACCGGAAAGCTGATCGGGAAGCCCGACACTGGGCAGCGCGAATTCCTGCAGATCCTGCGGGAGCTGCTGGAGAGTCTGCACCGGCTGCATATCGGCACGCTGGACAACTTCACCGTGGGCGTGGCCAAAGCCTTTCCCATGGAACTGGGCATCCCGCCGCACTTTCAACTGCTGGGTGAGGACGGGGCTGCCGGCGACGTAAGACAGCAAGTGCTGGCCAGGGTGTTTGGTCAGCGCGAGGGGAACCAGGCAGTCCGAGGCGAGTTCCTGCAAGCCTCCAAGCAGGCCACCTTTGGTCGGGAGGAAAAGGAACTGGGTGAGCGGCTGGATGCTCTAATCAGCAAGAGCCGTGGCTACTATCAGATTCTGCCGGCGGCCGGCGCCTGGGGTCACGAGGACTACATCTGGTCGGCAGGCTCTCCCTGGTGGAAGACCGCGAGCGACGTTGGAGCCGCGGCCGATAATCTGGTTAATCTGCTGCAGCCAGACG
>CAIKOL010000002.1 GCA_903829085.1 uncultured Anaerolineales bacterium | reverse complement strand
TTGTTTGAAGCGCCGTTTGGATTGACACTGCGCCAACTGATTTTTGATTTCGGGGGTGGGATGCGATCGGGATCGAATTTCCATTTTGCTTTATGTGGCGGTGCAGCTGGGACAATCGTTGGCGAAAACCTGCTGGACACGCCAATTGATTACGCATCAGCTGCCAAGGGAATTTCCCTTGGCGCTGGGGCGTTCCTTGTTTGCGATGAACGGGTTTCTCCTGTTGCGTTGCTGCGGGAACTGCTCCACTTCTTTAAGGTTGAATCTTGCGGAAAATGCACACCATGCCGTATTGGAACTGCACGTATATACGCGCTGGTGGCTCGCCTGGCAGAAGGTAATGCTCAACTTGAAGATTTGGAGCAGTTGGCTCAACTTGCCAGCATGATGCAGCTGACATCATTTTGCGGTCTGGGACAATCAGTTTATATTCCTGTCATGTCGGCACTTGGGAATTTCGAAAAAGATTTCGCTTCTGGTCTCAGGAGTTGACGACAATGGTTAATGTGCTCATCAACGACAAGGTTGTCCAGGCAAAAGAAGGCCAGTCGGTTCTTGAAGTTGCAAGAGCCAACGGGATTGTCATTCCGACCTTATGCTATCACAAAGACCTATCGCCCGTCGGTTCATGCCGGTTGTGCATCGTGGAAGTGGAGAAGATACGCGGCCAGGTGGCGGCCTGCAACCTTCCGGTTGCAGACGGAATGGTTGTTCACACAGAAACAAAAGCGCTCATTCAAGCTCGAAGACAGGTTCTTTCCCTTCTCTTAGAAAATTATTCCGATGCTGGGTACGCTGTCTGTGATGGGCACTTCACCGAGTTCGAAAACTGGCTCCGATACTATGATGTGGAGATGCCCGATGGGATTTCACATCAAGCTCGATACCTTGTCGATAAAGATCCCAATCCGGTTGTAAGGGTGGATCTTAATAAATGTATCCTCTGTACCCGCTGTATCCGCGCTTGTGCAGAAGTACAAGGCCGCTTTGTTTGGGGAGTGGCAGGCCGCGGATCCGATACGCGCATTGTTGCCGGTGCTGATACAACCCTACTCGAAGCCCGATGCGAGTCCTGCGGCGCGTGCGTTGCCTACTGTCCTACCGGAGCACTCGACAATAAACTATCCATCCACCTTGGAGAGCCAGACAAGAAAGTGACCACCACCTGCACATATTGCGGTGTTGGGTGCCAATTTGACCTGAATGTAAAAGATGGGAAAATTATCCGCGTTACCTCAAACCCGGACTCGCCAGTAAATGGGATGCATCTGTGTGTTAAAGGTCGTTACGGGTACGATTTTATCCATCACCCTGACCGATTAATGGTTCCACGGGTTAGGCGATATTTACTTGAAAACGGAACGAAGTTGCAATATGGTCCGGCCTGGGACTGGATCGAAACAGATTGGGAAACTGCGCTTGATATTACTGCGCGAAAACTGGTTGCAAAGCGCGATAAGTACGGCGGATCGAGTATCGGAATTCTGACTTCAGCCAAATGCTTGAATGAAGAAAATTACCTGATGAATAAACTGGCTCGTCAGGTGCTGGGGACGCAAAATATTGACCATTGCGCCCGGCTCTGTCATTCCAGCACGGTTACCGGCCTGGCAGCTTCATTTGGTTCAGGCGCTATGACCAATTCGTTCGATGATATAACTGAAAAAGCTGCCGCTTTTTTTGTGATCGGCTCCAATACAACAGAGCAGCATCCAGTGTTTGGTTCACGTTTGAGACAGGCTGTCCTGCACCGCGGCACAAAATTGATCATTGCGGATCCCCGGCGGATTGACTTGGCTGAATTTGCCCAGCCCCAATATGGTGGGTTGCATTTACGCCACCGTCCTGGTACCGACATCGCCCTTGTCAACGGTATGATGAACATCATCCTGAAAAAGGGTTGGGAGGATAAAGCATTTATTGTTGATCGCACCGAAGGTTTTGATGAATTCAAGGCAACTATAGAACAATATTCGCCTAAGAAAACAAGCGAGATCACTGGGATTTCCGAAGATCAACTCGAACGGGCAACAGAGATCCTGGCCTTGAACAGGCCGATGGCTGTGATTTGGGCGATGGGTATCACGCAGCACATCGTCGGTGTGCGGAATGTAATGACCCTTGCAAATTTACAAATGCTTCTGGGAAACATGGGTGTTCCGGGTGGAGGTGTGAATCCTTTGCGGGGGCAGAACAACGTACAGGGAGCTTGCGATATGGGCGGATTACCCAATGTTTATCCCGGGTATCAAAATGTTGCCAGCGGGGAGGCGCGCCTGAAATTCGAAACTGCCTGGGGTGTATCCTTGCCGGAAAAAGTTGGGATGACAGTTACCGAGATGATCCCAGCTGCTGAAACTGGCCAGGTGCGTGCCTTGTTTATTTTGGGGGAAGACCCGGTAATGAGTGACCCGGACACAAATCATATCCGCCACTGTCTGGAAGCATGCGAGTTTATTGCTCTTCAAGAAATCTTTCCATCTGAAACATCAGTATATGCAGATGTCTCGTTACCGGGTGTAAGTTTTGCCGAAAAATCCGGGACGTTCACGAATACAGAACGACGTGTACAGATGTGCCGGAAAGCAATTGAACCATTGGGAATGGCAAAACCCGATTGGCAGATCACGATTGAACTTGCAAAACGAATTATGGCCCTTGGCGGACGAGAGATTCGCCAAGCTCCACAATCGGGATGGGAATATCCCGATACATCCAAGATTATGGCTGAAATTGGTGCAGTAACACCATCTTATACTGGTGTGACTCATGAACGCTTGGAGGCGGGGGAGTGTTTACAGTGGCCCGTTCTTGGCTCCGAACACCCTGGCACTCCCATTTTACACATTGGGCAATTCACGCGTGGTAAAGGCAAATTCGCCCCAATTGATCACCTCCAACCTGCGGAAATGCCGGACAACGATTATCCGATTCTGCTTTCCACTGGCCGCGTCCTTTACCATTGGCACGGAGGAGAAATGACTCGCCGCGCTGAAGGGTTGATGGGAGTTTACGGTCAGACCTTGGTGGAAGTCAATCCGGAGGATGCTGCGCGCTGGAATCTGAAGGACGGTATGCGCTTGCGAGTCACTTCCCGCCGTGGAAGTATTGAAGCAGTTGCCTGGGTTACAGAACGTGTCCCACCGGGAATGGTTTTTGCAAACTTCCATTTTCCCGCCGCCTCTGCCAATGAACTGACGCACTCCTCTCTTGACCCTGTGGCAAAGATCCCGGAATATAAAATTAGCGCAGTACGAGTGGAAGTTGTCTAAATTTGTTGAAGGCATTATAGAAATGATAAAATTAGGCAATAATAAAATAGGATAACCTTATGAACATTCTATATGTGACATACTTTCTTAATGGCTTTTTGATGATCACTATTCCAATTGGACTGGCGTTTTATCTAACCCGCAAATTCAATTTAGGCTGGCGCTTGTTTTGGATTGGTGGAGTAACATTCCTCTTTTCGCAAATAATACATATTCCGTTTAATTCCCTGGTAAATCCTATTTTTACCCAACCCTATTTCATTTCTTTGCCAGCAGCTGAGCAGAATATAATCCTTTCTGTTTTTCTTGGATTAAGTGCCGGTTTGTTTGAAGAGATTTCCCGCTACGTCATGTATCGTTGGTGGGCGAAGGACGCCCGTTCCTGGAGCAGGGGCTTGCTGGTGGGAGCAGGTCATGGTGGTGTGGAAGCGATCATCCTTGGACTTTTGGTACTTTATGGTTACATACAAATGCTTGCAGTGCGTGGAATGGATGTCTCAACGCTGGTAGCACCAGACAAGGTTGAATTGGCAAAAGCCCAAATCCAAGCGTATTGGTCTGCTCCCTGGTATATGACCATGCTGGGCGCACTGGAACGCATATTTACGATTCCTTTGCACTTGGCTTGTTCGTTGCTTGTAATGCAGGCGTTTACCCGTAAAAAATTATGGTGGTTGGGTCTGGCAATTCTCTACCATGCTCTGGCAGATGGTGTGGCTGTTTTTACTTCGCAGATCGGATTTTCTTCACTGGCTGTTGAAGGGATCTTAGGTATTTTTGCTGTAATGAGCGTCG
>CAIKOL010000001.1 GCA_903829085.1 uncultured Anaerolineales bacterium | reverse complement strand
GGTCGGGATGATCGACCCGCCCCGCGAAGAAGTCAAACAAGCCATGGAGAAAGCCGCCCATGCCGGCATTCGTACCGTCATGATCACCGGTGACTATCCCAACACTGCCCGGGCGGTTGCCTTGGAGATCGGGCTTTTACGGCCCGGTCACGAGGTCCTGACCGGTGCAGACGTGGATCGCATGAGCGACGATGCCCTGAAGAATGAGATCGAGCTGGTGGATGTTTTTGCCCGGGTATCCCCCGAGCACAAAATGCGCATCGTGGATGCCCTGCAAGCCAACGGCGAAGTGGTTGCCATGACCGGAGACGGGGTCAACGATGCCCCCGCCATCAAGCGCGCCAACATCGGAGTTGCCATGGGCATTACCGGCACGGATGTGGCCAAGGAAACCGCGGACATGGTGCTGACCGATGACAATTACGTCAGCATTGTGGATGCGGTCGAGCAGGGGCGCGTAATTTACAGCAACATCCGTAAGTTTGTCTACTATCTGCTCTCGTGCAATATCGCCGAGATCCTGATCATCTTCCTGGGGACGGTGATCACAAAGAACTCTCCACTGACCGCCATCCAGTTGCTCTGGCTCAACCTGGTGACGGATGGCGCGCCGGCCCTGGCCCTGGGCACCGAAAAGGGTGACCCGGACATCATGTCACAGGCGCCGCGTCCACCCAAGGAACCCATCATCAACCGGTTCATGCAGGTCGGCATCCTCACCCAGACCATCGCCATCACTTCCGTGACCCTGGCAGCCTATTTCCTGGGTTTGAAATGGTTCCCCGCTCACATCGAAGCGGCCGAGACGATGGCTTTTGTCACCCTTTCAGCTTCCGAGTTATTCCGGGCTTTCACTTCCCGCTCGGAACGCTACCCCCTGCTCAAGATCGGTGTCTTTAAGAACCGGAATATGAACATTGCCTTCGCCTCTTCCATGGCACTGTTGTTGGGAGTGGTTTACATCCCCGGGTTGAATAATGTATTCAATACCGTGCCGCTTAACTGGCAGCAGTGGGAACTCGTCCTGCCGCTCCTGCTGATCCCCTCGGTCGTGGCGGAAGTCGTCAAGATGTTTGCAAGCCGAAAGAAATAATTTTTCGGAAATTGTGTGAAATGCGGGAATATTAAGAGTGGCGGTGGGTATAGCCCACCGCCACTTTATATTTATTATTCAGAAGAGGCTTTATCGCGCTTCGCCTGGATCTCAGCCCGCGTTTGGGCGTGACCAGCGCGGCTGAGCGGGTAGAAGAGGGCAAAGATGATGCCGCCCAGCAACAGCACCGAAGGCACCGGTCCCATCAGGATGCGGATGGCGAGGATGGTCGAAGGTTTCTGCGTGGCGGCATTTGATACATACCCGCTCCAGTCCAGTACCAGCAGGGTCAGGGGAATGGCGATCGAGGAGGCGATCTTCTTGAAGAGGGATACCAGGCTGTAAAAGACACCCTCGTGGCGCTGCCCGGTTGCCAGTTCATCCACTTCAACTGCATCCGGGATGATCGACCACGTCAGCACATGGATGGCCGAGACACCGATACCGGCCAAAATAGCCATGATGATGACCAGCGGCATGCCAGCGTTCGAGCCCAAGAAGCTTAAGGCAATCATGATTACCGAGAGGAAGATCATCCCAGCTACATATGCCTTGCGCTTGTCCGTCTTGCGGGAGGCCCAATCCCAGAAGGGTAGCACCAGCAGGGCCGTGATGAAAATCGCTCCCAGGATGATATCACTCTGACCTTCCATGTTCATGCGATATTTCAGGAAGTAAAGCAGGAATGCCTGGATGATATCCGCGGCCGTCCAGGTGAAAAGGAAGATTCCAGCCGCAAAAAGGAACGGTCGATTCTTCCAAACGGCGC